>NZ_NGFN01000099.1 GCF_002148965.1 Streptomyces swartbergensis | reverse complement strand
CTTCCTGTGGTGGTGCACGTAGGGGGCGTTAGCCGCGGGCAATCGTGCCTCCCCCAAGCTCTTCGAGCAGGGGGCACCCCCAGGGCGGCACCCGTCCCGAAGAAGCGGCACCTCGTCGCGCCGAGCTGCGCAACGCCCTGGCCTCAGCGACTACGCCGAGCACCCCGCAGGACCCCGCAGCACCCAGGACCATCCCGACCTACCCCAGCATCCCCCGCAACGCATCCCGCAGCGCCACCCTCTCCCCCTCGGAAAGCCCGGCCAACGGCTCCCGCGCGAACCGCAGCGACTCCCGCAGACTCCGGGCCACCCGCCGCCCCTCACTCGTCGCCGCCGCCACCTTCACCCGCCGGTCCGCAGGATCCGGCCGCCGCTCCACCAGCCCCCGCGCCTCCAGCCGGTCCACGATCCCCGTGACGTTCGACGGCTCGCACTTCAATCGCTGGGCAAGTCTCCGCATCGGCAGCGGCTCAAGGCACAGCAGACTCAGCAGCCGCGCCTGCGCCCCGGTCAGCGCATGCTCCGCCGCGGCCTCCTCGTAGTCCTGATGGAACCGCGCCACGACCTCCCCGATGAGCTCGACGACCTCAAGGGTCAGCGGGTCGGGGCGGTGGCTGTTCTGGGGAGCGGATGTGGTGGAGGCCATGAAATCGAGGGTACCCGGTTATTTGACAACCTGAAATTTTCAGGAGCATGGTGTTTCAGGTACTGAAGCATTCGCTCGAGCCAACCGATCAAAGGAAAGGCGCATCATGACCGACACGTCCGCCCTCCCCGCCGTCAGCCGCGAGTGGCACCTGGTCAGCCGCCCCGTCGGCTGGCCGAAGCCCGAGGACTTCGCCTTCGTCGAGGCGGAGGTTCCGCAGCCGGGTGAGGGGCAGGTCCTCGTGCGGAACAAGTACCTCTCCGTGGACCCGTACATGCGCGGCCGTATGAGCGACGCGAAGTCCTACGTCGCCCCGTTCGAGCTCGGCAAGGTCATGCAGGGCGGTGCCGTCGGCGAGGTCGTGGCCTCCAACGCGGAGGGGCTGGCCGTGGGTGACCACGTGCTGCACTTCCTCGGGTGGCGCGAGTACGCAGCCGTGGCCGCGAAGAACGCCGTCAAGGTGGACCCGGACGCCGCGCCGCTGTCGACGTACCTCGGTGTGCTGGGCATGACCGGCCTCACCGCCTACGCGGGGCTGCTGCGCACCGCCGCCTTCAAGGAGGGCGACACCGTCTTCGTGTCCGGTGCCGCGGGCGCCGTGGGCGGCCAGGTCGGGCAGATCGCCAAGCTGAAGGGCGCCTCGCGTGTCATCGGGTCCGCCGGGTCGGCGGAGAAGGTGAAGCTGCTCGTCGACGAGTACGGCTTCGACGCCGCCTTCAACTACAAGGACGGCCCCGTGAGCAAGCAGCTGCGGGCCGCGGCCCCCGACGGGATCGACGTCTACTTCGACAATGTCGGTGGCGATCACCTGGAGGCCGCCATCGGGTCCCTCAACGAGGGCGGGCGGATCGCCGTCTGCGGCATGATCTCCGTGTACAACAACACCGAGCCCGCCCCGGGCCCGAGGAACCTCGCCCGCCTGATCCAGACCCGCGGCCGTATCGAGGGCTTCCTGGTCGGGGACCACTACGACCTCCAGCCGGAGTTCGTGCGCGAGGTCGCCCCCTGGGTCGCCTCCGGTGAGCTGAAGTACCGGGAGACCGTCGTCGAGGGCATCGAGAACAACCTGGAGGCGTTCCTGGGCGTGCTGCGCGGCGACAACACCGGGAAGATGATCGTCAAGCTCTGACGCCTTCTGTCGACTTCCGGAATGCGGTAAGTTTTTTCCGAATCCGCTCGGCCCGGGCGCGAGCCGCGGCGGACGACAGAAGGAACACCACCGCATGCCCATCCAGCAGTCCGACGTCCTGTACACCGCCGTCGCCACCGCCGAGGGCGGGCGCGACGGTCGGGTCGCCACCGACGACGGCAAGCTCGAGGTCGTCGTCAACCCGCCGAAGGAGCTGGGCGGCAGCGGCGCCGGGACCAACCCGGAGCAGCTGTTCGCCGCCGGCTACAGCGCCTGCTTCCAGGGCGCCCTCGGTGTCGTCGCCCGTCAGGAGGGGGCCGACCTCACCGGGGCGACGGTCACCGCGAAGGTCGGCCTCGGGAAGAACGGGGACGGGTTCGGGATCATCGTCGAGATTTCCGCCGACATACCGAAGGTGGACCGGGGGACCGCGCGGGCGCTCGTCGAGAAGGCCCATGAAGTGTGTCCCTACTCGAAGGCGACCCGCGGGAACATCACCGTGACGCTGGTCTGACCGCCGTCGTTGCGTACGCGGAGGCCGCACCCTTGGACGTGGGGTGCGGCCTTCGCCCACGCCTACAGTGCGAGCGCCGCCGTGTGGATCGCCTGCGCGAGGCGGTCGTTCTCCGGGGCCGCGCCGCCCGGGAAGGCGAAACGGCGGCGCGTGTAGCCGTACGCGAGGCCGCTCCACGGGTCCGCGAAGGCCTGTGAGCCGCTCGCGCCGCTGTGCCCGATCGTCCCGGCACCGAGGAACGGGTGCGCCATGTCGGCCGTGATCTGGAAGCCGAGTCCGAACGACCGGTGGGCGCGTGACACCAGGTCGTAGCCGACCGAGTGGAACTGGCCGAACTCCGCCACCGTGTCCGGCTTCAGCAGCGGTGCCTGCCCGCCCACCTCGCTGATCGCCGCCGCGTACATCCCGGCCAGGCCCCGCGCGGACGCCACCCCGCCCACCGACGCCGGGCCCTTGGCGCGGATCAGCGGCATGTTGGGCAGCGAGGCGAGGTCGGTCGGCTCCGTGGCGTTGCGGTTGAAGGCGATCGAGGCGAGCGTGTGCGGACCCGTGGGCGTGGCGTCGAGGAGGGCCTGCTGGTCCGGCGTCGGCGCCATCGGCTGGGTGGTGCGGAAGCGGGACTCCTGGGGCGCGGGCAGGCCCAGGTGGAAGTCCAGGGCGTACGGGGTGCGGATCCGCTCCTGGTAGACCTCCTGGAGCGTGCGGCCCGTGGCACGGCGTACGACCTCGCCGGCCAGCGCCCCGCTGACCATCGCGTGATAGCCGAACGCCGTGCCGGGGCGCCAGAACGGCCGCTGGTCGGCGAGGCGTTCGGCGAGCTGGCGGTCGTCGGCCAGCTCCGCGAGGGTGAAGCCGCTGTCCGTGCCGACCACGCCCGCCCGGTGCGCGAGCAGATCGCGCAGAGTCAGGGCGCCCTTGCCCTCGGCCGCGAACTCCGGCCAGTAGTACGTCACCTTGCGGTCCAGTTCGAGCGTGCCGTCCTGGACGAGGAGGGCCACGACCAGGTAGGCGGCGCCCTTGGTGGACGAGAACACGCCGTAGAGGGCGTCCGCGTCGGTCCCCGCCCACAGGTCGACCACCTTGCGGCCGTGGACGTAGGCGCACAGCTGGCCCTCGTAGTCGGGGCGCTCCCCGGCCACGAACGAGGCGAACTCCTCGCGCACCCCCTCGAAGCCGTCGGCTACGGTGCCGTGGATCTCCTGCGTCATCCGTTCTCCTCAACTGAACCGCTGTGTGCCACTGTGAACAATGCCCTTGCCACCTGCGGGAATTCCCCCTTGGGGTGGTCCCGGAAGAGTGGTTCGGTGCCGAACAGGACCGTCCGGCCGCCGCTGACCACGGAAGCCTGTCCGGCTGCCCCCGTGGGGCCGCCGGTGCCGTCCCGGAGCGGGCGCCAGTGCCCGGAGACGAGCGGATTCCCGGTCGCGTACGACTGCTCCACCCGTACGCGGGGGCCGAGGTCGGTGAACCACAGCGGAGCGTAGACGAAGGCGTGCGCGGGAGCGCCGTGCGTGACGCGGCCGGTGTTCTCCGTTCGTACGACGCCGTTCGCGTCCGTGTTGCCCTCGACCGGCTTGACGGCCAGCCGGTCCGCCGCCGCGTTCAGGGCCGCTCCCCTCGCGCCCCGGCCGACCAGGCCGTGGTCGTCGAGGAAGGCGTCCAGGGCCCTGCGCGCGGGGGCGGTCAGGGCGGCGTGGTCCAGGCCGGCGGACACGAACAGCACGTCCGTGGCGGACCAGTCGAAGCCCGCGTTCAGGACGGCCGTCGAGACCGGCGTGACGTCGAAGTCCATCTCCCGCAGGGCGAACAGCTCACCGGGCGTGACGGCGGCGGCGACCCGGAGGCGGTGCAGGGGCGCGCCGCCGGTGAGCCGCGTCGCCGTGAAGGAGACGTCGTGCGCGCGGGCGGCCGCGGCCGCCTCGAGGCGGGCCGACGCCGGGACGATCACGCTGCCGTCCGTCCCCTGGCGTACCCGCACTCCCTGCCGGAGGAGGGAGTTGAGGGCCGCGATCTCGCGCGGGTCGGTCAGGCGCAGGCGGAGGTCGCCATGAGCGGGCACATGGGCGACCGGTGCGGCCTCGGTGACCGGGCGCAGCGGCGCGTCCCGCAGGCCGCCCGACGGCACCTGCTCGACCGTGGCGCCCCACAGGCGGCCCAGGCTCCAGCCCGAGATGTCGTACATCACCGACACCTTGCCGCTGATGTCCCGGCCGTCGGCCAGCAGCACGTTCGCCATGCCGCGCTTGGGCTGGTGCATGTCGACGACGTACGAGCCCTTGGGGTACGTCCGTCCGGCCAGCCGGAAGGCGTGTGTGGCGCGGGTGACGCGGACGTCGTTGGCGAGGAGGTGGTCGACGAGGCGGGCCGCCGCCGGGGCCGAGCGCTGGGTGCGGGAGGCGCCGGGCGGGATGACGTAGGCGCGCGGGAAGGTGGTCGTGTAGACGTCCTCCGGGCCGATGCCGGGGACGCCGGGGACCGTCTGCGGTGACACCGGTACCTGCGGGGCGCCGGCCGCTCCGCGGCGGAAGACCTCGATCTGGTCGGCGATGAGCGAGCTGCGGTGCTCGCGGACGTGGTTCAGGGTCGCGCGGATCGCCGCGCCCGCCACGGCCGTGTTGACCGCGGCGCGGCGGCGCAGCTCCGCGACGGGGAGTTCGTCGTACTCCTCGTTGTTCACCGCCAGCGGGATCTCCACCGTGTGCGCGGCGACCGTGCCGTGGAAGGCCGCGTACTGCGGGGTGAAGATCGGCGGCCAGTCGTCCCAGCCCTCCTCCTGGTCGCGGAACGGGATCTGGGCCGGTTTCACGCCGTCCTTCGCGGCTGTGTAGCCGAGGGCGTTGACGGCGGACTCCATGCCGAGGGCGTTGGCGTAGCTGTTCTTCAGGAACAGGTCGTACTCGTAGTTCTCGCCGTGCGGGGGCGTGGTGGGCTCGATGAGGGTGCCGTTGACGTAGCCGTGCAGGTCGAGCAGGACGGCCGGCTGCTTGTCCAGCTCGATCTGCCGCATTGCGCGCGTCTCGGGCTGCGAGGCGGTGACGAAGTCGCGGTTCAGGTCGAAGCCGTTCGCGTTGGCACGGGTGCCCGCGATACGGCCGTCCGGATTGGCCGTGATGTTGAAGTACAGGCGGCTGCGCGCGAGCAGGTCGCGGGTCCTGGCGTCCTTCGCCGTCGCGAGCTGCTCGACGAGCTTCAGGGAGGCGTCCGTGCCCTCCCACTCGTTGCCGTGGATGTTGCTGTTGACGAAGACCGGGGTCTTGTAAGCGCGCTTGATCTCAGGGGACTTGGCGGCCATCGCGGGCGCGTTCTCGATCAGCTCGCGCATGCGCTCCTGGGCGCGGGCCTGGCGCGTGGTCTCCGGGGCGGTGACGGTGACGAGGTAGAGGCGGTGGCCGCCGGCCGAGCGGCCGGTCACCTCCACGCTCACCCGGTCGCCCAGGCGTTGCAGGGCGTTCAGCTTCGGGGCGATCGCATGGTACGGAGTCAGGCCCAGCTTCAGGGACTTGTCGCCGGGGTTCCGCGGGTCGGGGGAGAGGATCTGGCGGCGCGGGTAGCCGCGGACGGGCGCTGCGGTGGAGGCCCCGGCGGGTGTCTCGGCGGCCAGTGCGCGCCGGGCCGCGCTCGCGGGAGCCTGTGCCGCGCGGTCGTCCACGGCGGCGCCCTCGCGGGTGACGGGCTTCGGGTCCGCGCCGGCGGCGTCGGGGCCGAGCAGCAGTGAACCCGCCGTGGCGAGCGTGAGGGTGACGATCAGTACAGGTCTCGCAGGAACGGTTCTCGTGGTGCGCACGCGTACCTCCAACGGGGGTTCCTGAGATCGGTACGGCGAGGTGTACCGGTTCGACTCAACGGCAACAAGGCCGCCTTGGTGTCACCGCTGACCCGGATGGCCCTCCCGGGTGACCTGTGACATCGGTGTGACCGGAGCGCGTCAAGGGCGCGACACCAGCACCGATAGGGTTTTCACATGCGCGATCTCGGGGTTGGTTTCCGGTACCTGCTGAGGGGCCAGCGGTGGGTGGCCCGGCACGGCAAGAGTTACGGCTTCGGGCTGCTCCCGGGCCTGATCACCCTCGTCCTGTACGCGGCGGCGCTCGTGGCGCTGGCGCTGTGGGGCGAGGACGCCGTCACCTGGGCGACTCCGTTCGCCGACGACTGGGCCGGCCCGTGGCTCGGGCTCTTCCGCGGCTTCCTGACCGCCGTGCTGTTCGCCCTCGCCCTGCTCCTCTCCGTCGTGACGTTCACCGCGGTGACGCTGCTGGTCGGGCAGCCCTTCTACGAGAACCTCTCCGAGAAGGTCGACCGGGACGTGTCCCCGGACGGCCACGCCCCCGAGTCGGGCCTGCCGCTCTGGCGCGAGCTGTGGATCTCCGCCCGCGACAGCCTCCGGATCGTCGTACGGGCCGCCCTGTGGGGCGTGCTGCTGTTCGCGTGCGGTTTCATCCCCGTCGTCGGCCAGACGGCCGTACCGGTGATCGGGTTCTTCGTCACCGGGTTCTTCCTCACCGAGGAACTGACCGCCGTCGCCCTCCAGCGCCGCAGCGTCGAACTGCGCACCCGCCTGGGCCTGCTCCGCTCCCGCAAGACCCTGGTCTGGGGCTTCGGCACGCCGCTGGCCGTGGCCTTCCTGGTCCCGTTCGTCGCCGTGTTCCTGATGCCGGGCGCGGTCGCCGGCGCCACCCTCATGGCGCGGGAACTGCTGGGCGAGGAGACCCGAGAGGGCGGGGCGGACGGCGCGGAGGGCGACGAGGCCGTCACGACTCTTCCGCAGCCACCCTCAGGATCGTCCTCACCTGGGCGATGATGTCCAGCCGGTTCCGCACGAACTCCGGGTCGGTGACCTCGGTGGTGTTCCCGGCGCCGAACTGGAGCACGGGCGTGTGCACATGCCCGCCCGGCAGGACGTCGCGCAGCCCCAGCCGGTCCCGCAGCAGCGTCGCCCGGTAGGCGATCTCGTTGGAGAGGTAGTCACCGCCGCCGCCCGCGCGAGCGGTCGAGCCGGGAGTCGGGCCCTGCGGGCGTACGACGGGCTCGGTGCCGCCCGCCGGGATCTCGGTGACACCGGTGTTGTCGTACACCGGGAAACGGCCGGTGTCCGCGGCGACGATCGCCCGGTACGGCAGCGTGGTCGTCGTCCACTGCGGCTGCGAGGCCGGGTCGGTGACGGGGACGGTCTCCGTGCGGCCGATGTTGTCGTTGTCCGCGAAGCCGCCCCGCCAGGCCCCGTTGGTCCGCTCCACGTCGAACCGCCCGACCCGGCCCTGGCTCACGGTGGTGAACAGGTCGACCTTCGGCAGGTACGGCCGCAGCGTGCGCTCCACCGTCCCCTCCGTGAAGTCCCGCCAGCGCACCGGGAACACGGCCGTCTCGATCCGGGCCGGGCCGTCCGCCGTCTCGATCACCGTGCCGTCGAGGGCGAGCGCGGTGGCGCCGGACGGGTTGGAGATACGGATGTCCCGGTCCAGGGTGAACGGGTCGAAGCCGGTGACCAGGATCCGCTTCAGACCCTTGCCGTGGGGGTAGCGGAGGGCCGTCTGGCCGCGCGAGGTGCGCTCCAGCTCGTCCAGCAGCGCGGCCCGCTGGCCGTCCGTCAGATCGAACTCCGGCTTCCAAGCGCGCACTTCACGCGTCATGCCGAGTCGCGCCCAGTACAGCGGCCGGTCGTCGTCCCGGCTGAGGTCCCCGCCCGCCGGACCACGCCCCTGCGCCCGGTCGACGGCCCGCCGCCACACCTGCGCACCCTCGTGCGCGACGACCCGGCGTGCCTGCGCGTAGGAGCGGGCCTCGTCGAGCGCCCGGGCCAGCCGCGGGGCCACGGTGTCGAATCCGGAACGGCGCAGGATCTCCCGCGGGACGGCTCTGTCGAGCCGCTGCTCCTCGACGGTGGGGGAGGGGGCCGCCTCGGCGGGGCTCGCGGCCGTCGGGACGGTGAAGCCGGTCAGCAGGGCGAGACCGAGGACGCCGAGGCGAAGGCGTAGGGAATTCAAGGGAGTTCAGGCCCTTCCGTCGTGAGCGTGCGGGACGTGTCGCAGTATCACGTGAGGGAAGTGACGTACGCCATGGCGCATGACCCACGGCTCGCGTGGGACCCGCACCCGCACGGTGCGTCCGGCGGCCGGGCGTGGGGAGGGGGCGCGACGATGCCGGATCTTGTGGGGTTCCTGGGGGTGGTCCTGCTCGCCTACCTCGTGCCCGGCCCCGACTTCCTGGTGATCGTACGGGCCGCGGCCCGGCGTCCCGCGCTGGGCAGGGCAGCCGCCTACGGCGCCCAGACGGGACTGTGCGTGCACATGTGCGCCGCGGCCCTGGGTCTTTCGGTGATCGCCGCCCGGTCGGCCCAGGCCTTCACCGCGATCAGGCTGGCGGGCGCCGCCTACTTGGTCTGTCTGGGCGTGAAAGCCCTGCTGGAGGCCCGCAAGGACACCGGCCGCCGGCGCCCGCCGGCCGTAGGGGAGGAGCCGTCGCCCGACGGCACGTCCGGCACCGGCGGTGAGACGGTCACGTCCACCGGCCGCCGGGACAGCTTCGTGCAAGGGTTCCTCACCAACGTCCTCAACCCCAAGGCGGCCCTGTTCTTCCTCAGCGTCCTGCCCCAGTTCGTGGACGGAGGGGGCCTGCTGACCGAGCAGATCTTCCTGCTCGGGGTGCTCGACATCGTGATCGGCGTCGGCTACTGGCTCGCCCTGGTGCGCGTCGCGGCCCGCCTGCGGGGCGTGCTGGGCCGTCCGGCCTGGCGTCGCCGTTGGGAACGGATCACCGGCTGCCTCTTCATCGCGGTCGGGGCCGGGGTGGCGGTGGCCGAGTGACACCCCCTAGGCGTCAGCCTCGCCCAGCAGCGTCAGGAAGTCCCGGAACGCCGACGCCATGTCCACCGACTCCGGGTCCAGCAGCCACTGGTACTGGAGGCCGTCCAGGATCGCCACGAGGAGGGGCGCGGCGCGCTCGGGGGTGAGGCCGCTCGGCAGGCGCTCGCCGTACTCGGCGCGCAGCACCTCGGCCATGGCGGCACGGACCCCGGTGTAGCGCTCCGTGAAGTACGCGCGCGCGGGGTGGCCCTCCGTGACGCTCTCGCCGAGCAGCGCCGAGAAGGTCTGGATGATGGCGGGCCGCATCGCGTTGTACTCGACGAGCGAGGCCAGCAGGTCCAGCCGCAGCCGGCCGGCGGGCATCGCGTCCCAGCGGTCGCGCTCCTGGAGCACCGCGACCAGCAGCGCCTCCTTGGTCGGGAAGTGATGCAGCAGCCCCTGCTGGGTCAGCCCGACCCGCTCGGCGACCGCGGCCAGGCTCGCTCCCCGGTAGCCGCGCTCGGCGATCACCTCCAGAGCGGCCCGCACGATCTCCGCGCGCCGTGCCCCGCTCCTCGTCCTGGCCGTCATGGCGTCACCGTACGACATGCCGGAACCGCCAATGTGACGAGAAGATAACGAAACCTACCGCATTACAGGCACCCCGTGCACGATGGTGACGTCCAGCGGCTTTCGACGTGGAGGTGCCGACGTGGCGGAGACAGCAGAGGTACGGCGCGAGGCGGCGGTCGAGGCCGCCCTCGGCAAGCTCGACCTGGACGCCAAGACGCGGCTGCTGGCCGGCCAGGACATGTGGAGCCTGCCCGCCCTGCCGGAAGCCGGACTGGCCTCCCTGGTCATGTCCGACGGCCCGATCGGCGTGCGCGGGGTGCACTGGAGCGCCGACGACCCGTCCGTCGCCCTGCCCTCGCCGACCGCCCTCGCCGCCACCTGGGACCCGGGGCTCGCCCACCGGGCCGGCGTGCTGCTGGCCCAGGAGGCCCGCCGCAAGGGCGTCCACGTCTTGCTCGCCCCCACGGTCAACCTGCACCGCTCCCCGCTCGGCGGCCGCCACTTCGAGGCCTACAGCGAGGACCCGTACCTCACGGGGCGGATCGGCACCGAGTACGTCCGGGGCGTCCAGTCCGGCGGCGTCGGCACCACCGTCAAGCACTTCGTCGCCAACGACGCCGAGACCGACCGCCTCACGGTGAACAACCTCGTCGGCGAACGCGCCCTGCGCGAGCTCTACCTGGCCCCCTTCGAGGCGATCGTCGAGAACGCCCACCCCTGGGGCATCATGACCGCCTACAACACGGTCAACGGCACGACGATGACCGAGCATCACTACCTGGTCAACGAGGTCCTGCGCGGCGAGTGGGGCTTCGACGGGATCAACGTCTCCGACTGGACCGCCGCCCGCTCCACCACCGGCGCCCTCGCCGGCGGCCTCGACATCGCCATGCCCGGCCCCCGGACCGTCTACGGCGAGGCCCTCGCACAGGCCGTACGGGAGGACGAGGCCGACGAGGCTCAGGTCGACGAGGCGGTCCGCCGGGTCCTGCGCCTGGCCGCCCGGGTCGGCATCCTGGAGGGCGCCGAACCGGAAGTCACCGACCTGCCCGAGCCCGTCCACGGCGAGGCGCTCGCCCGCGAGATCGCCCGCCGCTCCTTCGTCCTCGTCCGCAACGAGAACGGCGCCCTGCCGCTGAAGCCCGGCAGGATCGCGCTGATCGGCGCCGCCGCCCGCGACGCCCGCGTCCTCGGCGGCGGCTCCGCCACCGTCTTCCCCGCCCGGACCGTCTCCCCGCTCGCCGGCCTCACCGCCGCCCTCCCCGACGGCAGCCTCACCTACACCCTCGGCGCCGACCCGAACACCGAACTCCCTGTCGCCGGCCAGGGCTTCGACCTGCGCGCCGTCTGCCGCGACAGCGAGGGCACCGTCATCGGTACCCGCTCGGCCGCCGGCGGCCACATCCAGTGGATGGGCGACGACCTCCCGGACGGCGTCACCCACGACACCCTCGCGACCGTCGAGCTGACGGGCACCTTCACCCCGCGCGAGACCGGCACGCACACCTTCGGCATCAAGGGCCTCGGCCCCTTCCGGCTGACCGTCGCGGGCACCACGTACTTCGACGACGTCCAGCGCCCCGCCGAGGACGGCGACCCCTTTGCGGCGTTCTTCGGCTCCCCGGTGCCCCACGCCCGGGTCGAACTGACCACGGGCGAACCGGTCGAGATCTCCCTGACCTACACCGTCCCGCCGCCCAGCGACCACCCCATGCGGACCATCGGCTTCACCCTCGCCCACCAGGACCCGCAGCGCGACCCCGACGAGCTGATCGCCGAGGCCGCCGCGGCCGCCCGGGCCGCCGACACGGCCGTCGTCGTGGTCGCCACCACCGACCGCGTCGAGTCGGAGGGCTTCGACCGCACGGACCTGCGCCTCCCCGGCCGCCAGGACGACCTGGTCCACGCCGTCGCCGCCGCCAACCCCGACACCGTCGTGGTCGTCAACGCCGGCTCCCCGGTCGAGATGCCGTGGCGCGACGACGTCGCCGCCGTGCTCCTCACCTGGTTCCCCGGCCAGGAGGGCGGCGCCGCTCTCGCGGACGTGCTCACCGGCGCCCACGAGCCCGGCGGCCGCCTGCCCACCACCTGGGGCTCCCTCACCGACGCCCCGGTCACCCAGGTCGTCCCGGAGGGCGGCGAACTCCCCTACGACGAGGGCGTCTTCATCGGCTACCGCGCCTGGGAGAAGCAGGGCCGCACCCCCGCCTACCCCTTCGGCCACGGCCTCGGCTACACCGACTGGACCTACGAGTCGGTCGAGGTCGAAGGCGCCGCCGACGCGACCACCGCCAAGGTCCGCCTCCGCAACACCGGCGACCGCCCCGGCCACGAGGTCGTCCAGCTCTACCTCGCCCCGAGCGAGCCCGACCCCACCCGCCCGGCCCGCTGGCTGGCCGGCTTCGCGGGCGTGGACGCCGCACCCGGCGAAAGCGCCGAAGCGACCGTCGAACTGCCGCGCCGGGCCTTCGAGGTCTGGGACGAGACGACCATGTCGTGGGCGGTTGTGAAGGGNGCTCTACCTCGCCCCGAGCGAGCCCGACCCCACCCGCCCGGCCCGCTGGCTGGCCGGCTTCGCGGGCGTGGACGCCGCACYCGGCGAAAGCRCCGAAGCGACCGTCGAACTGCCGCGCCGGGCCTTCGAGGTCTGGGACGAGACGACCATGTCGTGGTCGTTTGTGAAGGGTTCGTACGAGATCCAGGTGGGGCGCTCGATCACGGACCGCAGGATCACCGCGACGATTAACGTCTKATCCGGGACGAGTTCCCCACCGAGCAGCCCCGGTCCGGGACCTGACCCCTGGACCGGGGCTCGTGGGACCGCACGGGTCAGGGCCGCTCCGCCGTGACGGTCCGGTACGCGATCTCCGCCAGCCGGGCCTGTCCGTTCACGCTCGGGTGGAAGTAGTCCCAGCGGCTCAACTGGGCGGTGCCGAAGCGGTAGTCGTACACCGCGTCCCCGTCGTAGCGGCACCGTTCGTCCTTGGCGCAGACCTCCTTCAGGACCTTGTTGTAGTCCTCCACCCGCTTCTGCACCGTGTTCCGCCGCAGGGTCGCCGCCGAGTCCAGGGCGTCCGCGTCACCCAGCATCGACGGGCAGATGCCCAGCTGCCAGATCTGCTTGCCCATCGGGCTGGTGCGGCCCTCGGACCACAGCCGCTTCAGGTTCGGCACGCTCGCCACGAACACCTGGGCCTTGGGCAGGGCCTTGCGCAGGGAGCGCAGGGAGTCCTCGAAGTCGGCGCGGAACTCGGTGACCGGGGTCATCGCCGAGGGGGTGGCCCGGCAGGCGTCGTTCGCCCCGACCATCACCGTCACCAGCTGCGGCTTGCGTCGCACCGCCTGGGCGATCTGACCGGGCAGGTCCGCCATCCGCGCCCCGGTCACGGCGTAGTTCCAGCTCCGCTCCGCGGCCCCGGCCCGCCCCAGCAGCCGTACGGCGAGGGAGTCCACCTCGGGGCTCGCACCGGTCGCCCAGGACGCCTCCGGACAGTCCGACAGCACGTCACAGGCGTCGAAACCCCGCGTGATGGAGTCGCCCACGGCCGCGACGGAACGCGGGCTGCGGTCCCACAGGGGCGTGGGCTTGGGGGACGGCTTGGCCGTACCGGACGGGGCTGGGGAGTCGCCCCCGACGGCGTCACATCCGGCGACACCCAGGGCAGCCGCCACGGCCAGGGCAAGAGCGAGCCTTGAGCGGTGGCTTCGCTTCCGCATCCGTGGTCCTTCCCCTCGCCGCGCCGTGCCTGTCTCCCCAACCAATAACAACGCACGAGGGTTCCCGACCGATCAGGTGCAACGGCTCACACCCGTACAAGCGTCCCCCTGGGTGAATGGCGGCGTTTCCCGGCGCCGGGAGCGACCGTACGTCACACTCCTCGCGTCACCGCACGGTAGCCTCGCCATCAACGTGACCCGCCCGGTCACAGCCGTTCCGCCCGTTTTCAAGTTGTCCCGCTCTGCCCGGAGGTTCCGGTGACGACACGTGGAGTTCTGTACGTGCACTCGGCGCCGCGCGCGCTGTGCCCGCACGTCGAGTGGGCCGTCGCCGGGGTGCTCGGTACGCGCGTCAGCCTGGACTGGATCCGTCAGCCCGCCTCCCCGGGCACCTGGCGCTCGGAGTTCTCCTGGCAGGGCCAGGTGGGCACGGCGTCGAAGCTGGCGTCGGCGCTGCGCGGCTGGCACCTGCTGCGCTTCGAGGTCACCGCGGAACCCTGCCCCACCGCCGAGGGCGAGCGCTACAGCTGCACTCCCGACCTGGGCATCTTCCACGCCGTCACCGGCATCCACGGCGACATCCTCATCCCCGAGGACCGCCTGCGCGCGGCCCTGCAACGCAGCCAGCGCGGCGAAACGGACCTGGAGGCCGAGCTCAACAAACTCCTGGGCAAGCCCTGGGACGACGAGCTGGAACCCTTCCGCTACGCGGGCGAGGGCGCCCCGGTCCGCTGGCTCCACCAGGTGGTGTAGGGCTTTTAGGGGCGCGGGAACTGCGCGACCAGCCCCCACCGGCCGGCACCTGGCACACAAACGCGAAACAAAACGGCGAGTGGCCCGAACTCACGAAGAGTCCGGGCCACTCACCGTGAAGGCGAGATCAAACCGTCCGGAACGCCAGCACCACGTTGTGCCCACCGAATCCGAACGAGTCGTTCAGCGCCGCGATACGGCCTTCCACAGGCAGTTTCCGAGCCTCACCCCGGACGACATCGGCATTCGCCTCGGCCTCCGGGTCGAGGTTCTCCACGTTGATCGTGGGCGGAGCCACCCGGTGGTACAGCGCGAGCACCGTCGCCACCGTCTCGACACCACCCGCACCACCCAGCAGATGCCCGGTCATCGACTTCGTCGCGGACACCGCGAAGTGGTCGGTGTCGTCACCGAACACCTTCCGCAGCGCCTTCAGCTCGGCGATGTCACCGGCCGGCGTCGACGTCGCGTGCGCGTTGACGTGCACGATCTCCGCCGGGTCCAGGTCGGTCCGCTCCAGCAGGTTCTGCAGGGCGTGCGAGATGCCCCGCCCCTCCGGCTCCGGCTGCACGATGTCGTGGCTGTCGGCGGAGATGCCCTGCCCGACGGCCTCGGCGTACACCCGGGCACCGCGCTTGGCGGCGTGCTCGGCGGACTCCAGGACGACGACACCGGCGCCCTCGCCGAGGACGAAGCCGTCACGGGCCACGTCGTAGGGACGCGACGCGCCCTGCGGGTCGTCGTTGTTCTTGGACATCGCCATCATGTTGCCGAACGCGGCGATGGGCAGCGGATGGATCGCCGCCTCCGTACCACCCGCGACGACGACGTCGGCACGGCCGGTGCGGATCATCTCGATGGCGTAGCCGATGGCCTCGGCGCCGGAGGCGCAGGCGGAGACCGGCGTGTGCACGCCCGCCCGGGCACCCACGGCCAACCCCACGTTGGCCGACGGGCTGTTGGGCATCAGCATGGGCACGGTGTGCGGGGAGACGCGGCGGACGCCCTTCTCCTTGAGCACGTCGTACTGGTCGAGCAGCGTCGTCACGCCGCCGATGCCGGAGGCGATGACAGCGCCGAGCCGGTCCGGGTCGACGGCCGGGTCCTCGCCGGCCTTCGCCTCGAAACCGGCGTCCGCCCATGCCTCCTTGGCCGCGATCAGCGCGAACTGCGCCGAGCGGTCGAGTCGGCGGGCCTGCGGCCGGGGGATGACCTCGGTCGGCTCCACGGCGACGGGGGCGGCGATCCGGACCGCCTGCTCGGCGGCCCATTCCTGCTCCAGGGGCTTGACACCGGAACGTCCGGCGACGAGGCCCTCCCAGGTAGAGGCTACGTCGCCACCCAGCGGTGTGGTTGCGCCGATACCGGTGACGACCACGGTGCGATTGGTCGAGCTCACGGGAATTCTTTCTCCAACGGATCCGAGGATTAAGCGGCGCCACCGCCGGGTGGCGGGGCAGTCAGCCCAACGGCCTGATCGGTCGATCAGCCCTGGTGCTTGAGGATGTAGTCGGTCGCGTCGCCGACGGTCTTGAGGTTCTTGACGTCCTCGTCCGGGATCTTGACGTCGAAGCGCTCTTCGGCGGCGACGACGACCTCGACCATGGACAGCGAGTCGACGTCCAGGTCGTCGGTGAAGGACTTGTCCAGCTGGACGTCCTCAACCGGGATGCCGGCGATCTCGTTCACGATCTCGGCGAGACCGGCGACGATCTCTTCCTGAGTGGCGGCCATGTCGGCGCTCCTTCGTAGATGTTCCAGAGGGTGTGGCAGGTGGTTCTCCGATGCCGAACCGCATGATCCGGCACGGAGTGCCTAGGGGAGGGTAACGACAGTCGCGGCGTAGACGAGACCCGCCCCGAAGCCGATGACGAGCGCGGTGTCGCCGCTCTTCGCCTCGCCGGTCGCCAGGAGCCGCTCCATCGCGAGCGGGATCGAGGCGGCCGAGGTGTTGCCGGTGGTGCGGATGTCACGGGCGACCGTGACGTGCTCCGGCAGTTTCAGCGTCTTCACCATCGAGTCGATGATCCGCACGTTGGCCTGGTGCGGGATGAAGACATCCAGGTCGTCCACGGTGATCCCGGCCGCGTCCAGCGCCTGCTGGGCGACCTTCGCCATCTCGAACACGGCCCAGCGGAACACCGCCTGGCCTTCCTGGGTGATCGCGGGGAACTTCTCGACCGTTCCGTCCCGGTAGTCCGTCCACGGCACGGTCTGCTTGATGGTCTCGGACTTGTCGCCCTCCGAGCCCCACACGGTCGGGCCGATCTCGGGCTCCTGGGACGGGCCGACCACGACCGCGCCGGCACCGTCGCCGAACAGGAAGGCCGTCGCCCGGTCCTCCAGGTCGGTCAGGTCGCTCAGCCGCTCGACGCCGATCACCAGGACGTACTCCGCCGAGCCCTCGACGATCATGCCCTTGGCGAGCGTGAGGCCGTAGCCGAAGCCCGCGCAGCCCGCCGAGATGTCGAAGGCGGCGGCCTTGTCGGTGCCCAGCTTGTCGGCGATCTCGGTGGCGACGGCCGGGGTCTGCTTGAAGTGCGAGACGGTGGAGACGATCACGCCGCCGATCCGCTCGACGGAGATGCCCGCGTCCGCGATGGCCTTGCCGGAGGCCTCCAGCGACATCGCGGCGACGGTCTCCTCGTCCGAGGCCCAGTGCCGCGTCTCGATGCCGGAGCGCGAGCGGATCCACTCGTCGGACGACTCGATCGTCTCCAGGATCACCTCGTTCGGCACGACCCGCGTCGGACGGTAGCCGCCGACGCCGAGGATGCGCGCGTACGGGGCGCCCTTGCTGGGCTTGATCTTCGCCATGCTCTCGGGCTCCTTCTCAGGCACTCTGCTCGGCGATGAGCTCGCGAGCCGCGTCGAGGTCGGCGGGGGACTTCAGGGCCAGCGTCTTCACACCGGGCAGGGCACGCTTGGCCAGCCCGGTGAGGGTCCCGCCGGGGCACACCTCGATCAGGGCCGTGACACCGAGCTCCTTGAAGGTCTCCATGCACAGGTCCCAGCGGACCGGGTTGGCGACCTGGCCGACCAGACGATCCAGCACCTCCGTGCCGGCGGCGACCGCCTGCCCGTCCTTGTTGGAGACGTACGTGACCTTCGGGTCGCCGGGCGTCAGGGCCTCGGCGGCCTTCGCCAGCGTGTCGACCGCGGGGGCCATGTGGTGGGTGTGGAACGCGCCGGCCACCTTCAGCGCGATGACCTTGCGCACGCCCTCGGGCTTGTCCGCCTCCAGCGCGGCGAGCTGCTCCTTGGTGCCGGCCGCGACGATCTGGCCCGCGCCGTTGATGTTGGCGGGGGTCAGGCCCAGCTTCGTCAGATGAGGAACCGTCACTTCGGGGTCGCCGCCGAGGAGGGCGGCCATGCCGGTCTCGGTGACGGCGGCGGCCTCGGCCATGGCGAGTCCACGGGTGCGGACGAGGCGGAGGGCCTCCTCGTGGGGGAGCACCCCGGCGAGCGAGGCCGCGGTGATCTCGCCGACGCTGTGCCCGGCGATGGCACCGACCTTCTGCGGCAGCTCCGCCGGGTCGTCGAACAGCATGTACGCGGACGCCAGTCCGGCCGCGACCAGCAGCGGCTGGGCCACCGCGGTGTCGCGGATCTCCTCCGCGTCGGCCTCGGTGCCGTAACGGATCAGGTCGAGTCCCGCGGCGTCCGACCAGGCCTCGAGGGCACCGCGGACACCGGGGAAGTCGAGCCATGCAGTCAGGAAGCCGGGCGTCTGGGCGCCCTGGCCGGGAGCGACGAGTACGAGCACTCTCACACTCTCTCTTGAGGACGGGCACGGCCGCCCGTGGGGACAGGGACGAAGAACACGAGGGGGTTTTGTCGAGCCCCGACAAAACTTTAGGGCTGGAGATCTCCATCGACCAGACGCCCCAGGATCAGCGCGATCCGCAGTGTGAACGCAGAGCGTACCTCGGAGGGTGACCAGCCGGTGACGTCAGTCACACGTCGAAGCCGGTAGCGGACGGTGTTGGGATGGACGAACAGCATCCGGGCGGCGCCCTCCAGACTGCTCGCCTGTTCGAGATAGACGCTGAGGGTCTCCAGGAGCGCGGCCCCGGCCTCCTCCAGCGGTCTGTAGATCTCCTCCACCAGTTGCTCACGGGCCGAAGGGTCACCGGCCATCGCCCGCTCCGGCAGCAGGTCGTCCGCCAGCACCGGGCGCGGGGCGTCCTGCCAGGCGGAACACGCCTTGAGGCCTGCCGCCGCGGCCTGCGCGGACCGGGTCGCGGCCAGCAGGTCCGGCACCACCGGGCCCGCCACGACCGGGCCGGCCGCGAACGGGCCGATGAGCGACTTGGCGACGGCCAGCGGGTTGTCACTGCCGCCCGCGATCACGACCAGACGGTCACCGAGCACCCCGGTCAGCACCTGGAGCTTGGCGTGCCGGGCCGCGCGCCGTATGGCCTCGACGGTCAGCTCGCTGTCGCCGTCGGGCGCCGTGCCGAGCACCACGCACACGTGCTCGGGCGAGTTCCACCCGAGGGCGGCGGCCCGCGACACGGCACCTTCGTCGGCCTCGCCGCTGAGCACGGCGTTCACCACCAGGGACTCGAGGCGGGCGTCCCAGGCACCGCGGGCCTCGGCGGCCTGCGCGTACACCTGGGCGGTCGCGAAGGCGATCTCCCGGGCGTACACGAGCAGGGCCTCGCGCAGCACGTTCTCGTCGCCCGGGGCCGCGACCTCGTCGATCGCGCTCTCCATGACCTCGATGGTGGTGCGCACCATCTCCACGGTCTGGCGCAGCGTGATCGCCCGGGTCAGCTCGCGGGGCGCGGTTCCGAACACGTCGGTGGAGATGGCCTGCGGGGCGTCCGGACGCCGGAACCACTCGGTGAAGGCGGCGATGCCCGCCTGTGCGACCAGACCGATCCAGGAACGGTTCTCCGGCGGCATGGCCCGGTACCAGGGCAGCGTCTCGTCCATCCGCGCGATGGCCTGCGCGGCGAGCGATCCGGACGACTTCTCCAGCCGCTTCAGCGTGGCGGAATGCGGATGGACGGCGTGTGCTGCGGCTTCGTTCTTGCTGGTTTCGGGTTCGGGCACGGGACAAGACTGCCTTATCCGGACGGGAGGATGCGTCGCCGGGTCTACGGTGGACTCCGTGATGGACGTACGGCGCGCTGACGAGCGCTACCAAGGTGGCGACCCGGCGGCCGGAATCGAGAGCCGGCACGCCTTCTCCTTCGGCCCCCATTACGACCCGGACAACCTCCGTTTCGGCGCGGTGATCGCCTGCAACGAGGAGCACCTGGCGCCCGGCGCCGGCTTCGACGAGCATCCGCACAGCCACACCGAGATCGTGACGTGGGTGGTCGAGGGCGAGCTGACGCACCGGGACTCCACCGGTCACGAGTCGGTGGTGCGCCCTGGAGACGTGCAGCGGCTCAGCTCGGCGGGCGGGGTGCGCCACGTGGAGCGCAACGACGGCCCCGGCCCCCTCACCTTCGTCCAGATGTGGCTGGCCCCGCTGCGGCCCGGCGGCGACCCGTACTACGAGGTCGTCCACGGCATCGCCGACTCGACGCCCTACGCCGTCCCGGAGGCCGGGGCGATGCTGCACGTACGGCGCCTGGGGGCGGGGGAGCGGACGGCGGTACCGGACGCGGCGTACGCGTACGTGCACGTCGTGCGCGGTGAGGTACGCCTGGACGGCGAGACGCTGGGCACCGGCGACGCGGCCCGGATCACCGACGCCAAGGGCCTGGAAGCCGAGGGCGCGACGGAGGCGGAGCTGCTGGTCTGGGAGATGACCTGATCGGGAGACGTCCTAGAGGTCGGCCAGCACCGCGTCCGTGAACGCCGGCCACGCCTCGATCGCCCACGGCCCGAACGCCCGGTCCGTCAGCGCGACGCACGCGGCCCGCGCGTCGGGGTCGATCCACAGGAACGTCCCGGACTGCCCGAAGTGACCGAATGTGCGCGGCGAGGACGAAGAGCCCGTCCAGTGCGGCGACTTGGAGTCGCGGATCTCGAAGCCGAGCCCCCAGTCGTTGGGGTTCTGGTGCCCGTACCCCGGCAGGACGCCCTTGGTGCCCGGGTAGTGCACGGTCATCGCCTCGGCGACCGTACGGGGGTCCAGCAGGCGCGGGGCCTGCACCTCGGCCGCGAACCGCAGCAGGTCCTCGACCGTGGACCCGCCGTCCTTGGCCGGAGAGCCGTCGAGGGTCGTCGAGGCCATCCCCAACGGCTCCAGCACGGCCTGCCGCAGGTACTCCCCGAACGGGATGTCGGTCGCCTTCGCGACATGGTCGCCCAGCTGCTCGAAGCCGGCGTTCGAGTACAGCCGCCGTTCCCCGGGCGGGGCCGTGACCTTGTGCTCGTCGAAGGCGAGGCCCGAGGTGTGCGCGAGCAGGTGCCGGACCGTCGACCCGGCCGGACCGGCGGGCTCGTCGAGTTCGATGGCCCCCTCCTCGTACGCGACGAGCACCGCGTAGGCGGCGAGCGGCTTGGTCACCGACGCGAGCGGGAACCGCTGTCCGGCCGGTCCGTGGGTGCCGAGGACGGTGCCGTCCGCCCGGACGACACCCGCCGCGGCGGTGGGAACCGGCCAGTTCTCGATCAACGCGAGGCTCTTCAGCGACATGCCTTCGAGCCTATGCGCTCAGAGCGTCAGCTCCAGCAAGGGGTCGGGCTTGGGCCGGAAACCGAGGGATACGTACAGCGGCTGGGCCTCCGGCGAGGCGGTGAGCTGCACGCGCCGGGCGCCGCGCTCGCGGAACCACTCCAGCAGGGTGGTCATGCACGCGCGCGCGTAACCACGGCGCCGGGCGGACGGGTCGGTGGCGACACTGAAGACGAAGCCCACCATGCCCCGCGGGTCACCCGACTTGCCGATGCGGTAGTCGATCGTCCCGGCCACCAGCGACGCCAGTGTCCCCGGCCGCTCGGGGTGGTCCACCACGAACGCCGCGAAGTCCCCGTCCGACTCGCCCAGTTTGGCCTTCAGTGTGGGAAGCGACTCCCCGTGCCAGGCGGTGGCGGGGTCGCCGAACAGCGAGCCGATCATGATCTGGCGCAGGCGCAGGACTTCCTCGGCGTCCTCGGGCAGGGCGCGGCGTACGGCACTCATGACGCCCTACGCTAACCAGCCCGATCAAGAAGTGTCCTGCCGATTTCTTACCGTCGGCGCTTGCTTGGAGTGCACTCCAAGGTTCTAGCGTTGGGGGCATGACGGTGATGGAGACCACGGGTACCAGGACCGACACCTGCGCCGGCCCGCCGCAGCAGGACCGGCGTCCGGACGGCCAGGACCGCTACACGATCAGCGAGGTCGTCGCCCTGACGGGCCTGACGGCGCACACCCTGCGCTGGTACGAGCGCATCGGCCTGATGCCGCACATCGACCGGTCCCACACCGGCCAGCGCCGCTACACCAACCGCGACCTCGACTGGCTCGACCTCGTGGGCAAGCTCCGCCTGACGGGCATGCCGGTCGCCGACATGGTGCGGTACGCGGAACTCGTGCGTGAGGGCGACCACACCTACGTCGAGCGCTTCGAGCTGCTGAAGACGACCCGCGAGGACGTGCTGGCCAGGATCGACGAACTCCGGGGCACGCTCGCCGTGCTCGACCGGAAGATCAGTTTCTACGCGGACGCCGGGCGTGCCCTGGCGTCGGAGAGGTCCCGATGACGGACGGCAGGATCACGACGGCGAAGCTCGGCGACCACGGCCCCGAGGTGGGTGTCCAGGGCCTCGGCTGCATGGGCATGAGCTTCGCCTACGGCCCCGTGGACGCGGACGCGTCCCGGGCCACCCTCGAACGGGCGCTCGAACTGGGCGTCACCTTCTACGACACGGCCGACGCGTACGGCGCCGGCGAGAACGAGCGGTTCCTCGCTCCGTTCTTCAAGGCTCACCGCGACGAGGTCGTCATCGCGACCAAGTTCGCCCTGTCGATCCCCCCGGACGACCCGACGCGACGCGTCATCCGCAACGACCCGCCCTACATCCGCCAGGCCGTGGAGGCGAGCCTGAAGCGCCTCGACGTCGACGTCATCGACCTCTACTACATGCACCGGCGCGATGTGAACGTGCCGATCGAGGAGAGCGTCGGCACCATGGCCGACCTGGTCCGCGAGGGCAAGGTCAAGCACCTGGGCCTGAGCGAGGTCACGGCGGACGAACTCCGCGCCGCCCACGCGGTGCACCCGATCGCGGCCGTGCAGTCGGAATGGTCGCTGTTCAGCCGTGACATCGAGCCGAAGGTCGTCCCCGCGGCCCGCGACCTGGGCGTGGCTCTCGTCCCCTACTCCCCGCTCGGCCGCGGCTTCCTCACGGGCTCCTTCGCCAAGGCCGAGGACCTGACCCCCGACGACTTCCGCCGCCAGCAGCCCCGCTTCACGGGCGAGAACGCCACGGCCAACGCGCCCCTGCTGGAACTCATCCGCTCGGTGGCCAAGGCCCACGACGCGTCCCTCGGCCAGATCGCCCTGGCCTGGGTCCAGCAGCAGGCGACGGTCCACGGCCTCCCGGTCATCCCGATCCCGGGCACCCGCAAGCCGTCCCGGGTGGAGGAGAACACAGCGGCGACCAGGATCGTCCTGACGGACGAGCAGCTGGACCTGCTGGACGGCATAGCGGCCCAGGTGGCGGGCAACCGCTACGCGGACATGACCTTCACTTCGGCCGGACGGGAGTAGAGGTTCCCAGGGGCGCGGGGAACTGCGCGATCAGCCACGCACGAACCCGCGCCCGCCCACGGCGAGATCCAGGCAGACGCTAAAGCTCCGCCAACAACTCCGCCTTCTTGACCGAAAACTCCTCATCGGTCACCAACCCGGCCTGATGCAACTCCCCAAGGTGCCGAATCCGCTCGGCGATATCCGCGGGATCACGCCGCGGCCCAGCCGCGGACACAGCCGCCACCGGACTCGACGTCCGCACCGCCGCCAACACCGCCGCAGCGAACGGCAGTGACTCATGCACAGGCCCGTACCCCAGCCCGAACACCACCGCAGCGGGATCCTGGTCAGCCTGCGCGGCTTCCCCGGCCCCGTCGCGCCGCAACAACCGCAGATGCCCCTCGAAGACCTCGGGCGAGCGCCACTCCACCCCGTTCAGCTCCCCGACGGAGAAGCTCTGGTCCCCGGCCTTCCACTTCGCCGACGACGCCCCCGTCCAGAACCACCGGAAGTTCACGGTCCGCCCGTCGAACGAGGCCTTTCCGTCGTACGCCTTGAACGACAACGGCCCCTTGGGCGGCTCCACGAGGAACCGCTCGGTCGGCCCGGACTCCGTCAGCAGCCCTTGCAGTTCCTCGGCGTAGTACTCCGCGAGGACCTCCCGCTCGGCGGGCAGCACCAGCCGGTAGGGATCGCCGCTGTCCTTGAGCTGCCCGGCGGCCGCCTCCATCAACGGGTCCGCACCGGGCCGCGGTTCGACGCGGAGCACCACCGTGCCGCGCTTCCCGCGCGTCAGGGTCACTCCGGCGATCGCCTCCAGGGGAACACGACGTTCCCCGAGTGCCTGGAAGAGCTTGGGTGTTCGAATTCCCCGCTCGTAACGGATGAGCACGGAGTCGGACTCGAACTCCCAGGCGGCATGCAATCCGGCCAGTACGTCACCCATGCGGCTCATCGTATGCGGCACGCGCTTCTCCGTCCCCCTCCCGAGCAGACCGCAGTTTCTTCGCCTCTACGCGCGTCAGGCCGCCGCCGTGCCGGACAAACCGGTCCGGCAGACGCCGTCTTTGTGCGCGCAGTGCACCGAGCGGTATGCGCCGACGCCGATCTCTGCGAAATTCATCAGACTTGCCGTGCCCGGCTCGAAGTAGCCGGCGTGACCCTTCGCACCCTGCGCCGACAGCACCCGCGCACCGAACCCGGTGGACACCGGGTCGGCCCCGTGGCCCAGCCCGCCGACCTCCAGGTACGGCACGTCCTGGATCCAGTCGTCGGCGTCCCGCATCGCCCACACCCGGGCGGTGGTGTGCAGCTGGGCGGCCTTCTCGACGCGCATGCCGGGGCTGCCGGCCACCGCGATGTCGGACACCCGGCCCGGCAGCGAGTGCGCGGCGACCCCGCACACCACGGAGCCGTAGCTGTGGCAGAACAGCGAGACCGGCGAGCTGCCCGGCAGTGCCCGCACCAGCGCGTTCAGCCGTACGGCCCCCTCTTCGGCGCGCATCGCCGTGGCCGAGTCGATGCCGAGTCCGCTGGGTGCCGTGTAGTCGGCCCAGGCGATCACGGCCGTACGGGTCGAGGGGCTCGCCGCCCGCTCGGCCGCGTACAGGGACTCGGCCATGCCGACGGGCGCCGTGTACTTGCGGCGGGTGCGCTGGAAGGTGAGCAGGTCCGTGTCCACGCCGGGCACGACGACCGAGACCCGGTCCGCCTCGCGCAGGTCGCCGAAGACCTCCGCCACCCGCCCCGAACCCTCGGGGTCGAAGGCGAGGATGTGGCGGTCCTTCTCCATGAGGTCTTCCAAGCGGTGCATCCGGCGGCCCGCCTCTTGCTTCCCGGACGGGGTGAGACGGCTGTCGTGCATGCGTTCCCGCTCGACCTCGCGTGCCTGGCCGAGCGCGATGCGATTGGCGCGGTAGCGCAGTTCGACCGGGGCGCCGTTCATGTTGCCGACCGCGAGCGGGTACGTGCGGACCAGGCTCGCGCGGTCCCGCTCGGTGAGCGAGGCGAAGAAACGGGCCAGCTTCGTCGGCTGGGACTGCGGGTCCGGCAGCCGGTGACCGCCGATGCCGCCGTCCTCCCAGGCGGAGAGCGAGGCCTGGAGCGGCGTGTCGCCCCGCTGGTTGCGCAGGGCGGTCCAGCCGGTGGTCGCCAGCATCACGAACACGACGGCCAGAGCGAGCAGTGCGCGCCAGACGTTCAGCTGCGGGGTGGAGTCGAAGGAAGTCACTGAAAGGACACACTAGGAGAACGAGAGGGTCTCGCGTTACCCAAGTGACCGGGATCACGTTTCGGTGAATATGCTAAGGGGACTGTCCCGTACGCCAGTTCCCGGCCAGGGCGGGACCCACCTGATCGAGGTAGGTGGCGGTCAGTTGGCGCATTCCCTCAAGGCTCAGATCGTCCCCCGCGGACCACAGTCGCTCGGTGACGCGAATCACCCCGCCGAAGAGGGCCACGACGATTCTGGGCCGCGGATCCGCGTCCACGTCGAGCCCCTCGCGCTCGGCGATGATGCGCGCGAGTTCCTCCTCCAGTTCCGCCGCCCGCCGCAGATGGGCGGCGAGCAGCGCGGGCGTCGACTCGATCACCCGGTAGACGCGCATGTGGAGCTCGACCGGCACGATCTCCTCGATCGTCTCGCTGATCGTGTCCCAGCTCTCCAGGACGGCCCGGCGCAGCGCCTCCAGCGGGGCCTCGCCCGGCGGGCGGGCCCGTACGGCCTCGACGACCTGCGTCTCGGCGAGCCGCGGCACGTAGAACGCCGCCTCCTCCTTGCCGGCGAAGTAGCGGAAGAAGGTGCGCTGCGAGACGTCGACGGCGGCGGCGATGTCGTCGACGGTCGTCTCCTCGTACCCGCGCGTGGCGAACAGTTCCATGGCTGCCCGCAGCAGCGCGTCCCGGGTGCGCTGCTTCTTGCGTTCGCGCAGGTTCAAGAGGTGCCTTTCTCTGAAGGGTTCGCCCAGTTCAGGCTATAGGGGAGTGTCGTGTCAGTTACCGACTTGTGAATTGGTTTGTCAATTGTCAGTGGCTGTCATTAGCCTCGACGCATGACTAGTCAGACCACCATCGACACGACGGGGTCGGGGGGCAACGCACCGGCGACGCCGTCGGGTGCGACGCCGGGCAAGGGGCTGCGAGGGCACCCCTGGCTCACCCTCATCACCGTCGCTGTGGGGGTCATGATGGTGGCCCTCGACGGCACCATCGTGGCGATAGCGAACCCCGCCATTCAGAAGGACCTCGGCGCCACCTTCGCCCAGGTCCAGTGGATCACCAACGGATACTTCCTCGCCCTCGCGGTCTCCCTGATCACCGCGGGCAAGCTCGGCGACCGCTTCGGTCACCGGCAGACCTTCCTCATCGGCGTCATCGGCTTCGCCGCCGCCTCGGGGGCCATCGGTCTGTCCGACAGCATCGCGCTGGTCGTCACCTTCCGCGTCCTGCAGGGTCTCTTCGGCGCGCTGCTCATGCCGGCCGCGCTCGGCCTGCTGCGGGCCACCTTCCCGGCCGAGAAGCTCAACATGGCGATCGGCATCTGGGGCATGGTCATCGGCGCGTCCACCGCGGGCGGCCCGATCCTCGGCGGCGTGCTCGTCGAGCACGTCAACTGGCAGTCGGTGTTCTTCATCAACGTGCCGGTCGGTGTCCTCGCCGTCGTCCTCGGCGTCTGGATCCTCCTCGACCACCGCGCCGAGAACGCCCCGCGCTCCTTCGACATCCTGGGCATCGCCCTGCTGTCCGCCGCGATGTTCTGCCTCGTCTGGGCCCTGATCAAGGCCCCGGAGTGGGGCTGGGGCGACGGCAGGACATGGGCGTTCATCATCGCGTCGGTCGTGGGCTTCGCGCTGTTCGCCTTCTGGGAGACGAAGGTCAAGGAGCCGCTGATCCCGCTGGCGCTGTTCCGTTCCGTCCCGCTGTCCGCGGGTGTCGTGCTGATGATCCTGATGGCCATCGCCTTCATGGGCGGGCTGTTCTTCGTGACGTTCTACCTCCAGAACGTGCACGGCATGAGCCCGATCGACGCCGGTCTGCACCTGCTCCCGCTCACCGGCATGATGATCGTCGGCTCGCCGCTCGCCGGCGCGATGATCACCAAGGTCGGCCCGCGGATCCCGCTCGCGGGCGGCATGGCGCTCACCGCGATCGCCATGTACGGGATGTCCACGCTGGAGACGGACACCGGCAGCGCCATCATGTCGGTCTGGTTCGCCCTGCTCGGTCTCGGCCTCGCGCCGGTCATGGTCGGTGCGACCGAGGTCATCGTCGGCAACGCCCCGATGGAGCTGTCGGGCGTGGCCGGTGGTCTCCAGCAGGCCGCCATGCAGATCGGCGGCAGCCTCGGCACGGCCGTGCTGGGCGCCGTGATGGCCTCCAAGGTCGACAGCGACCTCGCGGGCAACTGGACGAAGGCGGGGCTGCCCCCGCTGACGCCGGAGCAGGAGCACCAGGCGTCCGAGGCCGTCCAGGTCGGTGTCCCGCCGGTGGCGCCGGGGACACCGGACGCGATCGCCGCGAAGATCACCGGCGTCGCGCACGACACGTTCATCTCCGGCATGAGCGCGGCGTCCCTCGTCGCCGCCGGGGTCGCCGTGGTGGCGGTGCTGGTGGCGTTCCTCACCAAGCGCGGTGAGAACGCGGGCGCCGGCGCGGGCGCGACGCACATCTGACGGTCTGTTTTTTCCGGGTGTTCGCCTATCAGGGTGAACAAGACCGCCGACCACTCCCCTCCGGCGAGCATCGCAGGTCACAGTGGGTCAAGTCCTCCGCAGGACATGGAGGGCGGACGCTGCGGCGCGCTGCTGGAGGGGGGCAGCGCGCAAGCAGCGGGATTGAGGCCCGTTGTGGGGGTACTCGCCATGTCGTACCCGAACGGAACCCCAACCGATCGAGGGTTTACGGGAGTTGATGATGGCGAGCTTCGGACACGGTACGCGCAGGCACCCCCGCTCACGTGGCCGGACGTGGTCACGGACCGGGCCGGATCGCGCGACGCTCGGAATCATCGGTGTCATCTGCGCGGTTGCCGGATTCTTCGTGCTGGGGATCATCCTCGGCCCCGTGGCGATCGTCTGCGGCTGGCTCGCCATGGGCCGCACCTGGTCGGGCTCCCGCCCGGCCACGGCCGTGGTCGCCCTGGTACTGGGCGTCATCGACACGCTCCTGGCCATCATCTGGCTGTCCGGAGCGACAACCCTGGGCAACGGCATGCTGTTCTGACCCGGGGAAGTGAGGGAAGGGCCCCTGGCCACAGGCCGGGGGCCCACCCATGTCGTGAGCTGCGGGCAGTCGTGCCGTCGGGGCGATGGAGGTCCCCCCTGCTCGAGCGAAGCCGAGAGCTTGGGGGAGGGCGGGCGCAGCGGCACCCCGCTCCGCCGGGTCGCGCAACGCCCCCGAGCTCAGCCCGCACAGGACAGTGCTATTCAGCCGGCGTCCCCTTCAGCGCCGCCAACTCCCCCCGCAACGCCCGGACCTCCTCCGCCAACTCCCGTATCGCCTCCGTCTGCCGCCGCTCCTCCACATCGTCCTTCTCGAACCGCGCGATGAACCACGCCGCGATGTTCGCCGTCACCACACCCAGCAGAGCGATCCCGGACAGCATCAGCCCGACCGCGAGCATCCGCCCCAACCCGGTGGTCGGCGAGTGATCCCCGTACCCCACGGTCGTCATCGTCGTGAACGACCACCACACCGCGTCACCCAGCGTCCGGATGTTCCCGTCCGGCGAGTCCCGTTCCACCGACAGCACCGCCAGCGACCCGAACATCAGCAGCCCGACCACCGCACCGCCGACATACGTCGTCAGCCTTATCTGCGAGGCCATCCGAGCCCGCTGCCCGACCAGCAGCAGCGTCGACACCAGCCGCAGCAACCGCATCGGCTGAAGCATCGGCAGCAACACCGCGCCCAGGTCGAGCCAGTGCGTCCGTACGAACACCCTCCGCTGCTCGGCGAGCGCGAGCCGTACGACGTAGTCGAGTGCGAACGCGCCCCACACCACCCACTCGACGGCCGTGCACACCTCCACCACGTCCCGGCTCGCGTCGGGCCGGACGATCGGAACGGCGTAGGCGACGGCGAACGCCAGGGCCAGGCCGAAGAGGGGCCGCTGTGTGTGTTGTTCCCAACGGAGTTGGGCCGACTGCTGCTGCATGGCCGAATCGTAGAAAAGGTGAAGGGGTGGTGTGCCCACGGTGCGCCCGTGAGACTCACCACCCCTTGACAGGGCCTGACGTCTACGCGTCGCCGCCCGCGGCCCCCGGGTCGGCCGCCGACACGTCGAGCAGCTGGTATCGGTCGATGGCCTGCTTGAGCACCGACCGGTCGACCTTGCCCTCACGGGCCAGCTCGGTCAGCACCGCCACCACGATCGACTGCGCGTCGATGTGGAAGAAGCGGCGGGCCGCACCCCGCGTGTCGGCGAAGCCGAAGCCGTCCGCGCCGAGCGACTGGTACGTCTGCGGCACCCAGCGCGCGATCTGGTCCGGAACCGATCGCATCCAGTCGGACACGGCCACGACCGGACCCTGCGCGTCGGCCAGCTTCCGCGTCACGTACGGCACCCGCTGCTCCTCCTCCGGGTGCAGCAGGTTGTGCTCCTCACAGGCCACGGCCTCGCGCCGCAGCTCGTTCCAGGAGGTCGCCGACCAGACGTCGGCCTTGACGTTCCAGTCCTCCGCGAGGATCTTCTGCGCCTCGACCGCCCACGGCACCGCGACACCCGACGCCATGATCTGCGCCGGGATCGAGCCGGCCGTGCCCTCGCTGAAGCGGTGGACGCCCTTGAGGATGCCCTCGACGTCCACGTTCTCGGGCTCGGCCGGGTGCTGGATCGGCTCGTTGTAGACGGTCAGGTAGTAGAAGACGTCCTCGCCGTGCGGGTGCTCCTCGGAGCCGCCGTACATCCGGCGCAGGCCGTCCTTGACGATGTGCGCGATCTCGAAGCCGAACGCCGGGTCGTACGCCACGCAGCCCGGGTTCGTCGACGCCAGCAGCTGCGAGTGGCCGTCCGCGTGCTGGAGGCCCTCACCGGTCAGGGTCGTACGGCCGGCGGTCGCCCCCAGGACGAAGCCGCGCGCCAGCTGGTCGGCCATCTGCCAGAACTGGTCACCGGTGCGCTGGAAGCCGAACATCGAGTAGAAGACGTAGACCGGGATCAGCGGCTCGCCGTGGGTCGCGTAGGCCGAGCCGGCGGCGATCAGGGACGCCGTGCAGCCCGCCTCCGAGATGCCGTCGTGCAGCATCTGGCCGTTCGGGGCCTCCTTGTAGGCGAGCAGCAGGTCACGGTCGACCGACTCGTACTGCTGGCCGAGCGGGTTGTAGATCTTCGCACTCGGGAAGAACGAGTCCATGCCGAACGTGCGGTACTCGTCCGGCGCGATCAGCACGAACCGCTTGCCGATCTCCTTGTCCCGCATGAGGTCCTTGAGGAGGCGGACGAACGCCATCGTCGTCGCGATGGACTGCTGACCGGAGCCCTTCTTCACGGTCGCGTACGTCTTGTCCTCGGGCAGCGGCAGCGGCTTGGACCGTACGACGCGCGTGGGGACGTAACCGCCGAGCGACCTGCGGCGGTCGTGCATGTACTGGATCTCCTCCGACTCCGGACCCGGGTGGTAGTACGGCGGGACGCCGGACTCCAGCTCCTTGTCCGAGATCGGCAGGTGCAGGCGGTCGCGGAAGCGCTTCAGGTCGTCGACCGTCAGCTTCTTCATCTGGTGCGTGGCGTTGCGGCCCTCGAAGTTCGGGCCCAGCGTCCAGCCCTTGATCGTCTTGGCGAGGATCACCGTCGGCTGGCCCTTGTGCTCCACGGCCGCCTTGTACGCCGCGAAGATCTTCCGGTGGTCGTGACCGCCGCGCCCCAGGTGCAGGATCTGGTCGTCGGTCATGTTCTCGACCATCGCGCGCAGGCGGTGGTCGTCCCCGAAGAAGTGGTCGCGGATGTACGCGCCGGTCTCCGTGGCGTACGTCTGGAACTGCCCGTCCGGCGTGGTGTTCATCTTGTTGACCAGCACGCCGTCGCGGTCCTGGGCGAGCAGCGGGTCCCAGGTGCGGTCCCAGACCAGCTTGATCACGTTCCAGCCGGCGCCGCGGAAGATCGACTCCAGCTCCTGGATGATCTTGCCGTTGCCGCGCACCGGGCCGTCGAGGCGCTGGAGGTTGCAGTTGACCACGAACGTGAGGTTGTCCAGCCCCTCGCGGGCGGCGATGGACAGCTGGCCCAGCGACTCCGGCTCGTCCATCTCTCCGTCGCCGAGGAACGCCCAGACGTGCGACTTCGAGGTGTCGGCGATCCCGCGCGCCTCCATGTAGCGGTTCATGCGCGCCTGGTAGATCGCGCCGATCGGGCCGAGGCCCATCGACACCGTCGGGAACTCCCAGAAGTCCGGCATCGACCGCGGGTGCGGGTACGACGACAGCGCGTACGGCGCCTTCGACTTCTCCTGGCGGAAGCCGTCCAGGTGCCGCTCGCTGAGCCGGTCCAGCAGGAACGCGCGGGCGTAGATGCCCGGCGAGGCGTGGCCCTGGAAGAAGACCTGGTCGCCGCCGTCGCCCTCGTCCTTGCCGCGGAAGAAGTGGTTGAAGCCGACGTCGTAGAGGGAGGCGGAGGACGCGAACGTGGCGATGTGGCCGCCGACGCCGATGCCGGGGCGCTGGGCGCGCGAGACCATCACCGCCGCGTTCCAGCGGGTCGCGTTGAGGATCTTGCGCTCGATCTCCTCGTTGCCCGGGAAGAACGGCTCGCTCTTGGTGGGGATGGTGTTGACGTAGTCCGTGCTGCGCATCTCCGGCACGGCCACGCGCTTCTCGCGGGCCCGCTCGATCAGCCGCAGCATCAGGTAGCGGGCGCGCTCGCGGCCGCGCTCGTCGACGGCGGCGTCGAGGGAATCGAGCCACTCCTGCGTCTCTTCGGGATCGAAGTCAGGAACCTGACTCGGAAGGCCGCCAATGATGATCGGGTTGCGATCGGATGCGGAAGCCACGCTGTTCCTTACCTGTCAGAGGGCCTGCGAGGGCCGCTGTTTCGCTGGGGTCGCCGGTCGTTGTCGCTCTGGCCGCGCCGCTCCCCATGGTCCACCTCGGGGCCGTAAACGTCATCTCTACCCAGTGGTAACCCGGGCGTGGGACCGGCTCCGTGACGTATGGGGCGAATACCTTCGAGTCTCGTACCCATAGACGATTCCCAAACGCCCAAACAGGGCAGAAAGGTGTGGTGTGCGTCACCTTGGTCCATGATGGTGTGCCTGGGGTTGCGGCGACACCGCCAGGATCGTCACCGTTTCGGCGGTCTGAACGGCCGGGTACTTGCGCGATCCGTCCCGCCCGTGTGGACTACGGCCAATGCTTCGCGCACGCGCGTGGCTGAGATTCCCCCAAGCTCAGAGGAGCAGGGGGCACCCCCATCCCAAAGACATGATCAGGAGGCACCCCGTGAGCGCGACCGCGGACCACGCGGAGGAGCGGACGAACCCTGCCGCCAGGCTGGGGTTCCAGCCCGGGCAGGTGGTCCAGGAGATCGGCTACGACGACGACGTGGACCAGGAACTCCGCGAGGCCATTGAGGGCATCGTCGAGGGCGACCTGGTGGACGAGGACTACGACGACGTGGCCGACGCCGTTGTGCTGTGGTTCCGTGACGACGACGGCGACCTGACGGATGCGCTGGTCGATGCCACCACGTACATCGAAGAGGGCGGCGCGATCCTGCTCCTCACGCCGAAGACGGGCCGTTCGGGCTACGTCGAGCCGAGCGACATCTCGGAAGCCGCCACCACGGCGGGCCTGACGGCGTCGAAGAGCGTCAGCGTCGGCAAGGACTGGAGCGGCAGCCGGCTGGCGACACCCAAAGCCGCCAAGTCGAAGCGTTAGCCGTACGGCGCGTCCACGCGTCGTTCGTACGGAAGGGGCGGGCCGGCATCGTCGGCCCGCCCACCGGTCTGCGCCGGTCCCTGCGTAGGGTGGGTCCGATTCGAGAAGCCCCCTGAAGGGACACCCACACGATGGCGATCCAGGTCGGCGAGAAGGCCCCCGACTTCGAGCTCAAGGACAACCACGGCGCGAGCGTGCAGCTGTCCGACTTCCGCGGTCGGAAGAACGTGGTGCTGCTCTTCTACCCCTTCGCCTTCACCGGCGTGTGCACGGGTGAGCTGTGCGAGCTGCGGGACAACCTGCCGCAGTTCTCCGACCGCGACACCCAGCTGCTCGCCGTCTCCAACGACTCCATCCACACGCTGCGCGTCTTCGCCGAGCAGGAGGGCCTGGAGTACCCGCTGCTGTCGGACTTCTGGCCGCACGGCAACGTCTCGCGCGCCTACGGCGTCTTCGACGAGGACAAGGGCTGCGCCGTGCGCGGCACCTTCGTCATCGACAAGGAGGGCGTCGTGCGCTGGACCGTCGTCAACGGCCTGCCGGACGCGCGCGACCTGAACGACTACGTGAAGGCGCTCGACACCCTGTGACGCCGGTCGGGCGTCAAGCGCTCGACACCCGCTGATTTGTCGGCTCCAGGGCCTGCGTGGGGCGGGAACCCGTCACTAGGATCGATTCGTTGATCCGACATCCGAGCACAACGGGGCATCCCGCCCCTGAACACCTATGGAGGACTCGTGGGAGTCAGCCTCAGCAAGGGCGGCAACGTATCGCTGACCAAGGAGGCCCCGGGCCTGACCGCGGTCATCGTGGGTCTGGGGTGGGACATCCGCACCACGACCGGCACCGACTTCGACCTGGACGCCAGCGCGCTGCTGCTGAACTCGTCCGGCAAGGTCGCCAGTGACGCGCACTTCATCTTCTTCAACAACCTCAAGAGCCCCGACGGCTCCGTCGAGCACACCGGCGACAACCTCACCGGTGAGGGCGAGGGCGACGACGAGCAGATCAAGATCGACCTCGCCGGCGTCCCGGCCGACGTCGAGAAGATCGTCTTCCCGGTCTCCATCTACGACGCCGAGACCCGCCAGCAGTCCTTCGGCCAGGTGCGCAACGCGTTCATCCGCGTCGTGAACCAGGCCGGCGGCGCGGAGATCGCCCGCTACGACCTGAGCGAGGACGCCTCCACCGAGACCGCCATGGTCTTCGGTGAGCTCTACCGGCACGGCGCGGAGTGGAAGTTCCGCGCCATCGGCCAGGGCTACGCCTCGGGCCTGCGCGGCATCGCGCAGGACTTCGGCGTGAACGTCTGAGCCACTCGAAGGTCCCTCTGTCCGGCGCCGCACGGTTTACGTGCGGCGCCGGACGTGCAGGACCCACCTGAGAAACACACCCGGGGAGGGAACCATGGGCGTCACGCTCGCCAAGGGAGGCAACGTCTCCCTGTCCAAGGCCGCACCGAACCTCACTCAGGTCGTGATCGGGCTCGGCTGGGACGCACGCTCGACCACCGGAGCCCCGTTCGACCTCGACGCCAGCGCGCTGATGTGCAGCGGCGGGCGAGTGCTCGGAGACGAGTGGTTCGTGTTCTACAACCAGCTCAAGAGCCCGGACGGTTCCGTGGAGCACACCGGTGACAACCTCACCGGCGAGGGCGACGGCGACGACGAGTCGCTCCTGATCGACCTCTCCAAGGTGCCGCCCCACTGCGACAAGATCGTCTTTCCCGTCTCCATCCACATGGCCGACGAACGCGGCCAGACCTTCGGCCAGGTCAGCAATGCCTTCATCCGCGTGGTGAACCAGGCGGACGGCCAGGAACTCGCCCGCTACGACCTCAGCGAGGACGCCTCCACGGAGACGGCGATGATCTTCGGCGAGGTCTATCGCTACCAGAGCGAGTGGAAGTTCAGGGCCGTCGGGCAGGGGTACGCGTCGGGGCTGCGGGGCATCGCACTGGACTTCGGGGTCAACGTCTCGTAACGCGATATGAGCAAAACCCGGGGCCCGGCGGGGTGCGAAGGGGGCCCGACTAGACTTCAGCTTCAAAAGTTCGTAAAGCCGGGTACGGCGCGGGGGAGCCCCGTACACACACGATTGGGTAGCCAGTGCTTCTGAAAACCTTCGGGTGGTCGTTCGCGGTCACCGCGCTCGGCCTGGTCGCAGCGGTTCTCTACGGAGGGTGGGCCGCCTTCGGGCTCGTAGCGATCCTCTCCGTCCTCGAGATCTCGCTGTCCTTCGACAACGCGGTGGTCAACGCCGGAATCCTGAAGAAGATGAGTGCCTTCTGGCAGAAAATCTTCCTCACGGTCGGCATTCTGATCGCCGTTTTCGGCATGCGGCTGGTCTTCCCCGTCGTGATCGTCGCCCTCAGCGCACAGCTCGGGCCGATCGAGGCCGTCGACCTCGCGCTCACCGACAAGGACCGTTACCAGGAGCTCGTCACCGACGCCCATCCGGCGATCGCCGCGTTCGGTGGCATGTTCCTGCTGATGATCTTCCTTGACTTCATCTTCGAGGACCGGGACATCAAGTGGCTCGGCTGGCTGGAGCGCCCGCTGGCCAAGCTCGGCAAGGTCGACATGCTGTCGGTCTGCATCGCGCTGATCATCCTGCTGATCTCGGCCATCACCTTCGCGACCCACGCCCACCAGCACGGCGGCGCGCACGTCGACAAGGCGGAGACGGTGCTGCTCGCCGGTATCGGCGGCCTGATCACCTACATGATCGTCGGCGGTCTCTCCGGCTACTTCGAGGACAAGCTCGAAGAGGAGGAGGAACGCGAACACGAGCAGGAGGAAGAGGCGGTCCGCGCCGGCAAACCGCGCTCCGCGGTCGTCGTGGCAGGCAAGGCCGCGTTCTTCATGTTCCTCTACCTGGAGGTCCTGGACGCGTCCTTCTCCTTCGACGGCGTGATCGGCGCCTTCGCCATCACCAACGACATCGTCCTGATGGCCCTCGGCCTCGGCATCGGCGCCATGTACGTCCGGTCGCTCACGGTCTACCTGGTCCGCGAGGGCACCCTCGACGACTACGTCTACCTGGAGCACGGCGCGCACTACGCGATCGGCGCGCTCGCCATGATCCTGCTCGTCACCATCCGGTACGAGATCAACGAGTTCATCACCGGCTCGGTCGGCGTCATCCTGATCGCCTGGTCCTTCTGGTCCTCCGTCCGCCGCAACCGCGCCCTGGCAGCGGCAGAGGGAAAAGCGGTGGGCTCGGACGACAAGACTGAGGTGTCGTCCGGGGTGTGACACCCCTCCGGGTGAGGAACGCTCTGTGCGGGGCGGCCACCGAGGCGAGTCCTCGGCGGCCGCCCCGTCGGTCGTCAAGGGCCGTGGGTACGGCGAGGACCCGCGGTCTCCAAGTCAACGTGGGGGCGGAATGGGCCTGTTCGACGGACTCCGGCGTGGGCGCGATGTGCAGTTCGACTCGGGCCACGCGGCAACCAACGCGATCGAACTGACCAAGCGGCGCGCGCAGATATCACTCACCAAACAGGGCGCGGCCACCGGCCATCTCCGGGTCAACCTGAGCTGGCGGATGCGCACCTCCGACATCGGCGGCCCGCAGCGCGAGAGCCTGCTGCGGCACCCCTTCAGGGCCCTCAAACCGCCGGAGGTCATCGGCCACAGCCAGAGCGTGGTCAACGTCGACCTCGACCTGGGCTGCCTGTACGAACTCCAGGACGGCAGCAAGGGCGTCGTCCAGCCCCTCGGCGGCTACTTCGGCGACGTCAACGCCCCGCCGTACGTCAAGCTCAGCGGCGACGACCGCTTCGGCTCCGGGTCCGGCGAGACGATGTACATCAACCTCGACCACCGCGACAGCATCAAGCGGCTCCTGGTCTTCGTCTACATCTACGACGCGACACCCGCCTTCGACCGCGCCCACGCCATCGTCACCCTCTACCCGAGCAACGGCCCCCGCATCGAGATCCACCTCGACGAACGCCAGCCGCAGGCCCGCTCCTGCGCCGTCGTCATGATCGAAAAGGTCAAGGACGAGATCATCGTGCGCCGCGAGGCGAAGTTCGTCTACGGGTTCCAGGCCGAGCTGGACCGGCTGTACGGGTGGGGGCTCCAGTGGGGCCGGGGCTACAAGACGAAGGTCCAGCGCTGAGGGCCGGGCC
>NZ_NGFN01000098.1 GCF_002148965.1 Streptomyces swartbergensis | reverse complement strand
CTGGTGATCTGAGCGGGGTCGGGATCGGGGTCGGGTGCCGGTCGGGGCCGGTGCCGGTTGGGCCCCGGTGTCGGCCTGAGCTTGGGCTGACCGGAGTTGGGGATCGGCGGGAGGCTGGGCTGGTTCCAGCGGCTCCAACGGTTCCGGTGGTCCGGCTCAGCCGGGAAGCCGGTGCATGGTCCGTGCCATGCCTGATGCTCATCGCCGAGGGCTCAGCAATCAGGACCGAGACAGGGCTCAAGGACCGTGTGCAGGCGGTGCGTTACGCGTACGGAAAGGGCTGGTGCGGCCACCCGCGGGTTGAGTCACCTGATGGGGTGAAGAGCGAGGGGAAGAAGAGTCGGGGATCTTCCCGTTCTGTCCATCCTTGGGCATGCAGCCAAGCAAGGGCCGTCCCCGTAGAGATGGGGCTGGTCAGGAAAATCCGGTCGAGCGACTCGACGGTGTCGCCCCGGTCCCGGCCGAGGAGGCCGGACACCTCAGGTACGACGATCCCTGGTACGACGCGCTCGCATCCGGCTGGGGCGAGTCGGCGGGTGCCGGGGTGCCGGCCCCGGCCGTGGTTCCGTCGGCACGCAGGGAGGGCGAGACCGGGGTCGCGGCGGCCGATGTGTATCTGGAGGTGCAGCGCAGCGAGGCCTTCCAGGAGGTGCGGCGGCGGTACCGGAGGTTCGTGGTGCCGGCCTTCCTCGCCTTCTTCGCCTGGTACGTGGGCTACGTCGTGGCTGCCACGACCGCGCCGGAGCTGATGGCCCGGCCCGTGGCGGGAGCGGTGAACGTGGCGCTGGTGGCCGGGCTGGGGCAGTTCCTGACCACGTTCCTGTTCACCTGGGCGTACGCGCGTCACGCGCGGCTGCGCAGGGACCGGGCGGCGCTCGAACTGCGCTGGGACACACAGGAGCTGACGCGCGGCGTGAACGGCGGTGTCTCGTGACGGATGAACACCAGACGCTGGCGCTGCTGCTGTTCAGCGGGTTCGTCGCCGTCACGCTGGCGATCACGACCTGGGTGAGCCGCAAGCGGCGCGGTTCGGCGGAGGAGTTCTACGCGGGCGGGCGGCTCTTCTCACCCATGGAGAATGGTTTTGCCATCGCCGGTGACTACATGTCGGCCGCCTCCTTCCTCGGCGTCACCGGGCTCATCGCGCTGTTCGGCTACGACGGGCTGCTGTATGTCGTCGGCTTCCTCGTGGCCTGGCTGGTGGTGCTGTTCCTCGTGGCCGAACTGGTCCGCAACTGCGGCCGTTTCACGCTCGCGGACGTCGTGGCGGCGCGGATGCGGGAGCGGCCGGTACGGATCGCGGCGGGAACGTCCTCGGTCACCGTGTCCGTTCTGTATCTGGTGGCGCAGATGGTGGGCGCGGGCAGCCTGGTGGCGCTGCTGCTCGGGGGCACGAGTGGGGCGGCCCGGGCCTGGACCGTCATCGGGGTCGGCGCGCTCATGGTGATCTATGTGTCGTTGGGAGGGATGCGGGCGACGACGTGGATCCAGATCGTCAAGGCCGTCCTGCTGCTCGGCGGCACCATCGTGCTGACGGCGCTCGTCCTGGTGCGCTTCCACGGCGACCTGGACCGGCTGCTGCTCACGGCGGCCGAGCGCAGCGGTCACGGGCAGGCGTTTCTGGCGCCCGGGCTGAAGTACGGCGGGGACTGGACCGCCCGTTTCGACTTCATCAGTCTGGGGCTTGCCCTGGTGCTGGGCACGGCCGGGCTCCCGCACATCCTGTCCCGCTTCTACACCGTGCCCACCGCGCGCGCCGCACGCCGCTCGGTCGTCTGGGCCGTCGGGCTCATCGGCGGTTTCTACTTGATGACGATCGTGCTGGGATTCGGCGCGGCCGCCATCGTGGGCCCGGACGCGGTACGCGGGTCGAACGCGGCCGGGAACACGGCCGTTCCGCTGCTGGCGCTCGATCTGGGCGGTGGTGCCGGATCCACGGGTGGAACGGTTCTCTTCGCGATCGTCGCCGCGGTCGCCTTCGCCACGATCCTCGCCGTGGTCGCCGGGATCACGCTCGCGTCCTCGGCGTCGGTGGCCCACGACCTGTACGCGTCCCTGCGGCGCCGGGGCGGCAAGCCCCGTAGCGAGGTGGCCGTGGCCCGTGTCGCGGCCGTCGGTGTCGGCGTGGTGGCGATCGCTCTCGGGCTGCTGGCGCGGGATCTCAACGTCGCGTTCCTGGTGGGCCTCGCCTTCGCCGTCGCCGCGTCGGCGAACCTTCCGGTGCTGCTCTACTCCCTGTTCTGGCGTGGTTTCACCACACGCGGCGCCGTGTGGGCCGTCTACGGCGGTCTGGTCCCGGCCGTGGTGCTCGTGGTGCTGTCCCCGGTGGTCTCCGGAAGCCCCGACTCGCTGTTCCCGAACGTCGACCTCCAGTACTTCCCGTTGCAGAACCCGGGCCTGGTGTCGATCCCGCTGGGCTTCCTCGCGGGCTGGCTGGGCACGGTCACCTCGGCGGAGGTCCCGGACGAGGCCAGGCACGCGGAGACCGAGGTGCGGTCGCTGACCGGGGCGGGAGCGGCGTAGAGGCGGTGCCTTCACCGGCGTACGGTTACGGCGCCACCCACGCGTAACGGTGTTCGGGCCGGCCTGTGTCGCCGTACTTGAGGGACAGGCGCAGGCGGCCGGACTGCTCCAGGCGGCGCAGGTAGCGCTGGGCGGTGGAGCGGCTCAGTCCTGTCTCGGCGGCGACCTCGTGGGCGGAGAGCGGGTGGTCGGCGCGGTGCAGGACGCGGCAGATCAGTTCCGTCGTCGGCTCCGAGTGGCCACCCGGCAGGCCCGGTGACGTGAGGACCGGGGTGGTGCGCAGGGCGCTGAAGATCCGGTCGACCTGTTCCTGGACGGCGATGCCGCGGCCGCCGCCGACCCTCTCGACGGTGCGGCGCAGGGCGGCGTAGGACTCCAGGCGGGTGTGCAGCGCGGCGAAGGTGAACGGTTTGACCAGGTAGTGCAGGGCGCCCAGGCGCATGGCAGCCTGGATGGTCGCCACGTCGCCGTCCGCGGTGATCATGATGACGTCGGTGCCGTGGCCCTGTTCCCGCATGCGGTGGACGAGTTCGAGGCCTGTCCCGTCGGGGAGGTAGTGGTCCAGCAGGACCAGATCGATCCCTCCGCGCTGCACCGTCGCCAGGGCCTGGGCAGCGCTGTGCGCGCGGGCCGCCACCCGGAAGCCGGGGACCCTTTCCACGTACTTGGCGTTGATCTCGGCGACACGGAAGTCGTCGTCCACGACCAGGACGTCAATCATCGGGCCTCCTTCCGTCAAGGCCACGCGGGCGTCAAGCCCTTGTTTCGGCTACGTTTTTGTATCCCGCGCAAAACGAGCACAACAGGCTCTTGCGAGCAAAAGAACGGTATGAGCTCACAAGACTGATGCCGTGTCCCGAGCCGGATCTACCGTCCCCGGCCATGAGTGCAGACACCAGCCCCGCCATTGAGCTGCGGGGCGCGAGCAAGGCGTTCAGGACCCCGTCGGGAGGCCTGCACACGGCCGTCCGGGACCTGGATCTCACGGTCGCCCGTGGGGAGTTCGTCGCGGTCGTCGGCCCCACGGGTTGCGGCAAGTCGACCACGTTGACCCTGGTCAGCGGCCTGGAGGAGCCCACCGAGGGCGATGTGCTGGTGGCCGGGGAGCCGGTGCGCGGCGTCGGCGACAAGGTCGGCTTCGTCTTCCAGCAGGACGCCACCTTTCCCTGGCGCACGGTGCTGTCCAATGTGATGTCCGGACCGCGCTTCCGTGGCGTGCCCAAGGCGGAGGCGAAGCGGAGGGCGCGGGACTGGCTGGCCCGGGTCGGTCTCGAGGACTTCGAGGACCGCTACCCGCACCAGCTCTCCGGCGGCCAGCGCAAACGCGTCGCGCTCGCCGCGACCTTCGTCAACGACCCCGAGATCCTGCTCATGGACGAGCCGTTCTCGGCGCTCGACGTGCAGACCAGGGCGCTGATGTCGGACGAGCTGCTCGAACTGTGGGCGGGCACGCAGGCATCGGTCGTCTTCGTCACCCATGACCTGGAGGAGTCCATCGCTCTGGCCGACAGGGTCGTCGTCATGACCGCCGGCCCCGCCACCGTCAAGGAGGTCTTCACCATCGACCTGCCGCGGCCGCGCAAGGTCGAGGCGGTGCGCCTGGAGCCGCGGTTCATCGAGATCTACCGCGAGATCTGGGAGTCCCTCGGCGAAGAGGTGCGTATCACCCGCGAGAGGGGTGCCGCCCATGTCGCCTGAGCTGCTCAGCACACCGGTCGTGGAGACGGCCAAGGCTCCGGACCGTGCCCACTCGCGGGCTCGCGCGGCGCGCAGGCGGAAGGTCTTCATCAACGTCGTCCGGGCGCTGCTGCTGGTCGGTTGCCTCGGCCTGTGGGAGGCGCTGTCCCGGGCCAAGGTCATCGATCCGTTCAACTTCTCCATGCCCTCGCAGATCTGGGACCAGATCTACACCTGGGTGACGCACGGGACCGCCCTCGGCTCCCTGGGCGAGCAGATCTGGTACACGCTCTACGAGGCGCTGCTCGGCTGGGTCCTCGGTGTGGCCACCGGCGTCGTTCTCGGCATTGCGCTGGGGCGGATCACCTTGCTCGCCGATGTACTTGGTCCGTACATCAAGGTGCTCAACTCGATTCCCAGGATCGTCCTCGCCCCGATCTTCGTGATCTGGTTCGGGCTCGGTCCGGCCTCCAAGGTCGCGTCGGCCGTCGTCCTGGTCTTCTTCCCGGTGTTCTTCAACGCCTTCCAGGGCGCCCGCGAGGTCGACCGCAACCTCGTCTCCAACGCCCGCATCCTGGGCGCGAGCGACCGCAGGGTGACCCTTCAGGTGGTCATCCCGTCCGCCACTTCCTGGATCTTCACCAGCCTCCATGTGAGCTTCGGCTTCGCCCTCATCGGCGCCATCGTCGGCGAGTACATCGGCGCCACCAAGGGCATCGGCCTGCTCGTCGCGCAGTCCCAGGGCACCTTCAACGCGGCCGGGGTGTACGCGGCGATGGTCATCCTCGCGGTCGTCGCGCTCCTCGCCGAGGGGCTGCTCACCTTCGCCGAGCGCCGCATCTTCCGCTGGAAGCCGGCGGCTTCCGAGCACTGACACCCGCCCCGTAGGCCCCCTTCTTCTCTCCTCTGCCTTCCTCCGCTTTCACAAGGACGTGAACCGCCATGCGCAAGAACGCCCGATACGCCGCCCTCGCCGCCGCCGGCCTGCTCGCCCTCTCCTCGCTCACCGCCTGTGCCAACGATGCCGCCAGTACGGCATCGGGCGGCTCCGGCAGCACGGGCGGCGGGAAGGGCGAGAAGGTCAAGATCATGGTCGGCGGTCTGGACAAGGTCATCTACCTGCCCGCCATGCTCACTCAGCGGCTCGGCTACTTCGACGCCGAGGGGCTCGACGTGCAGTTGCTCACGGAGCCCGCCGGCGTCCAGGCCGAAACCGCCCTCGTCTCCGGACAGGTCCAGGGAGCCGTCGGCTTCTACGACCACACCCTCGACCTCCAGACCAAGGGCAAGCACGTCGAGTCGGTCGTGCAGTTCTCCCGCGCCCCCGGCGAGGTGGAGGTGGTCTCGGAGAAGGCGTCGGGCGACATCACCTCGCCCAAGGACTTCAAGGGCAAGAAGCTCGGCATCACCGGCCTCGGTTCCTCGACCGACTTCCTCACCAAGTACCTCGCCGTCAAGAACGGCGTGAGCGTCAGCGACTTCACGCCCGTCGCCGTCGGTGCCGGCCCGACGTTCATCTCGGCGCTCCAGCAGGGCTCGATCGACGGCGGCATGACGACCGACCCGACCGTCGCCCAGGTCCTGGACAAGAAGGCGGGGAAGATCCTCCTCGACATGCGGACACCCCAGGGGTCCCAGGAGGCGCTCGGCGGTCCGTATCCGTCGTCAAGTCTGTACATGCAGACGGACTGGGTGAACAGCCACAAGAGCACGGTCCAGAAGCTGGTCAACGCATTCGTCAAGACGCTCACATGGATGTCCACACACAGCGCGTCCCAGATCGCCGACAAGATGCCGGCCGACTACTCGCAGGGCGACAAGGCGCTCTACGCACAGGCCATCAAGAGCACACTGCCGATGTTCACGAAGGACGGCGTGATGCCCGCGGACGGTCCTGCGACGGTGGAGAAGGTGCTCAAGGCGTTCAACCCCAACATCAAGAACGCCAAGATCGACCTCGCGCAGACCTACACGACGGAGTTCGCGAAGAAGGCCACGGGCTGACAGCCGAAACGGCCTGAGACTGATCGCCTAGGCGCGGGTCGCCCACACGTAACGGTGTTCCGGGCGGCCCGCGTCGCCGTACTTGAGGGTCAGCCTGGCCCGTCCCGTGCGCTCCAGGAGCTTCAGATAGCGCTGGGCGGTCTGGCGGCTCACCCCGGTCCGCTCGGCGATCTCCTGGGCGGACAGAGGCCCGTCCGCGTTCATCAGGGACTGACGCACCAGCTCCGCGGTCGTGGGGGAGTGGCCCTTGGGCAGGTCCGGCTCAGAGGGAGCCGACAGCGCCCCGAAGATGCGGTCGACCTCGGCCTGTTCCGCCTCCCCGCCGCCGTCGAGGGTGCGGCGCAGTTCCGCGTACGCCTCCAGCTTGGAGCGCAGGCCGGCGAAGGCGAACGGCTTGACCAGGTACTGCAGCGCGCCGTGCCGCATCGCCGCCTGCACGGTGGAGACATCCCGGGCCGCCGTCACCATGATCACGTCGGTCTGGTGGCCGCGCCGGCGCATCTCCTGGACGACCGCGAGCCCCGTCTCGTCGGGCAGGTAGTGGTCCATGAGCACCAGGTCGAGCCGGGGCAGCGCCTCCAGCTGGCGCAGTGCGTCCGCGGCGCTGTGGGCCTCGCCGGCGACATGGAAGCCCGGCACCTTCTCGACGTAGGCGGCGTTGACCCGCGCGACCCTGGTGTCGTCGTCCACGACCAGCACCTCGATCATCACGACTCCTCCTTGGCGGTCTGCGGAGCTGACGGCACGGTCAGGGCCGGTTCCGGGCCCGGCTCGGCCAGCGCCTCGGGCAGGACGACGGTGAACTCCGCACCCCCGCCGTGCGCCTCGCCGACGGTCGCGCTGCCCCCCTGCCGCTCGGCGAGCCTGCGCACCAGGGAGAGCCCGATGCCTCGCTCGCGGTGCGCGGGCGGCTTCTTCGTGGACCATCCATCGGTGAAGATCAACTCCCGGTGCTCCGGCGGGATTCCCGGGCCCGTGTCGCGCACCCGGAGGATCGCCGTGCGACCCTCACTGCGCAGTTCCACCTCCACGCGCGCGTGCGGCTTGCCCGCGACGGCGTCGAGGGCGTTGTCCACCAGGTTCCCGACGACGGTGACGAGCCCCTGGGGGTCGATCAGCCGGTCGGGCAGCCGGGTCCGGTCCGACACCCACAGCGCGACGCCCCGCTCGGCCGCGACAGTCGCCTTGCCGACCAGCAGGGCGGCGAGCAACGGGTCCTCGATCCGCTCGGTGACCTGCTCCGCGGTCGCACGGTGGTCGCCGACCACTTCACCGACGAACTCCACGGCGTCGTCGTACATCTCCAGTTCGAGCAGCCCCAGGAGCGTGTGCATACGGTTGGCGTGCTCGTGGTCCTGGGCGCGCAGGGCGTCGATCAAGCCGCGGGTGGAGTCCAGCTCGCGGCCCAGCTGCTCCAGTTCGGTGCGGTCGCGCAGGGTGGCCACGGCGCCGCCGTCGTCGGTGGGCATGCGGTTGGCGACCAGGACCCGCTGACCGCGGACGGTGAGCAGGTCCGTGCCGGCCACGCGCCCGGCCAGCACGTCGGCCGTACGGCCCGCGCCGAGCGCCTCGTCGGGGGAACGGCCCACCACCGCGTCCCCGATGCCCAGCAGGCGCTGCGCCTCGTCGTTGACGAGCCGGATGCGGCCGGTGCGGTCCAAGGCGACGACGCCCTCCCGGATGCCGTGCAGCATCGCCTCGCGTTCCGACAGGAGCGACGCGATGTCCGAGAAGGCCAGGTCCCTGGTCTGCCGCTGGACCCGCCGGGAGATGAGCCACGCGGCCAGCGCGCCTACGGCCAGGGCACCCCCGGCGTACGCGAGCAGCCCCGGGATCGCGTGGATCAGCCGGGCCCGGACGCTGTCGTAGGCGATGCCGACCGAGACGGCGCCGACGACCGTGCCGTCGCTGTCCCGCAGCGGCACCTTGCCGCGGGCGGAGCGGCCCAGGGTGCCGCTGTCGATCTCCATGACCTCCTTGCCGGCCAGGGCCTGGCCGGGGTCGGTCGAGACGATGCCGCCGATCTGCTTCGGGTCGGTGTGCGACCAGCGCACGCCCCGCCAGTCCATCACCACGATGTACTCGGCCTTGGTGGCTTTCCGGATCCGCTCGGCCTCCTTCTGCACCGGACCGTTCGGTGAGGGAGGCGTGTCCCTCACTTCCTCCGCGAGGCCCGGCTGCTGCGCGGTGGTCTGCGCGATGGCGAGCGCGCGGCGCATCGCCTGGTCGTCCAGCTGGTCGCTCAGGGGCGCGAGGAACAGTCCGGTCGCGAGGACCGCGACTCCCGCGGCGATCGCCACCTGCATCAGCAGCACCTGCGAGAACACCCGCCGGGGCAGGCCGAGGCGCAGGCGGCGTGCGGGGGGAGTGGGGCTCATACCCAAGAAGGTACGTGGGCCTGCCTACCCGCCGTAATGGGTGTGGCGTGGATCTCTTGATCAATGCTTGAGGAGACGGTCCGGACCTTCGGACCTCGGTCGGCGGACCGGTCAGCTCGCCAGCGCCGTCGACACCCTCACCTCGCGCACCGCCACGACGTCCATCCGCGCGGGTGAACCGAGGACTGCCGCCCCACAGCTCTCCGGCCGGGGCGGCAGGGCCGCGCCCTGGGCCACCTCGACCTGCCAGCGGCGCCCGTCGGCGTGGGCGACGGTCACCTCCCAGCGCGGGGCCGCGCCGGCCGTCCGCACGACGCTCAGCGCCTCCGCGGCGTATTCGCCGGTCTCGGTGCGCACGGCGAGCTCGGCCGCCTGACCCGGCCGTTCCCAGGCCGAGCTGCCCCGGCACCCCTCCACGACGATCCGCCCCTCCCGCGCGCCGTGCAGGACCTCCTTGAGGGTGTGCGCCTCGGCGCGGCCGTACGCGTATCCGTACGGCAGCACGAGCACCGTCGGGGCGAAGCGGTGACCACCCAGATGAGTGACCTCCCAGACGCCCTCGACCCCGGACGCGGCGAGTTCGGCCGCGAGAGGCCGGCCGAGGAGGGCGCAGCAGCGGTCGCGTTTGCCGTTGGTGCAGACGAGGGCGAGCGGATCACCGTCGTGGGGCCGTCCGCCGAGCACCGCGTCGAAGGAGTGGTGCTCGCCCCGGCCGAGTGCGGCGAAGTCGAGGTCGAGGAGCTGCCCGGGGTCCGAGATCGTGGCGCCGTGCAGCCAGACGTTTCCCGGAACGGTGTGGGCCGCGTACACCCGGCGTGCGGCGGGCATCCGGCGGTCCGCGTGGCGTCCGGGGCGGCGGATGAGCACGATCCGTACGCCCGTGTCCTTCGCCGCTGCCTCCAGGGCACGGCCCAGCGCGGGGTCCAGGTGGCTCGAAGTGAGCGCCTTGGCACCCCATGGGCCGGGCTGTTCCAGCAACAGCCAGGTCCTCGCGATGGCCGCGGTTCCCGAAACGGGCTCGTCGGAGTCCCGGGAGACGCTTGAGCACGTACTCACAGAGGTGAGCCTAACCTGAGTTGGCGCGCGCCGACTCTCGGCCCCGCCCTGCGCTACTCCGGTAGTGGCTGGGGCGGCTTCGGACCGGCGTAGAGCCCGCTCGGGCGCATGCGCAACGGGCGCTCTCCGTACTCCTCCAGGGCGTGGGCGATCCAGCCCGCCGTACGGGCCACCGCGAAGATCGTCTCGCCGGCGGTCGGGGGCATGCCGCAGGACGTGGTGAGGACGGCGAGCGCCAGGTCGACGTTGGCGTGCAGCGGGGCGTGGCGGGCGGTGGTCTCGACGATGTCCCGGGCCGCGAGGAGGGCGGGTTCCGCGCGCGGGATCTGCTCCAGGAGGGCGAACAGGGCACGCGCGCGTGGGTCCTCCGCCGCGTAGAGCCGGTGGCCGAGTCCCGGGATACGGCGGCCGGCGCGCAGTTCGTCCGCGATCACGGGCGCGGCGTCACCCTGGTCGAGCACGTCGACGAGCAGCCGGTGGGCGAGCCCGCTGGCCGCGCCGTGCAGCGGGCCCTCGATCACGCCGAGTCCGGCGGAGACGGCCGCGTAGGCGTGGGCACGGGCCGAAGCGGCGACGCGCACCGCGAGCGTGGAGGCGGCCAGGTCGTGGTCGACGAGGAGGGCGAGGGCGGTGTCCAGGGCACGCAGGGACGCCTCGTCGGGGTCCTTGCGCGGCGACAGCCGGGTCCACAGGCGGTGGGCCAGGGGCCCCTCGTCGCGGCGGTCGTGGCCCGCCGGTGGCAGAGCGGCGACGAGCGTGGGAATGAGGGTGCGCGCCGTGCCGAGCACGGCGTCCTCGGACAGGTCGAAGCGCAGCGGGTCGGCGGTCGCGGCGGCGATCGTCGCGACCCGCAGCAGGTCGGTGGGCGCCGCGTGTTCGGGCAGCGTGTCGACGGCGCGGCGCGCGACGGCGACCGAGGCGGCCGGCGCGGTGAACGTGGTGCCCGGCCGCATCCGGCCGGTCCACAGCCACTCGGCGACCTCCTCGTAGGTGTGCCGGGTGGCCAGGTCGACGGCGTCGACACCGCGGTAGTAGTAGCGGTCGCTCTCGATGAGCGTGATGCGGGTCCGTACGGACAACTCCCCGCCCGACGGGGAACTCCCCGCGCTCTCCCGCCTGTTGCGCCGGGCGAGTGCTTCGACCTCCCTGGCGTCGAAGGTGCTGCCCCGGCCGCCGGTCACCCGTCGGCTGCTGAGCTGCCCGCGGCTCACGTACGCGTACACGGTCTCCGGTTTGACGCCGAGCAGCTCGGCGGCCTCCTTGGTGCTCAGCCGCCGTTCCGCGTCCAGGGGGGCGGGTTCTTGATCGCGCATGGGGGTCACCGTATCCGCCTAGCGGACCATTGACTGATGCATTGATTTAATCAATATTGACACGCCTTAAGTCAACCATGGACAGTTGAATCAAGTCCAGGGAGGAAGACATGTCCGTCAACAGGTCCGCAGCCGCTCTCATCGACGCACCACGGGGACTCGCCGGTGTCGTCGTCACCGACACCCGGATCGGTGACGTCCGTGGCGTCGAGGGCTTCTATCACTACCGGCAGTACTCCGCCGTCGACCTCGCGCGGACCCGCGCCTTCGAGGACGTCTGGTACCTGCTCGTGCACGGCGAACTGCCGGACGCCCGGCAGGGCGCGGCCTTCGCGGCGGAGACCGCGGCGCTGCGGCGGCTGCCCGACGAGGTGCGGGCGGCCCTGCCGGCCATCGCGGCGGCCGGCGGGCGCTCCGGCCCGCTCGCCGGGATGCGCACGGCGCTGTCCCTGCTGGGCGCCGCCAAGGGCTTCCGGCCCGTGTACGACATCGATGCCGGCCGGCGTAGGCAGGACACCCTCGAGGCGGCCGCGGCCGTACCCACGCTGCTCACCGCGCTGCACCGACTGGGGAAGGGGCTCGAGCCGGTGGAGCCGCGCGAGGACCTGTCGTACGCGGCCAACTACCTGTACATGTTGACCGGTTCGGTGCCGACCGAGCAGCATGCACGGGCGATCGAGCAATACCTGATCTCAACCATTGATCACGGATTCAATGCGTCAACGTTCACGGCTCGGGTCATCGCGTCGACGGGTGCGGACGTGGCGGCGTGCCTGGCCGGTGCGGTGGCGGCGCTGTCGGGGCCGTTGCACGGGGGTGCGCCCAGCCGCGCGCTGGACACCCTGGACGCGATCGGCACCCCGGACCGTATCGGCTCCTGGGTACGGCAGCGGGTCCTCGCCGGTGAGCGCATCATGGGCTTCGGACACGCGATCTACCGCACGGAGGACCCTCGGTCGCGGATGCTGCGCGAGGTCGCCCAGGGGTTCGGCGGTCCGCGGGTGGACTTCGCCGTGCAGGTCGAGCGGCACGTGGAGGCGATCCTGGCGGAGCTGAAGCCGGGCCGTGAACTCCACACCAACGTCGAGTACTACGCGGGCGTGGTCATGGAACTCTGCGGCCTGCCCCGGGAGATGTTCACACCGACGTTCGCCGCCGCGCGCGTGGTGGGCTGGAGCGCCAACATCCTGGAACAGGCGGAGGACCCGAAGATCATCAGGCCGGTGGCGCGCTATGTGGGACCAGCTCCCCAAGTGAGTGAGGTTGTCTGAGTGACTGCCCCACGTCACGGCGGGTTGCGCGTTCCGCGTCCCTGGACTTCGCGGATGGCCTGCTCGAAGATTCGGAAGAGCCGACCCTCGTGACTCTCCGGCGAAAGGCCCTCCTTCGCGCCACGCGAAGCCTCCCAGTAGCGGTGGAACAAGGGGCTTCCGAGCAGGGTGCGAGCGTACTCGAGCAACTCTTCTTCGGTTACGTCTCCCCATTCGTAGAAGAGCAAGTAATGGCCGAAGGTGAGGTTGGCGAACAAGTGCTGGCGCACCACCTCATGCGGTTCGCCCGGATAGTCGTTCCACACGCTTGCCAGGGCGGGGTCGTCCATTGCCATCTGAGTCAATTGGACGTGCAGAGCTCGTAGGTCGGCTCTTGCGCTGCGTCGTAGTTCTTCGCGGGAGGAGATGAGTTCCTGGCGCTGCAGGGAGAGTTCCTGACGCTGCAAGCGCAATTCTCGCTGCTGGAACAGCAGTGTGATCACGAGCAGGAGCAGAGCCAGCCCTGAGAAGACCGCGCTGATGCCGCCGAAGTAGTCACCGACGGCGCTGCGTTCTATCGCTGCCCGGCGCCCGCCGTTGGCGTCCTCGACACCGCTCAGGAGCCAGCCGCTGATCACGATGGAAGCGGCTCCGACGAGTGCCGCTCCCGCGAGGCCTGCCGCCCCCCACAGGCAGGTCCGTAACAGCCGGCGTCTGAAGCGTCGGTGATCCATCCGCCCCCTCCGGCATCTGCGTGATGCTTCCCTGCCAGGGGGGTGGGAAACCGGTTCCGCCCCGTGGGGCGACCGCCTGTGCGTCGGGAGTGCGCGTAGGCGGTCGCTGCCTGACGGGTAGTGGCGGTAGTGGCGGGTCGAGGGTCGCGCTCGAGTGCGGGATCAGGTGTCCGGGATGTCCGCCTTGGCGCGGACGAGGGTTTGCGCCATCCCCACCGTCTGCCCCGCGAGCGCTGCTGACAACCGTTCACTTCGTCGCGATCCCCCGGCTCGTATCCTGGGGCGGCATCCCATCCTCCTACGTGTGCCGGGAACGCCAGCCGGTGCACGCGTCGGCGTGAGAGAGGTCGCACGGTGAACCTGCCGAGCCCGGAACCGCAGCAGATCCCGGTCGTCGTCCTGGCCGGATTCCTCGGCTCGGGAAAGACCACGCTCCTCAACCACCTCCTCCACCGCAGCGGCGGCAGTCGTATCGGCGCCATCGTCAACGACTTCGGGGCCATCGAGATCGACGCGATGGCCGTGGCGGGAGCGCTCGGCGACTCGACGGTCTCGCTGGGCAACGGGTGTCTGTGCTGTGCCGTCGACGCGAGCGAGCTGGACCAGTACCTGGAACGGCTCGCGGAACCCTCCCTCGGCATCGACGTCATCGTCATCGAGGCGAGCGGGCTGGCCGAGCCGCAGGAACTCGTGCGGATGGTGCTCGCCAGCGAGCACCCGGGGATCGTGTACGGCGGGCTCGTCGAGGTCGTCGACGCCGCCGAGTTCGACGACACCCGGTCCAGGCATCCGGAGATCGACCGGCATCTCGCGCTGGCCGATCTCGTCGTGGTCAACAAGCTCGACCGGGCGGCGGACGGCGAGCGCGTCCTCGCACTGGTCCGCTCCCTCGTCGACCGCGCCGCCGTCGTCCCGGCCTCCTACGGCCGCATCGACCCCGAGTTCCTCTTCGACTGCCGGCCGAGCGAGGAACGCATCGGGCAGCTGTCCTTCGACGACCTGCACGAGCACGGCGCGGACGATCACGCCGAGCACCTGCACAGCGCCTACGACAGCCTGTCGTTCGTCTCGCGGGAGCCCCTCGATCCGCGTCGGCTGATGGAGTTCCTCGACAGCCGGCCCGAGGGGCTGTACCGGATCAAGGGCTACGTCGACTTCGGGCCGTACGACGTCCGGAACCGCTACGCCGTCCATGCCGTCGGGCGGTTCCTGCGCTTCTACCCGGAGCCCTGGCCGGCCGGCGGCGAACGCCTCACCCAGCTGGTGCTCATCGGCTCCGGCATCGACGCCTCCGCCCTCGACAAGGAACTCGGTGCGTGCAGGAGCGACACCCCACACGCCGACGAGCGCGGCATGTGGGGCGTCCTCAGGTACGTACAGAACCCGGAGGAGGACCCGGCAGACCCTGCCTGAGCCCTCTGCCGGGGGCTCTAGACCGGCCCCGCCACCACGGCCACCGTCTTCGCCAGGGACACACCCGAGCCGTCACGCCGCGGGTCCATCTCCGGGAGGTCGGCAGGTGTGCCGTTCTTCTGCGCGGCGAGGGCCGGGGCCGGGCCCGCCCAGGCCAGGGACAGGCAGTCCTCGCCCTTCAGGAAACGCTGGCAGCGGACGCCGCCGGTGGCGCGGCCCTTGCGCGGGTACTGGTCGAACGGGGTCATCTTGGCCGTCGTCTGCACGGAGTCGTCCAGCGTGCCCCGCGAGCCGGCGACGGTGAAGACGACGGCGTCCACCGCCGGGTCCACCGCCGTGAACGAGATGACCTTCGCGCCCTCGGTGAGCTTGATGCCAGCCACGCCACCGGCCGGGCGGCCCTGCGGCCGGACCTGGGACGCCTGGAAGCGCAGCAGCTGGGCGTCGTCGGTGATGAAGACCAGATCCTCCTCGCCGGTGCGCAGCTCGACCGCGCCGACGATCCGGTCACCCTCCTTGAGGGTGATCACCTCCAGCTCCTCCTTGCTGGACGGATAGTCCGGCACCACGCGCTTGACCACGCCCTGTGCCGTGCCGAGCGCCAGGCCCGGCGACGACTCGTCGAGCGTCGTCAGGCAGACCACCGTCTCGTCGTCCTCCAGGGAGACGAACTCCGCGAGCGGTGCGCCTCCCGCCAGGTTCGGCGTCGGCATCGACTCCGGGAGCTGGGGCAGGTCGATCACGTTCAGCCGCAGCAGCCGGCCCGCCGAGGTGACCGCGCCCACCTCGCCGCGGGCGGTGGCCGGCACGGCCGAGACGATCACGTCGTGCTTCACGCGCTTGGCTCCGGCGTCCTCCGCGAACGGCTCGCCGTTCGCCGTACGGGCCAGCAGACCCGTCGAGGACAGCAGCACCCGGCACGGGTCGTCGGCCACCTGGAGCGGCACGGCGGCGACCGGGGCACCACCCGACTCCAGCAGGACCGTACGCCGGTCGGTGCCGAACTTCTTGGCGACGTTGGCCAGTTCGGTGGAGACCAGCTTGCGCAGCTCCGTGTCCGAGTCGAGGATCCGGGTCAGTTCCTCGATCTCCGCGGTGAGCCGGTCCTTCTCGGCCTCCAGCTCGATGCGGTCGTACTTGGTCAGGCGGCGCAGCGGAGTGTCCAGGATGTACTGCGTCTGCACCTCGCTCAGCGAGAACTGCTCCATCAGGCGCTGCTTCGCCTGCGCGGAGTTGTCGCTGGAGCGGATGAGACGGATGACCTCGTCGATGTCCAGCAGGGCCGTCAGCAGACCCTCGACCAGATGCAGCCGGTCGCGCTTCTTGCCGCGACGGAACTCCGAACGCCGCCGCACGACGTTGAAGCGGTGGTCGAGATAGACCTCCAGCAGTTCCTTCAGACCCAGCGTGAGCGGCTGGCCGTCGACCAGGGCGACGTTGTTGATCCCGAAGGACTCCTCCATCGGCGTCAGCTTGTACAGCTGCTCCAGGACCGCCTCCGGCACGAAGCCGTTCTTGATCTCGATGACCAGGCGCAGGCCGTGGGCGCGGTCGGTGAGGTCCTTGACGTCGGCGATGCCCTGGAGCTTCTTCGAGCCGACCAGGTCCTTGATCTTGGCGATCACCTTCTCCGGGCCGACCGTGAAGGGCAGCTCCGTGACCACGAGGCCCTTGCGGCGCGCCGTCACGTTGTCCACGGACACCGTCGCGCGCATCTTGAACGTGCCGCGGCCCGTCTCGTAGGCGTCCCGGATGCCGGACAGGCCGACGACGCGGCCGCCGGTGGGCAGGTCGGGGCCCGGGACGTGCTTCATCAGGGCGTCGAGGTCGGCGTTCGGGTACCTGATCAGGTGGCGGGCGGCGGCGATCACCTCGCGCAGGTTGTGCGGCGGCATGTTCGTGGCCATACCGACCGCGATGCCCGAGGCGCCGTTGACCAGGAGGTTCGGGAAGGCGGCCGGCAGCGCCACCGGTTCCTGCTCCTGGCCGTCGTAGTTGGGGTTGAAGTCGACGGTGTCCTCTTCGATGGACTCCGTCATCAGGCTCGTCGCCTCGGCCATCCGGCACTCGGTGTACCGCATGGCGGCCGGCGGGTCGTCGTTGCCCAGTGAGCCGAAGTTGCCGTGGCCGTCGACCAGGGGGACACGCATCGAGAAGGGCTGGGCCATGCGCACGAGGGCGTCGTAGATCGACGTGTCGCCGTGCGGGTGCAGCTTGCCCATCACCTCGCCGACGACGCGGGCGCACTTGACGTACCCGCGCTCGGGGCGCAGGCCCATCTCGTTCATCTGGTAGACGATGCGGCGGTGCACCGGCTTGAGGCCGTCGCGCGCGTCGGGCAGGGCGCGGGAGTAGATGACCGAGTACGCGTACTCGAGGAAGGAGCCCTGCATCTCGTCGACGACGTCGATGTCGAGGATTCTCTCCTCGTACGAGTCGTCGGGCGGCGGGGTCTTCGTGCTGCGGCGGGCCATCGCTGCCGGCTCCTTGCTGAAGCGTGGAACGAGATCTGACGCCGACCATTGTGGACCGCCGCACTGACAACCGGGACCAGCACCCGGTCTACGGCCTCCCCGGCAGGGGTTCGCACCAGGGCCGAGGGCGCCGCTCGCCGGGCCGCGGCGGCGGCCGGGACCCCGTCCGAGGACTGCCGAGGGCCGGCCCGTCCACGGTCTTTCGTCCGGCGCCCTCCCCGCTCCGGGCGGCCTGCCGTGCGCCGGGATGACCGTACGCGGACACCGCGGTCACCGGGCCCCGGGGGAGGCACGCCGTCACCACCGCGCACCGCCCCGGCCGCCTCCCTCTCACGCTCTCCGCGTACGCCCCCCGGGAACTTCACCAGGGCCCCGCACGCTTGCATACAGTGGCAGGACTCGCCAGGAAAGCCGCGGTTTGAACGACCGCGCCGCGATCGAAGGGACGTACATGCCCATGGGTCACACGGCCACAGCCCAGGCAGGCTCCGGGGGCCTGACAGCGACCGAGCACCGCCTGGCCAACGGCCTGCGCGTGGTGCTCTCCGAGGACCACCTGACCCCGGTCGCGGCGGTGTGCCTCTGGTACGACGTCGGCTCGCGCCACGAAGTCAAGGGGCGTACCGGCCTGGCTCACCTTTTCGAGCACCTGATGTTCCAGGGTTCCGCCCAGGTGAAGGGCAACGGCCACTTCGAACTCGTCCAGGGCGCGGGCGGCTCGCTGAACGGCACCACCAGCTTCGAGCGGACCAACTACTTCGAGACCATGCCCGCCCACCAGCTGGAGCTCGCCCTCTGGCTGGAGGCCGACCGCATGGGCTCCCTGCTGACCGCGCTCGACGACGAGTCGATGGAGAACCAGCGGGACGTCGTCAAGAACGAGCGCCGGCAGCGCTACGACAACGTCCCCTACGGCACCGCCTTCGAGAAGCTGACCGCCCTCGCCTACCCGGAGGGCCACCCCTACCACCACACCCCGATCGGCTCGATGGCCGATCTGGACGCGGCCACCCTGGAGGACGCGCGCGCGTTCTTCCGCACCTACTACGCGCCGAACAACGCCGTGCTCTCCGTCGTCGGCGACATCGACCCGGAGCAGACCCTGGCCTGGATCGAGAAGTACTTCGGCTCCATCCCCGGCCACGACGGCAAGCCCGCGCCCCGGGACGGCACGCTGCCGGAGACCATCGGCGAGCAGCTGCGCGAGGTCGTCGAGGAGGAGGTCCCGGCGCGCGCCCTGATGGCCGCCTACCGGCTCCCGCACGACGGCACGCGCGCGTGCGACGCGGCCGACCTGGCCCTCACCGTCCTCGGCGGCGGCGAGTCCTCCCGCCTGTACAACCGCCTCGTACGGCGTGACCGTACGGCCGTGGCGGCCGGCTTCGGCCTGCTGCGGCTCGCCGGGGCGCCCTCCCTGGGGTGGCTGGACGTGAAGACGTCCGGTGACGTGGAGGTTCCGGTCATCGAGTCCGCCATCGACGAGGAGCTCGCCCGGTTCGCCGATCAGGGCCCCACGGCCGAGGAGATGGAGCGCGCCCAGGCCCAGCTGGAGCGCGAGTGGCTGGACCGGCTCGGCACGGTCGCCGGCCGCGCCGACGAACTGTGCCGGTACGCCGTTCTGTTCGGCGACCCGCAGCTCGCCCTGACCGCCGTGCAGCGCGTGCTGGAGGTGACGGCGGAGGAGGTCCAGGAGGTCGCCAAGGCCCGCCTGCGGCCCGACAACCGCGCGGTGCTCGTCTACGAGCCGATCGCCCCGGCCGACCCGGAGGCCGAGGGCGCGGAAGGCACCGAAGACCCGGAGTCCGCGGCGACCGTGGAAGCCACCGACGAGAACGAGGAGGCGGCGAAGTGACCGAGCTCGCCACGATGGATTTCCACCCCCAGCCGCAGGGGGGCGAGCCGAAGCCCTGGGCGTTCCCGGCTCCTGAGCGCGGCACGCTCGGCAACGGCCTGACGGTCCTGCGCTGCCACCGCCCCGGCCAGCAGGTCGTCGCCGTGGAGGTGCTGCTGGACGCACCCCTGGACGCCGAGCCGGCCGGCCTCGACGGCGTGGCCACGATCATGGCCCGGGCCTTCTCCGAGGGCACCGACAAGCACTCCGCCGAGGATTTCGCCGCCGAGCTGGAGCGCGCCGGCGCCACCCTCGACGCGCACGCCGACCACCCCGGCGTCCGGCTCAGCCTGGAGGTGCCGGCCTCCCGGCTCGCCAAGGGGCTCGGCCTGGTCGCCGACGCCCTGAGGGCGCCCGCGTTCGCGGACAGCGAGGTCGAGCGGCTGGTCCGCAACCGCCTCGACGAGATCCCGCACGAGCTGGCCAACCCCGGCCGCCGCGCCGCCAAGGAGCTCTCCAAGGAGCTGTTCCCGGCGGGCTCGCGCATGTCGCGGCCCCGCCAGGGCACCGAGGAGACGGTCACCGCGATCGACGCCGCGGCCGTACGCGCCTTCTACGAGAGGCACGTCAGGCCCGCCACGGCCACCGCCGTGGTCGTCGGCGACCTCACCGGCATCGACCTCGACGCCCTGCTCGGCGACACGCTGGGCGCCTGGACCGGCTCCGCGGCCGAGCCGCGCCCGGTACCGCCGGTGACCGCCGACGACACGGGCCGGGTCGTCGTCGTGGACCGCCCCGGCGCCGTCCAGACCCAGCTGCTGATCGGCCGGATCGGCCCGGACCGGCACGACCGCGTGTGGCCCGCGCAGGTGCTCGGCACATACTGCCTGGGCGGCACCCTCACCTCCCGCCTGGACCGCGTGCTGCGCGAGGAGAAGGGCTACACGTACGGGGTGCGGGCCTTCGGCCAGGTCCTCAGGTCCGCCCCGGACGGGACCGGTGCCGCGATGCTCGCCATCAGCGGCTCCGTGGACACGCCCAACACCGGCCCCGCCCTCCAGGACCTCTGGACGGTGCTGCGCACCCTCGCCGCCGAAGGGCTGACCGACGCCGAGCGGGACGTCGCCGTGCAGAACCTGGTCGGCGTGGCGCCGCTGAAGTACGAGACCGCGGCGGCCGTCGCGAGCACGCTGGCCGACCAGGTCGAGCAGCACCTGCCCGACGACTACCAGGCCACGCTGTACCGGCAGCTCGCCGCGACCGGCACCGTGGAGGCCACCGCGGCGGCCGTCAGCGCCTTCCCGGTGGACCGTCTGGTGACCGTCCTCGTCGGCGACGCGGCGCAGATCAAGGGCCCCGTCGAGGCCCTGGGCATCGGCGAAGTCTCGGTCGTCGCCGCCGAGTAGGGGCACGCGCGCGTAGGGGCCCTGGTTGTCTTCTAAGGCACCAGGGCTCCTTTATGCCCGAATTGGTGCGGAGGTTGCCTGTCTGCCCTGTGGGATGCGCTACAAAAACCGGGATCCGTTTGGGAATTGAAAGTGACCCCGCTTAGGTTCGTCCGGGCTGTTCGTCAGGCAGTGCGCCGCACCCGCGGCACCGGACAGTCATCGCCGAGTCCCCGTACGGCGCGAGCCAGGGGAGCCGGGGACCCAACTCAGTCCCTGGGGTGAATCGGACGCCCGCGCGAGCCGCGAGGGGGTCCGTAGGAGACCTTCCTGCTCCGAACCCGTCAGCTAACCCGGTAGGCGAGAAGGAAGGAAAGGACCAGCCACTCCATGGCGTTCACCCGCGCCACCGGGAAGCATCGTCGTCCCAGCCGCATGCAGCGCGGCACGGCCCGCGCGGCGGGCGTCGCGGCCCTCGCCACCACCGGCGTCATCGGCACCGTGGCCGCCCCGGCCTTCGCCGCCGAGCCCGCCGTCGAGCAGACCGGTCTCACCCCCGTCGTCACCATGGGCGGCACCGTGGCCGAGCAGATCGACGCCCAGGCCGCCGCCCAGAAGCAGGCCGCCGAGGAGGCCGCCGCCCAGAAGAAGGCCGAGGAGGCCGCCCGCAAGCGGGCCGCCGAGGCGGCCAAGGAGGCCAAGGAGGCGGCCGAGAAGGCCCGTGAGGCCAAGGAGCGCGCCGCCCGCGAGGCCGAGCGCAAGCGCCTCAACACCTTCGTGTCCCCGATCTCGGGCTCGTACGTCTCCACCGGCTACAAGGCCGGCGGCGCCGTCTGGTCCTCCGGCAGCCACACCGGCGTCGACTTCCACGCCGCCAGCGGCACCCCCGTCCACTCCGTGGGCATGGGTACGGTCGTCGAGGCCGGCTGGGGCGGTGCCTACGGCAATCAAGTAGTGATCAAGATGAACGACGGGACGTACACCCAGTACGGCCACCTGTCGTCCATCGGTGTCTCGGTGGGCCAGCAGGTCACTCCGGGCCAGCAGATCGGCCTGTCCGGCGCGACCGGCAACGTCACCGGTGCGCACCTGCACTTCGAGGCCCGCACGAGCTCCGAGTACGGCTCCGACATCGACCCCGTCGCCTACCTCCGCTCGCACGGCGTGAACGTCTGACGGCGTACCACCGCGTTACCCGAGGCCCCGGCTCCCGCGCCGGGGCTTTCGGCGTTTGTGACGCCCGGCTGTCCAAAAAATATCCATGGATTCCGGTCCGCCGTCGGAAATTCCGGCTCATTGCAATAGAGTCACGGAACATGCGTCACTCGTCGACGTTTCACGGGGATTAAACGGAGGTCGGTCATGCGTATTCCCGCGCACTCGGTGTGCACGGCCATCCGGGACGACATCGTCGCGGGTGTCTACGAGCGCGGCAGCCGGCTGACCGAGGAACTCCTCGCCCGCCGCTACGGTGTCTCGCGCGTTCCCGTCCGGGAGGCCCTGCGCACCCTGGAGGCCGAGGGCTTCGTGGTGACCCGGCGGCACGCGGGCGCGTGCGTCGCCGAACCCACCGAGCAGGAGGCCGCCGACCTGCTGGAGATGCGGACGCTGCTGGAGCCGCTCGGCGCCGCCCGGGCCGCCCAGCGCCGCACCGAGGCCCATCTGAAGGTCCTGCGCGGCCTGGTCAGGCTCGGCCAGGAGCGCGCCCGCCGGGGCAACAGCGACGACCTGCGCTCCCTGGGCGGCTGGTTCCATGAGACGCTCGCCCAGGCCTCCGGCAGCCCCGCGCTGACCTCGATGCTCACCCAGCTCCGCCACAAGATCGCCTGGATGTACACCGTCGAGGCGCCGGCCGGTCCCGTGGAGTCCTGGACCGAGCACGGCGCGATCGTGGACGCGGTGGCGCGCGGTGACAGCGAGCGCGCGCGGGCGGTCACGGCGCTGCACGCCGAGCGCGCGACGTCCGCGCACCGGCTGCGTTTCGGCTCCGCCGGGGAGCGCGCCGAGCGTGTGAGGAACTCGCAACATCCCGTAAACACGGCGAGCCTGCGGCATTAACACGAGAGCCGTATACAAAGAGCAGGTAATTCGCGGGGGATTATTTCTGCTGCCCGCGGACGGGAATTCGGCGGCCTGTCGCCGGAAATGACGAAGGGCCCGCCCGATGAATTCGGACGAGCCCTTCGGAGTGCACCCGGATCAAGTGCACCGGATCAAGTGCACCGGATCAAGCGCACCGGATCAAGCGCACCGGATCAAGCGCGAAAGAATACTCAGACGGTCTCGGGCAGTTCCTCGAGACCCTCGGAGACCAGCTTCGCCAGCCGGTCCAGGGCGGCGTCCGCGCCCTCGGCGTCGGAGGCGAGGACGATCTCCTCGCCTCCCTGGGCGCCGAGGCCGAGGACGGCCAGCATGGACGCCGCGTTGACGGGCTTGCCGTCTGCCTTGGCGATCGTCACCGGGACGCCTGCGGCCGTGGCGGCTCGGACGAAGATGGAGGCGGGGCGGGCGTGGAGGCCCTCGGCCCAGCCGACGTTGACGCGGCGCTCAGCCATGTGTTGCTGCCCTTCGGTTTTCAGGGTTGTCTAGACCAGTTTCCCATATCGTGAAGCTGCGCCGGGGCGGTCCTGATGTCTCGCCCCGGGGTGCCGTCGGATCGCGGCCTCGACCCGACTGACGCCCTCCACAGACTGCCTCGCGCCGCTGTCGGACGCTAGCCGTACTCTGGGGCCCATGCAGACCTCGCCGGACCGGCACGAGTATCCCGCCCACTGGGAAGCCGACGTGGTGCTGCGCGACGGGGGCACCGCGCGCATCCGGCCCATCACCGTTGATGACGCCGAGCGCCTGGTCAGCTTCTACGAGCAGGTCTCCGACGAGTCGAAGTACTACCGCTTCTTCGCGCCGTACCCTCGCCTGTCCGCCAAGGACGTCCACCGCTTCACGCACCACGACTTTGTGGACCGGGTGGGACTCGCGGCCACGGTCGGCGGCGAGTTCATCGCCACCGTACGCTACGACCGGATCGGCGCGGACGGAACGCCCGCGTCCGCACCCGCCGACGAGGCCGAGGTCGCCTTCCTGGTGCAGGATGCCCACCAGGGCCGCGGCGTCGCCTCCGCTCTTCTCGAACACATCGCCGCCGTCGCCCGCGAGCGCGGCATCCGCCGCTTCGCCGCCGAGGTGCTGCCCGCCAACACCAAGATGATCAAGGTGTTCACGGACGCCGGGTACACCCAGAAGCGCAGCTTCGAGGACGGTGTCGTCCGTCTGGAGTTCGACCTCGAACCCACCGACCGCTCCCTCGCCGTGCAGTACGCGCGCGAGCACCGCGCCGAGGCGCGGTCCGTGCAGCGGCTGCTCGCGCCCGGTTCGGTCGCCGTCATCGGCGCCGGGCGCACGCCGGGCGGCGTGGGCCGGAGCGTCCTGGCGAACATCCGCGACGCCGGGTTCACCGGCCGCCTGTACGCCGTGAACAAGGCCCTCCCCGAGGAGCAGAAGGATCTCGACGGGGTGCCCGCCCACCGCTCGGTGCGGGACATCGACGGCCCGGTCGACCTCGCGGTCGTCGCCGTGCCGGCCGAACACGTCCCCGAGGTCGTCACCGAGTGCGGCGAACACGGCGTGCAGGGGCTGGTCGTGGTCTCCGCCGGATACGCCGAGAGCGGCACCGAGGGGCGCGAACGCCAGCGCGCCCTCGTGCGGCAGGCGCGCACGTACGGCATGCGGATCATCGGGCCGAACGCCTTCGGCATCATCAACACCTCCCCCCAGGTACGGCTCAACGCCTCCCTCGCCCCCGAGACACCGCGGCCGGGCCGGATCGGCCTGTTCGCCCAGTCCGGCGCCATCGGCATCGCCCTGCTGTCCCGGCTGCACCGGCGCGGCGGCGGCGTCACGGGCGTGACCGGCGTCTCCACCTTCGTCTCCTCCGGCAACCGGGCGGACGTCTCCGGCAACGACGTCCTCCAGTACTGGTACGAGGACCCGGACACCGACGTCGTCCTCATGTACCTGGAGTCCATCGGCAACCCCCGCAAGTTCACCCGCCTCGCCCGCCGGACGGCCGCGGCCAAGCCGCTGGTCGTGGTCCAGGGCGCCCGGCACGGAGCGGCCCCCCAGGGGCACGCCGTGCGGGCGACCCGCCTGCCGCACGCGACCGTCTCGGCGCTGCTCCGGCAGGCCGGCGTGATCCGGGTCGATACCATCACCGAGCTGGTGGACGCCGGGCTGCTCCTCGCCCGCCAGCCGCTGCCTGCCGGGCCCCGGGTGGCGATCCTCGGCAACTCCGAGTCGCTCGGCCTGCTCACGTACGACGCGTGTCTCGCCGAGGGGCTGCGGCCGCACCCCCCGCAGGACCTGACCACGGCGGCCTCCGCCGCCGACTTCCACACCGCCCTGTCGCGGGCGCTGGCTGACGACCGGTGCGACGCGGTGGTCGTCACCGCCATACCGGCGGTGGGGGCGGGCTCGGTCGCGGACGCGGCCCTCGCCGGCGCGCTGCGCTCCGCGTCGGCCGCCGCCCCGGACAAGCCCGTCCTGGTCGTGCACGTGGAGCTGGGCGGCCTGGCAGAGGCCCTCTCGGCGGCGGCGAGGGCCGCGTCCGCGACCGAGCCCGCCCCCACCGCCGGTATGGCGGTGACGACCACCGCGTCGCACCGGTCGTCAGCCAGCGCCCGCGACAGGGCGG
>NZ_NGFN01000097.1 GCF_002148965.1 Streptomyces swartbergensis | reverse complement strand
GTGCTGAGGAAGGGCTGAATCCCGCCCAACCCCGCCCGGGCCGGTCAACTCCGGCCGGCGGCTCGGGTCCCACCCCCTGACACCGCTCGACGCGACGGGGGTACGGGGACATGAACAGAGGCGCACGCACGATGCTGACGGCGGCGACGGCCGTGGCACTGTCGGCGGCCCTGGTGACGCCGGCACTGGCGGCGGCTCCGGCTGGAACACACGGCGACCACGACGCGACCCGGCAGGCGGTGCGGGCCGCTGTCGCGGGCGGCGTGCCGGGCGTGACGCTGACCGTACGGCGAGGCCACGGCACCTGGGCGACCACGGCAGGCGTCGGCAACCTGAAGACGGGCAAGCCGCGTTCGACGCAGGACCACTACCGGGTCGCCAGCATCTCCAAGACGTTCGTGGCCACGGTCGTGCTGCAACTGGAGGCGGAGGGCAAGCTCTCGCTCGACGACACGGTGGGGAAGTGGCTGCCGGGCGTGGTCCGGGGCCACGGCCACGACGGCCGTAAGGTCACCCTCCGCCGGGGCGCGATCATCGAGGCCGAGTTCTGCGGCAAGTGATCATTCAGGAGGAGGGGCCGCCGGCAAGCACCCGGTGGCCCCTCCTCTCCCCTCCTGGTCCTGCCCGGTCCGTCACTACCGGGGCAGTACCACGACATAGGCGGCCGGTTCGCGGTCGGCCGAGGCCATCAGGGCCGTGCGGACCACCGTCGCCTGCTGTTCCAGGGAGTCGCGCAGCTTCCTGGGCGTGATGTGGACGACGGTGATGCCGAGGCGCTCCAGGTGCTCGCGCTTGCGGGCGTACTCGGACCACAGGGCGTCGTCGTCCTGCCGGGGCGCCCGCGTGTCCAGCTCCAGCGCCACCGCCTGGTCGGGCCAGTACGCGTCCAGGCCCCCGAGGTACGGGCCGCCGGGCAAGCGGAGGTCCACGTTCCAGACCGGGTCGGGCAGGCCGTACTCGCGCACCATCCGGTACAGGCGGTCCTCCGCGAGCGCCCGGCCCTCGGCCAGCAGGGACTCCACCGCGTCCACCACGTGCGGACGGCTCAGCAGCCGCGCCTGGTTCAGCTCCCGCACCACCGCCGCCGGCTCGCAGTGGGCACCGCGCACCGCCTCCGTCATCAGCCGGCGCACGATGCCGGCGTCCGCGAGTTCGGCCACCGCGTCGGCCAGCGCACGGGCGACCGGGGCCACCGGCAGGCCCGTGACCTGCTCGGGGGCGGGCAGCGCGGCGCTGCGGACGATGCGCGCACAGCCCGTCGAGCGCAGCCGGCGCAGCCGCGGGACCAGGACGTCGATGGCGTCCAGGGACGGCAGCGGGGGAGTGGAGGAGAAGCCGTGCAGCGTCAGGGCGGCCAGGCCGGTGATCATCGCATCCGGGTAGGCGGGGGCGTGCCCCCCGCCGGCGCCGGGCTGGGCGGGGACGCCCGTGCCGCGCTCCCGCGCCGCGTACATCAGCACCGCGTGCAGCCGCTCCTCGCTGGTCGGCGGGCCCGGGTGGAGCAGGACGACGCCCGGGAGGAGCTGCTGCCAGGGCCCGCCGGGACGGCACTGCTCGTTCGTCTCGGACGTCGTCACGCCGTGCGAGCGGAGCTGCGCGACCGTCATCACGCGGAGCCGGCCGCGGCCCGACAGGTCGTGCAGGGGGCGGGGGAAGAGCGGGGTGTTGTGGGTCATGACCCGCAATTTCCCGTGCTCCGACCGCCCTTTAACCGCTGTTACAGGTCCGTCGACAAATACGGACAACCCAGCCCTAAAGGACGGGTGTTCGGATGCCGAAAGCCCCTGGTCCGTTCGGGTGCGGACCAGGGGTTACGGCTCGCGGGGCACGCATCTCGTAACGATGGCGGAACGCCCGGATCTCAGGCCAAAGCTACTGGCCAGAGGCCGCGTCGCAGTCCTGCCCCCGCAGCGCCCGCGCCAGGTCGTCGCGGGCCTCCAGCACCAGCCGGCGCAGGGCCGGGGCCGCCTCCCGGTGGGCCTCCAGCCACGCGTCCGTGGCGTCGAGGGTCTCCCGGGACTGCTGGAGCGAGGGGAACATGCCCTGCACCACGTGCATCCCGATCTGGATCGACCGCTCGGCCCACACCCGCTCGATCGCCGCGAAGTACTTCTGCGCGTACGGCGCGAGCAACTCCCGCTGCGAGCCCTGGGAGAAGCCCGCGATGGTCGCCTCGACCATGGCGTTGGACAGCGCGTCCGACTCCACGACCTGTGCCCATGCCTGCGCCTTGACCGCCTCCGACGGCCGGGCGGCAAGGCAGCGCACCTGGTGGCGCTTGCCGGAGGCCGTGTCGTCCCGGGCCAGCTCCTCGGCCAGCGCCTTCTCGTCCACCACCCCGTGAGCGGCCAGCGGCTCCAGGAACACCCACCGCAGCTCCTGGTCCAGGTCGAGGCCCTCGACCGACGCCGTGCCCGCCAGCAGGTCGCTCAGCAGCTCGAAGTCGGCCTCGGCGGTGGCCGTCCGGGCGAAGAAACGCGCCCACGCGAGCTGGTGCTCGCTGCCGGCCTCGGCCGCGTACAGCTCGCGCCGCGCGCCCTCGGCGAGCAGGCGGGCGGTCGTCTCCCGCCGGGCGGGAGCCACGTAGTGCGTGACCGCCGACTCGGCCCACACGTGCAGCATCTGCACCACGCCGATCTCGGACTCGCTCCCCGCGAACCGCAGCACCAGGTCCACGAAGTCCCTCGCCGGCAGCAGCGCGTCCCGCGTCATGTTCCACAGCGCCGACCAGCACAGGGCACGCGCCAGCGGGTCGGTCACCGACCCCAGGTGCTCGCGCAGCGTCGCCAGGGAGTTCTCGTCGAAGCGGATCTTGCAGTACGTCAGGTCGTCGTCGTTGACCAGGACCAGGTCGGGCGCCACGGCGCCGGACAGTTCCGCCACGACCGTGCGCGGGCCGTCGACGTCCACCTCGGCGCGCGCGTACCGCTCGACCGCCCCGCCGTCCGTCATGCGGTACAGGCCCACGGCCACCCGGTGCGGGCGCAGTTCGGGATGCGACTCGGCCGCCTCCTGCACCACCGCCAGCTCCTCGACACGGCCCTGCGGGTCCAGCAGCAGCTGCGGGGTCAGCGAGTTCACCCCGGCCGTCTGGAGCCAGGACCGCGCCCAGGCGCTCATGTCCCGGCCGCTGGTCTCCTCCAGCACCGACAGCAGGTCACCGAGGCGCGTGTTGCCGTACGCGTGCCGCTTGAAGTAGCGCCGGGCGCCCTCCAGGAACGCGTCCTGGCCGACGTACGCCACGAGCTGCTTCAGCACCGACGCGCCCTTGGCGTAGGTGATGCCGTCGAAGTTCAGCTTGGCGTCCTGGAGGTCGCGGATGTCCGCCGTGATCGGGTGCGTGGAGGGCAGCTGGTCGGCCCGGTAGGCCCACGACTTGCGGCGGTTGGCGAAGGTGACCCAGCCGTTGACGAAGCGGGTCGCGCCGACCAGCGAGAACTCACCCATGAAGTCCGCGAACGACTCCTTCAGCCACAGGTCGTCCCACCACTCCATGGTGACCAGGTCGCCGAACCACATGTGCGCCATCTCGTGCAGGACGACGTTGGCCCGGCCCTCGTAGGACGCCTGCGTGACCTTGCCCCGGAAGATGAACTCCTCCCGGAACGTCACCAGACCCGGGTTCTCCATCGCGCCCAGGTTGTACTCGGGCACGAACGCCTGGTCGTACTTCCCGAACGGGTACGGGTAGTCGAAGTGGTCGTGGAAGAAGTCCAGGCCCTGTTTGGTGACCAGGAAGACGTCCTCGGCGTCGAAGTAGGGGGCGAGCCCCTTGCGGCACAGGGCGCCGAGGGGGATCTCCAGCGTCGTGCCGTCCGCGAACGTACGGGAGTAGCTGTCCGTCACGTAGTGGTACGGGCCCGCCACCACACACGTGATGTACGTCGAGATCGGCTTCGTCTCGGCGAACCGCCACACCCCGTCGGCCCGTTCGCCCACGCCGTTGCTCCACACCGTCCAGCCCTCCGGGGCCCGCACCTCGAAGCGGAACGGGGCCTTGAGGTCGGGCTGCTCGAAGTTCGCGAAGACGCGTCGGGAGTCGGCCGGCTCGTACTGCGTGTACAGGTACACCTCGCCGTCCTCGGGGTCGACGAAGCGGTGCAGCCCCTCGCCCGTGCGGGAGTAGGCACACTGCGCGTCGACCACCAGCTCGTTGTCGGCGGCCAGGTCCTCCAGCGTGATCCGCGAGCCGTCGAAGACCTCCCCGGGGTCCAGATCACGGCCGTTGAGTGAGACGGCCGTCACACTCGGGGCGATCAGATCGGCGAAGCTGCTCGCGCCGGGCTCGTTGCAGCGGAACCGGACGGTCGTGACGGACCGGAACGTGCGGGGCCCGTCGGTGTCGTCCGCACCGACCGCGGACCGCAGGTCGAGGGACACCTCGTACCCGTCGACGCCGATCAGGGCGGCCCGCTCCCGGGCCTCGTCGCGGGACAGATTCTCACCGGGCACGGGCGGAACTCCTCAAGCGTCGTCGGATACGGCTGAACAGCGACGATCCTGCCACGTACCCCTGACGCGAGGCAGCCGGGAATGACCGGGGCGAGCGGTGACGTTCCCGGAGAAACGGTTTTCCTCACGAGGAGAGACATGTCGGACAAGACCCCCGTCGACTTCTGGTTCGACCCGCTGTGCCCCTGGGCGTGGATGACCTCCCGCTGGGTGCTGGAGGTGGAGAAGGTCAGGGACATCGAGGTCCGCTGGCACGTCATGAGCCTCGCCGTGCTCAACGAGGACAAGCTCGACGAGCTGCCCGAGGAGTACCGCGACCTGCTGGAGACCAAGGCGTGGGGTCCCGTCCGCATCGTCATAGCGGCACAGCAGGAGCACGGCGCCGAGGTGCTGGGCGACCTCTACACCGCGCTCGGCACCCGCTTCCACAACCAGGGCGAGGGCCCCGGCAAGGAGACGGTCGCCGCCGCCCTGAAGGACGTCGGCCTGCCCGAGTCCCTCATGGAGCACTGGGACGGCACGAAGTACGAGCCCGAGCTGCGCGCCTCCCACAAGGAGGGCATCGACCTGGTCGGCCAAGAGGTCGGCACCCCGGTCATCGCCGTGCCCGGCGCGGACGGCGAGCAGCTCGCCTTCTTCGGCCCGGTCGTCACCCCGGCCCCCAAGGGCGAGGAGGCCGCCCGCCTCTGGGACGGCACCCTCGCCGTGGCCTCGGTCCCCGGCTTCTACGAGATCAAGCGCACGCGTACCAAGGGCCCGGACTTCTCCAACCTGTAGGGGTCACACCGAGGCGTCGGCTCCCGGGTTCTGCAGTTCCTCCGGGAGCCGGCCCCCGCCGGCCCGATGGCCCCAGGGCTGATACCACCGGCAGCCTGCAGCGGTGCAGCGCCACAGGTCCGTGCGGTGCGTCCCGAGTGCCTTTCTCTCCTCGGGCTTGAGCGGCGTGAACACCTGCGTTCCGCTGCCGCCACAGGTCGGGCAGTGCTTGTCCTTGAAGAACATCAGCCCCTCCTCGCCATCACCGCCAGGTCGGGGAAGTCGGTCACCACCGCGTCGACTCCCCAGCGGTAGTACAGCGCGTACTCGGCGAACGCGTCCCCGAAATCGTTCGGTCCGGTTCCCCGCCGCAAGTCCGACGGCAGGAACTGGTTCTCCGCCCGGAAGGTGTACGGCCCCACGCGCAGGCCCGCCGCGTGGGCGTCCGCGAGGAGTGACGTGCCGACGAGCGACGACTTGTCCGGGCCGATCCAGTCCGCGTACTCGGCGATGTCCGCCAGCCCGTCCGGGCTCATCATCTCCCGGTAGGTCGTCGTGGGCAGGTCGTACGGCCCGCCCGTGGTCCCCAGGGCCTGCCACAGCGGTACGCCCAGGCCTGTCATGCGCTTCAGGCTCGTCGGCTCGAAGGACTGCACGACACACTCGCGCCGGCCCAGCCGGCCCCGGCGGATCGCGGCCGCCAGCTTCGGCTCCAGCGGCAGGCCGATGGACCGGAAGTACGTCGGATGCTTGGTCTCCGGGAAGACGGCGATCGTCCGGCCGTGCGTCTTCGACAGCTTCCGCGCCAGGTCCACGACCTCCTGGAAGGTCATGACCTGCTCGCGCCCGTCGAACACCGTGTTGCGGTTGCGGACCTGCGGCAGCCGCTCCACCGCCCGCAGCGTCTTCAGCTCGGCGAGGGTGAAGTCCTCCGTGAACCATCCGGTCACGGACCGGCCGTCGACCGTCTTCGTCGTGCGGCGGTCCGCGAACTCCGGACGGCGGGCCACGTCGGTCGTCTGGGAGATCTCGTTCTCATGCCGGACCACCAGCACATGGTCCTTCGTCGGCACCAGGTCCGGTTCGATCCAGTCGGCACCCGCCCGCACGGCGTACGTGTACGAGGCGGCCGTGTGCTCGGGGCGCCAGCCGGCCGCGCCGCGGTGGCCGATGATCAACGGCCCGCCGGCAGCGGCCGCGTCCGCGGGTGCCGCGTGCGCGGGCAGAGTCGCGGCCGCCGGGGTGGCGGCGGCCGCGAGCAGGAGAGATCGGCGTCTCAGGTGCATCCAGTTCCCTTTCGCCATCGGATGTTCAGCTCCTTGCCCGGGCCCGTGCCCCGGCAAGCCGGACCAGGTGCTCTTCGTACCCTTTCGTGTAGTACGCGGCCCGGCCCCGGTCCGGCTCGACGACCTGCGTCGGCCGCGTCCACACCTGAGCGTCCAGCGGCACCCCGTACCGCTCGGCCGCCGCGAGGACCGCGCCCCGGGCACCCACCTCGCCCTCGACGACCCGCAGCGGCCGCCCGAGCACATCGGCGAGCAGCCGCATCCAGGCGGGGCTGCGGGTGCCGCCGCCGCAGACGGCCAGATTCCCGTCGAGGCCCGCCGCCTCCAGGCAGTGCCGGGCCGCGTACCCGATGCCCTCGCAGGTTGCGCGGACCAGATCGCCCCGGGTCGACTCCAGACAGACGCCGGTGAGTTCGGCGCGCAGCCGTGGCTCGACGAAGGGGGCGCGTTCGCCGGAGGGCGCGAAGTACGGCAGCACGCGGACGCCGTTCGCGCCCGGCGGTGTCTCGGCCAGCAGGCCGTCCACCTCGTCGTGCCGCACCCCCGTCGTCGACAGCACCCAGTCCAGGGCCGCCGTGCCGACCATCGCGGGCATGGCGCGCAGCCAGTGCCCGGGCCGGTCCGTGGAGATGTACAGGCCCGCGGGCTCGCCCGTCAGGTCCAGCTCGGTCGTGGCGACCAGGCTCGCCAGACAGGTGCCGACGATCAGCAGACCGTCCCCCGGGGCCGTCACCCCGGCGCCCAGCGCGCAGGCCGGCAGGTCGTACGGCCCGTTCGCGATCCGCGTGCCCGACGGCAGGCCCTCGCCCCGCGCCTCGGCCGTCGCGACCGGGTCGCTCACCGGGGCGAGCAACCCGCGCCGGTGCGTGAGCCCCAGCAGCTCCACGACCCGGTTGTCGTACGTCCGGGTGCGCGGATCCAGGAAGGGCATCGAGGCGTCCGACACATCCGTCGTCGGACCCGCCCCCGTCAGCCGCTGGAACACCATGTCCTTGCAGTACAGGGCGGCCTTCGCGGCATCCAGCGCCTTCGGCTCGTTGCTGTCCAGCCAGGCCAGCAGCGGCCCCGGGCAGCCCGGGAACATCGCGCTGCCCGTCCGCCGGAACACCGTCTCGAACGTGCCGTCGGCCAGCCACCGGTCGACCAGTTCGTGTGCCCGCCCGTCCATCCAGGAGGCCGCCGCCCGCACGGGCCGCCCCTCCCCGTCGACCAGCCACACCCCGTCGCCCTGCCCGGTGAGCCCGGCCAGCTCGACCGGCCCCGGGACCTGCCCGGTGACCTCGTCGAGCACGGCGACGACCGCGCCGTACACCTCCTCCATGTCCTGCTCGACGAACCCGCCGTGCAGTTTCAGGTCCACCGGGCGGGAGGACACGGCCAGCTCGCGGCCCGTGTCGTCGAAGGCCGCCGCCTTGACCATGGACGTGCCCACATCGATTCCGACGTACATGCGGCTCTCCTCCGGTCCTCAGGTCAGGCAGTGCGCGAGCGGCTCGCCGCGCACCCAGCGGCCCACCTCCTCGGCGGCGATCCGCGCGGCCTTCTCCGCCACCGCGCGCGAAGCGCCGCCCAAGTGGGGGGTGAGCACCACGCGTTCGGAGAGCCCCAGCAACCGGGACTCCGCAGGCAGCGGCTCCCGCTCGTACGTGTCGAGCGCCGCCGCCGACACCTGCCCGCTCTCCAGCGCGTCGCACAGCGCGCCCTCGTCCAGCAGCGGCCCCCGGGCCACGTTCACCACCACCGCGCCGGACGGCAGCAGCCCCAGCTCACGCGCGCCGATCAGACCCCGGGTCTCGGGGGTGAGCCGGGCGTGCAGGGTGATCACCTGGGAGCGGCGCAGGAGTTCGTCGAGCGAGGTCACGCGCAGTCCGTGGATCTCGCCGTGCACATACGGGTCGTACACCATCACCCGCGCCCCGAACGCGCACAGCACCCGCGCGACCCGGCTGCCGACGGCCCCGTACCCGACCAGCCCGACGGGCAGGTCCTCCAGCTCCAGACCGCTCTGCTCGTACGTGTAGTACGTCGCGCCCTCCCAACTGCCCTGCCGGGCCAGCGGGTCGTGGGCCTGGGGGATGCGGCGCAGGGCGGCCAGCATCATGCCGACGGTGAACTCGGCGGTGGCGGCGGCGTTGCGCCCGGGCGCGAAGCACACCCGCACGTCACGCTGCTTCGCCGCGTCCAGGTTGACGTTGACCGGCCCGCCCCGGCAGACCACGACCAGCTTCAGATCGGGGCAGGCTGCGAGGACCCTCTCCGTCACCGGCCCCATCTGCGTGACCAGCACCTCCGCACCGGCCAGCGCCTCGATCATCTCGTCCTCGGCGTCACTGGCCTCCTGCACCTCGGCGACCGGCCCGAACGGCTCCAGCGGCCAGCCGAGCCTCAGTTCCCTGACGTCCGCCCGCCCCACCTCGTGCTCCACCGCCCGCGTGATCAGCGACGGCAGGACGAAGTGGTCACCGGCGGCCACCACACGCACACTGTTTCCGGCAGTCATCGCAGACGGTCTCCTGTCTCGGCGTCGAAGACATGGGTGTGCTGGAGGTCGGCGGCCACCCGGACCCGCTCGTCGTGGGAGAGTCGCACCTCGGGGTCGGTGAGGACGACCAGGTGCCGTTCGACCCCGTCGAGAGCGAGGGTCGCGATGCCCGACTCCAACAACGGCTCATGGGCGACGACCCGTGCGGGCAGGCCGTCCTCGGCGGTGAGCCGGACGTCCTCCGGGCGGATCCCGACCACCACCTCCCGCCCCGCGTCCACCGGCACGGGCAGCGCGATCCGCACCGCGTCGGAGAGGCGGGCGTGGCCGTCGCGGTCGGCGATGCCGGGCAGCAGGGTGATCGCGGGCTCGCCGACGAAGTCCGCGACGAACACGTTGGCCGGGCTGTCGTAGATCTCGTAGGGGGTGCCGAGCTGCTGGATGACGCCGTCCTTCATCACGGCGATCCGGTCGGCGAGGGAGAGGGCCTCCTCCTGGTCGTGGGTGACCAGGATGGTGGTGTGGCCCAGGTCCTGCTGGATGCGCTTGAGTTCACGGCGGGTGGTGTCCCGCTGGGCCGCGTCCAGGTGGGAGAGGGGTTCGTCGAGCAGCAGCACGTCCGGTTCGCGGATCAGGGCCCGGGCCAGGGAGACCCGCTGCTTCTGGCCGCTGGACAAGCCTGCCGGGCGGGCGTCGAGGAGGTCGGTCAGGCCGACCCGTTCGGCGATCTCGGTCACCTTGCGGTCGACGTCTCCCCGAGCCTTACGGCCCCGGGCCATCAGCCCGAACGCCAGGTTCTCCGCCACCGACAGCGGCGGATACAGCGCGTAGTTCTCGAACGCGACCCCGATGTTCCGCTGCTGCGCGGGCCGTTCGACCACCGACGCCCCGCCGACCAGGATGTCCCCGCCGGTCACCGGCTCAAGACCGGCGATCATGCGGAGGGTCGTCGACTTGCCGCAGCCGGACGGCCCGAGCAGCCCGAGCAGCTCCCCGGACCCGAGGTTCAGGTCGATCCCGCGTACGGCGTCCACCGCCGGCCGCCCCCGCGACCGATAGGTCTTCCGCAGCTCACGTAGCTCCAGTCCCGTCATGGCCGCCCTTCATCGCGCAAACCTCGTAACGGACCTTGTGCTCGTCCAGATCCCGCAGTGCCTCCGCCGACGCTCCGTCGTCCACGAGGACCGTGTCGAAACGGGACAGCGGGACGACCCGGTGCAGGGCGACCCGGCCGAGCTTGGTGTGGTCGATCAGCAGGACGTTCCGCGCGGCCGCGTCGAGCATCGCCCGCTTCACGGACACGATGTGCTGTTCCTGGTGGTAGGCGTAACCCCCGTGCACCGCCGACGTGGACGCGAAGCACACGTCCACCCGCAACTGCTCGACCGCCTCCACGCAGGACACCCCCAGGAAGGAGCAGTGCAGCGGGTCGTAGTCGCCGCCGAGCGCCATCAGGTGGATGCCCCGCTGGTCGGCCAGGAGGTTGATCGCCTCCAGGAAGTTGGTGACGACCGTCAGCGGCGTGACCTCGCCCGTGCGCAGGCGCCTGGCTATCTCCAGGGTGGACGTGGAGTCGTCCAGCAGGATCGCCATGCCTGGCTCCACCATCCGCAGCGCGTGCTCGGCGACGGCGGCCTTCTCGGCCCGCATGGTCTTCAGCCGGTACTGCACGTTCGACTCGAAGACCCCCGACGGCTGCGCGGTCACCCCGCCGCGGAACTTCCGTACGATGCCCTGCCGTTCCAGCTCGTCGAGGTCCCGGTGGATCGTCATCAGGCTCACCCCGAACCGCTCGGCCAGCTCCGCCGCCGTCGCCGAGCCGTCGGCCAGCACCTGCTCGGCCATGGCGGCCTGCCGCGCCGCCGGCCCCTGCTGTCCACCACTGCTGCTGCTCATGGTCGTGTCTCTATCCGTCGTCCCGGTCGCTCCGGCCGGTCGGCCTCGAACAGCAGCAGGTTCTCAGGCCGGACGACGAGCCGTACCGGATCGTCCGGACGAAGGCGTGCCGCGTCCGCCCGGGGGGCCACCAGCGACACCCGCTGCTCCCCGGTCCCGAGCCGGACGGTGACCTCGACGGACCGGCCGAGCACCTCCGTGACGTACACGGTGCCGGTCAGCTCATGGCCCTCGCCGCGCAGGGCGATGTCCCGGGGGCGGATGCCGACGAGGACGTCCGTGCCCGGCGCGGCCTGCGCCCGGACCGGCAGCTCCACGCCGCCGTCCGACCGCACCCCGCTCTCCGTCACCACCCCCGGCAGCAGATTGATCCGGGGCCGCCCGAAAGCCCGCGCGACCTCCGTGTCATGGGGCCGGTACCAGATCTCCTCCCGCGTGCCCGTCTGCACGATCCGCCCCTGCCGGATGACCCCGATCCGGTCACCGAGCGCCAGCGCCTCGACGGAGTCGTGGGTGACGTACAGGGTGGTGGTGTGCTGCACGGCCCCGATCGCCTTCAGCTCGGCCCGCATCTGCTGACGGAGCTTGGCGTCGAGGTGGGAGAGCGGCTCGTCGAGGAGGAAAGCCCGGGCGGGGCGGACCAGCACCCGGCCGAGGGCGACGCGCTGCCGCTGCCCGTTGGACAGCTGGCCCACCGGCCGGTCCAGCAACCCGGAGATGCCGAGCAGTTCGGCGATGGCGCCGATCCGCTGCCGGGCCTCGGCGGCGGGCAGCCGGTGCCGGGGCGAGCGCAGGGGGGAGGCCAGGTTGTCGTAGGCCGAGCGGTGCGGGTAGAGGGCGTAGCTCTCGAAGCACATCGCCACACCCCGGTCGTAGGGCTCCACACCCCGCATGTCCTCGCCGTCGAGTACGACGGTGCCGGAGTCGGGCTGTTCGAGCCCGGCGATGCTCTTCAACGTCGTGGTCTTACCCGCGCCCGAGGGGCCCAGCAGGCAGAAGAACTCGCCCTCGCGGACCTCCAGTTCGAGCTCGTCGAGCGCGGTGACCGTGCCGTACGTCTTGTGCACTCCTCGTAGTGCGATGGCCGTCTTGCTGGAGTTCACCGGGCCTCCCGGAGGATGCCGTGCGGGCGGGACTTCACTCGTTCGTGTGGGTGTTCTGGCATTCGCAGAGAAGAGCGAATCCCGGGTCCTGGCTTGGTGCCATGACGACACTGAGGGGAGTCAACGAGGCGGGGCACGCCCGGTATACCTACCGGCTCCGTGTGTTGTCCCCTGCCCGCACTGCACTGTTGGCGGAGTGGGACCGGTGTCGGTGGATCTGGAATGAGTGCATTGCCCGGTCCAAGAAGGCCCACCAGGACGGGGAGAAGTGCGGCCCCGCGATGATGGACAAAATGCTGACCGAGGCCCGCGCTGTCACTCCCTGGCTGGCTGAGGGCTCCAGCGTGCCGCAGCAGCAGCTCATCCGCGACTTTGGCAAGGCCCGTGCCAAGGCGCTCAAGGACATCAAGGACCGGCTGCCGATGAGGTAGCGGGCAGGGATGCCCAGGTACAAGAAGAAGCGCGAGGCAGACCCGACGCTGAACTACACGCGGCGCGGTTTCCGGCTGAAGGACGGCCGTCTGCACTTGGCCGGGAACATTGTCCTGACGGTGGTGTGGTCGCGGGAGCTGCCCGCCGAGCCGTCCAGTGTGCGGGTGTACCGGGACAACGTCGGCCACTGGTACGCCTCGTTCGTCGTCCCCGCCGTAGTTGAGCAGCTGCCGGAGACCGGTGCGGTGCTTGGTGTCGACTGGGGTGTGAGGGAGACCGCGACCACCACGTCCGACGCTCATGACCTCCCACACGCCGAGCACGGGAAGAAGAGCAGGGAATGGCTGACCCGGTACGACCGGATGATGGCCCGCCGCAAGCCGAAGAAGGGGCAGGCTGCTTCCAAGGGCTATCGCGAGGCGAAAAAGCTGCGGGTGAGGGCGTACCAGAAAATCGCCCGGCAGCGACAGGACACCGCGCGAAAATGGGCGAAGAAAGTCGTGCGCGATCACGATGCCATCGCCGTGGAGGACTTCCGGCCGAAGTTCCTCGCCAGGACCACCATGGCGCGCAAGGCTGCGGACGCCGCCATCGGCGCCACGAAGCAGGCTCTGATCGAGATGGGCCGCAAGCACGGGCGCGACGTCCGTCTCGTGCACCCCGCGCACACCACCATGGACTGCGCGTCGTGCGGAGCGGTCTCTCCAAGAGACAAGAACTCCGCTCGTGTGATGCTCATCCGGGCTGGTCTGAACCCGGCTGGTGTCGAGGGCGTAAGACCTCCTGGAGCGCTGCTCCAGGAGGCGGCCTGAGCCAGGAATCTTCCTTGGTTTGCGAGGGAGAGCAGTCAAGACTTCACCGCCCCGAACGACAGCCCCCGCACCAGATACCGCTGGATCGTCAGCGCCAGCAGCAGCGGCGGGACGACGGACACCAGCGCGGCGGCGGCCGTGAGGTTGTACTTGGGCCGGTCCCCGCCGAGGAAGGACAGCGCGCCCACGGTCACCGTCTGGGCCTCGTTGGAGGTGAGGATCAGCGGGAAGACGAAGTTGTTCCAGGCGAAGATGAAGGCCAGCAGCGACACGGCCGCGATACCGGGTTTGACCAGGGGCAGGGCCACCTTGAAGAAAGCCTGCTTGCGGGTGTAGCCGTCCAGCAGGGCCGCCTGCTCCAGCTCGGGGGTGAGGTCGGCGAAGTACGACCGCATGATCCACACGATCAGCGGCAGGGTGACCAGTTGCAGCACCCACACCATGCCGACGTACGTGTCGAACAGCCCGAGCTTCTGGTACAGCACGAACAGCGGGATGATCACGGTCAGTTCGGGCGCGAAGCGGAACGACAGCAGCGTGAACATCAGGTTCTCGGAGCCCTTGAACCGCCACCGCGCCGAGGCGTACGCCGCCGGAAGCCCGACCACCAGCGACAGCACGACCGCCCCCACCGACACCACCAGGCTGTTGACGAAGAACCGCACGAACGGGATGCCCTCGCTGTCGCCGAGGACCGTCCGGTAGCCGTCGAGCGTGGGGGAGAAGGAGAAGTAGGTGGAGAAGAGCTGGTCCGCCGGCTTCAGCGACAGGATCACCATCCAGGCGATCGGGAACAGCGCGAAGACGAAGTAGAGGACGAGGGCGGCGTCCGCGAGCCACCCCAGCACACGCTTCTTCACGTGGTCACCTCCGCGGCCCGCCGCTGGATCTTCCCCAGGTGCTTCACCAGCACCATCGCGGCCAGATACACCACGGCCCACAGCACGATCGTGTAGCTGATCCCGAAGGAGTAGCGCTGGAAGCGGATCGCCTCCAGGTACGCCCGGATCTGCAGGACGACGGTCGAGTCACCGGGCCCGCCCTCGGTGAGGGCGTAGATGATGTCGAACACCTTCAGCGAGTCCATGAACCGGAAGATCACCGCGACGAGTACGTACGGCCACAGCATCGGCAGGGTCAGCCGCCGGAACGTGTACCACCACCCCGCGCCGTCCACGGCCGCCGCCTCGAACGGGGAGGTGGGCAGCGACCGCAGACCGGCGAGGGCGAGGATCGCCACGAACGGCGTGTACACCCACACGTCCACGGCGATCGACGACAGGAGGGCACCCGTAGGGGTGTCGGTCCACTGCACCCCGCCGAGCCCGAAGGGCCTCAGCAGGTAGTTGACGACGCCCACGGACGGCTGGAGCATCAGCTTCCAGATGATCGCGGCGATCACCGGGGCGATCATCAGCGGCAGGATGAGGATCTTCTCCAGCACACGGCCCACCAGCGTCGAGCGGTGCAGCAGCAGGGCGACGGCCACCCCGAGCACGGTCTCGACGAGGGCCGCCCCGACCGCGTACAGCACCGTCACCCACGCCGAGTTCCAGAAGGCCTCCTGCGTGAAGACGGTCGTGTAGTTCTCGAACCGCACCATGTCCGGCTGCGGTTTGCTCGCCGAGAAGTCGAACAGCGTGTAGTACAGGCCGAGCCCGAACGGGTAGAGGATCCCGCAGGTCAGCAGCAGTGCGGGCACGATCAGGACGTACGGGCGCAGGGTGAGCCGCCACCCCATCGGCTAACCCACCTTGCCGGCGAGGTCGTCCGCCAGCCCGTCGAGGACCGACTGGGCGCCCTTGCCGCCGTAGATCTCCTGGAGGGCCGCCGCCCAGCTGGTGGTCGCGTCGAAGAACTGCGCCTGCGGGGTGAACTGGATCTTCGTCTGGTCGACGACCGTCTCGAAGGTCTCCAGGAAGCCGGGCAGGTGCCGCATCTTGTCCTTGTACGCGGCGTCGTCGGCGACCGACTTGCGCACCGGGTCGATGTGGTTGTGCGTGATGGCGCCCTTGCGCAGGTGCTCCTTGCCGGTGGCCCACTGGAGGAACAGCCAACTGGCGCTCTTCTTCTCGCTCTTGGCGTTCATGCCGAGCGACCAGATCCACATGTTGGTGGCGAGCGAACCGTCCGGGCCCTTCGGCCCCGGGTGGAAGGCGATCTTCCCGGAGGCGGGGCTGGCGCCCTTCACCGCCTGGAAGTAGGCGGCCGTGTCGGCGTCGAACAGCATCCCGGCCTTCTTCGCGCCCAGGTCACTGGAGCACTGGTACCAGGTGTACGACGTCCAGGACGGCGGGCCGCCCCGCTTGACCATGCGCGCCCAGTCCTCGGTGAACGCGACGGCCTCGGGGCTGTTCATGGCGGGTGCGAGCTTCCCGCCGTCGACCGTGAAGTCCTTCAGCCCGTTGCGGGCGTACATCGTCATGAAGCCCGGGTGGATGGTGGCCCAGCTCCTGGACCCGCGTACGGCGATCCCGTACATGCCGTCGAAACCGGCGCCCGGCGCCTTCCGCTTGATGGTCCCGGCGAGTTCGGCCAGCTCGTCGAAGGTCTCGGCCGGCTTCAGCCCCAGCTTCCCGAACACCTCGGTGTTGTAGGCGACGACGTTCGTCTCCCAGCCCCACGGCAGCGCGTACTGCCCGCCCCGGCCCAGCGGCGCGCCCGCCTTCAGCGACCACTGGTCGGCCTGGAGCAGGTTCGGGAAGAAGTCCGCCTGGTCCCATTCGGCGCCCGTCGCCGAGGAGTTGCGCATCCAGGGCCCGAGGTCCTCCAGCCAGCCCGGCGGACCGTACTGCCACACCATGTACGCGCCGAGCATGAAGACGTCGTAGGAGGCACGCCCGCTGGACAGGTCCACGGTGAGCTTGTCGAAGTAGTTGTCCTCCGGGAAGACGTCGTACTCGACCTTGATGCCGGTCTTCGCGGTGAAGGACTTCAGGTCGGCGATGAGCGCGTCCGTGTACGGGTGCTTGTTGAGCAGCGCCTTGACGGTGGTGCCCTTCTCCCGCTTCCAGTCGAAGGAGCCGGTGACGTCGTCCGCGGCGGACCCGTCGCTCTTGCTGTCGTCCCCGCCGAAACCGGCGCCGCAGGCCGTGAGCAGCGGGGCCGCGGCAGCCCCGGCGGCGAGCGCGAGGAAGCGCCGCCGGTCGTGCACGTGCGTGTTCATCCGTACCTCCACGTGGGGGCTGGTTAACACGTCGAGTCGACTCGCTAACAGAGGGTGGAACGGCTGAAGTTGGGCGTCAATCCCTCGCGCACGGGAAAATATCGGGGCACAGTGAGAACTTCACACTTCCGGCTGCGACGTCGTGGGAGGTTCCGGATGGCCGACGAGGATGCGGGCTGGCTGGGGATCGACCTGGGCACACAGAGCGTCCGCGTGCTGCTCGTCACCGCCGACGGCAGGGTCCTCGGCAGCGGCTCGGCCCCGCTGACCGGGCGGCGGGAGGGAGTGCGGCACGAGCAGGACCCGGAGCGGTGGTGGTCGGCGCTGTGCACGGCGTCCCGGGCGGCACTCGGCTCCGCGCCCGGCGTACCGGTCGGCGGCCTCGCGGTGTGCGGCACGTCCGGCACGGTCCTGCTGACGGACGGTTCGGGCCGCCCGGTGAGCCCCGCGCTGATGTACGACGACGGCCGCGCGGCGGCGGAGGCCGCGCGGGCCCGGGAGGCGGGGCTCGCGGTCCAGGACACCTGGGCGCTGCCGAAGGCGCTGTGGCTGGTGGGGGAGTACGGCCCGGGTCTCCGGCTCGCTCACCAGCCCGACCTGATCGTCACCCGCCTCACCGGCGCACCGCCCCCGGCCGACTCCAGCCACGCCCTCAAGACGGGCTACGACGTGGAGCACGAGTCCTGGCCGGAGGTCGCCCTGGCCCAACTGGGCGTCCCCGAAGGCCTGCTGCCCGACGTGGTCCGCCCGGGCACCCTCCTCGGCGAGGTCCGCCCGGCCGCCGCCGACGCCACCGGCATCCCCGCCGGCACCCCGGTGCTCGCCGGGATGACGGACGGCTGCGCGGCCCAGATCGCCTCGGGCGCGCTGCGCCCCGGCTCCTGGAACTCGGTGCTCGGCACCACGCTCGTCCTCAAGGGAGCCGCCCGCGACCCCGTCCGGGACCCCACCGGCGTCGTCTACAACCACCGCGCCCCCGACGGCACCTGGCTGCCCGGCGGRGCGTCGAGCGTGGGAGCCGGGGCCCTCGCGGCGCACTTCCCGGACGCCGACCCCGCCACGATGGACGAGCCGGCGGCGGCGTTCGAGCCGTCCCGTGCGGTCGCGTACCCGCTGGTGTCGCCGGGGGAGCGGTTCCCGTTCCGGGCGCCGGAGGCGGTCCCCTTCCTCCTCGGCGAACCCGAGGGCGACGCCGGCCTGTGGGCCGCGCTGCTCCAGGGCGTCGGCTTCGCGGAACGCCTGTGCCTGGACTATCTGCACCACCTCGGCGCCCCCCTCGACGGCCCGCTCACCTTCACCGGCGGCGGCGCGCGCAGCCCGTACTGGAACCAGCTCCGCACCGACATCCTCGGCCGCCCGGCCCGCGTCCCGGAACAGACGGAACCGGCCCTGGGCATGGCCGCGTTGGCCGCGTACGGGGCACACGAGGCTGATGGGGCTTCCGGAGCCGGATCCCTCGCCGACGTCGCCGAGCGCATGGTCCGCGTCCGCACCGTCCTCGAACCCCGCGCCGACCGCACCGCCCGCTTCACCGAGCCGTACGCTCGCCTCGTCGACGCACTGGAGACCCGCGGCTGGCTCCCCGCCCCCGTCGCGGCACACGCCCGAACCCGCCTGCACCTGGACCTGGACACCGGAACGTCATGACCACCACGACCACGACCCTCCTCCTCGCCCGGCACGGGCAGACCGTCTGGCACGCCGAGAACCGGTACGCCGGTGTCAGCGACATCGAGCTCACCGACACCGGCCGCGCCCAGGCGGAGGCCCTCGGCCGCTGGGCCGCCGCCCACCCCGTCGACGCGATCTGGACGTCGCCGCTCTCCCGGGCCGTCGCCACCGCCGAGCCCGCCTGCCGTGCCCTGGGCCTCGCCCCGCAACGCGAACCCGGCCTCGCCGAATGCGACTTCGGAGTCGTGGAGGGCCGTACGCTCGCCGAGTTCGAGGCCGAGGACCCCGGCCGGGCCGCAGCCTTCCGCGCCGACCCCGTGGCCCATCCCTTCCCCGGCGCCGAGGACCCGGCGGCGGCAGCGGCCCGCGGGGCCGCCGCCCTGCGCCGTATCGCCACCGCCCACCCCGGCGGACGCGTCCTCGTCGTCGCCCACAACACCCTGCTGCGCCTGGTGCTGTGCACACTGCTGTCGATCCCGGCCGGGGAGTACCGCAGAGTGTTCCCGCGGTTGCGGAACGCGGCGATCAGCGAACTGCGCGTGAACCCCGACGGTTCCGCCGCACTCCTCTCACTCAATGTGCCGTGCGGGACGGACCTGCCGTAGCACTATGAGCCCATGACGCAGATCGACACCTCGGTGCCGCACTCGGCCCGGATCTGGAACTACTGGCTGGGCGGCAAGGACAACTACCCGGTGGACGAGGCGGCAGGTGACGCGTACACCGCCGTGTTCCCGGGCATCGTCACCATCGCCCGCAGCAGCCGCGCCTTCCTCGGCCGCAGCATCCGCCACCTCGTCCAGGAGGCCGGCGTACGCCAGTTCCTCGACGTCGGCACCGGACTGCCGACCGTCGACAACACCCACGAGGTGGCCCAGCGTCTCGCCCCCGAGTCGCGGATCGTCTACGTCGACAACGACCCGCTGGTCCTCGCCCACGCCCGCGCCCTGCTCACCTCCACGCCCGAGGGCGCGACGGCGTACGAACCGATCAGCCTCCACGAGCCCGAGCGCGTCATCGAGGCCGCCGGCAAGACGCTCGACCTCACCCGCCCCACGGCCCTGATCCTCAGCGGCATCCTGGGCCACGTGGCCGACTACGACGAGGCCCGCGACCTCGTCCGCCGCCTCCTGGCCGGCCTGCCCTCCGGCAGCTACCTCTCCCTCAACGAGGGCTCCCGCGGCACCGACCCGGCCTACGAGCAGGCCCAGGACGCCTACAACGAGACCGGGGCGGTCCCGTACCACCTACGGCCGGTCGAGCAGATCGAGGCCTTCTTCGAGGGCCTGGAGCTGGTGGAACCGGGCGTGGTCTCGGTACCGCGGTGGCACCCCGAGCCGGGCGCTCCCACGGAACCGATCGGCCAGCACGGCGGCCTGGGCCGCAAGCCGTAGCGCACGCGCAAGCCGTAGCGCACGCGCAAGCTATAGCGCACGCACGGAAAGCCCCCGTGAGTCACGTCCTCACGGGGGCTTCCTTCATTCCGCCCGCCGTTCGTGAAGGGTGAGAAGACGATCACGAGGCAGGACGACTCGACAGCGCGTCGCCGTCAGGGCGTCAGCAGCAGCACGTCCGCCCGGGACTTGGCGGCCTCGTACCGCCGGGCCACGTCCTGCCAGTTGACGACCTGCCACATCGCCTCGATGAAGTCGACCTTCTGGTTCCGGTACTGGAGGTAGAAGGCGTGCTCCCAGGCGTCGAAGACGAGGATCGGGGTCGAGCCCTGGCCGACGTTGCCCTGGTGGTCGTAGACCTGCTCGACGATCAGCCGCCCGCTCAGCGGCTCGTAGGCGAGCACGCCCCACCCAGAACCCTGCGTGGTCGCGGCGGCCTTGGACAACTGGGCCTTGAAGTTCGCGAACGACCCGAACGACTCGGCGAGCGCGTCCGCGAGCTCGCCCACACCGTCCTGCGCCAGCGGCTCGCCACCGCCGTCCTTCGGGCCGGTCATGTTCTGCCAGTAGATGCTGTGCAGGATGTGCCCGGACAGGTGGAAGGCCAGGTTCTTCTCCAGCCCGTTGATCGACCCCCACGTCTCCTTGTCCCGCGCCTCCGCAAGCTGCTCCAGCGTGTCGTTGGCGCCTTTCACATAGGCCGCGTGGTGCTTGTCGTGGTGCAGCTCGATGATCTCGGGGCTGATCACGGGGGCGAGCGCGGAGTAGTCGTACGGCAGGTCGGGCAGCGTGTAGACGGGCATGGGCGGGATCCCCTCCGGAACCTCTTATTGCAATACTCTTGCAACTGCACGCTAGCAGCAAGAGGGTGCGGGTGGGTGCTCAGGACACACAAAAAGGCCCCCGCGTGTGTCGCAGGGGCCTTCGTGTGTCGCAGGCGCCTTTGGGTGCCGGCATTCCTACTGCCTGGCGCGCGCCTTCTGCCACGCGAACCCGACGGCCGCCAGGGCCAGCGTCATCCCGCCCGTCGAGTAGAGCTGCACCCGTGTGTCGGGCTGGCGGGCCATCAGGACGAAGACGGCGGCCATGCCCGCCAGCGCGACCCACGTCAGCCACGGGAACAACCACATCCGCACGACCAGCTTCTCCGGCGTCTCCCGCTCCAGGCGTCGACGCAGGCGCAGTTGCGAGACGGCGATGAAGATCCAGACGACCAGGATCACCGCGCCGATCATGTTCAGCAGCCAGGAGAAGACATCGTTCGGCCGCCAGTAGCTCAGCAGCACGCACAGGAAGCCGAAGACGGAGGAGGCGAGAACGGCGATCCGCGGGACGCCGCCCGAGACCCGGCCCAGCGCCTTGGGGCCCTGGCCGCGCTCCACCAGCGAGTAAGCGATGCGTGAGGCGCCGTAGATGTTGGCGTTCATGGCGGACAGCAGGGCCACCAGCACGACCACGTTCATCAGCTGACCGGCGCCCGGGATGCCGAGTTCGTCGAGGGCGGCGACGTACGGTCCCTTCTCGACGACCTCCTTCGAGTCCCACGGCACCAGCGTGACGATGACCGCCATCGAGCCGACGTAGAACAGCGCGATGCGCCACATCGCCGTACGGACCGCGCTCGCCACGCCCTTGACGGGGTTCTCCGACTCGGCCGCCGCGATGGTGACCGTCTCCAGCCCGCCGTAGGCGAAGACCGAGGCGAGCAGGCCGATGACCAGGCCCTCGCCGCCGTTGGGGAGGAAGTCGGTGAGGTGCGAGACGCCGGGCGAGTCCGTGCCGGGCAGGATCCCGAGGATCGCCAGGACGCCGAGCGCCAGGAACAGGGTGATCGCGCCGACCTTCAGGGCCGCGAACCAGAACTCGAACTCGCCGAAGTTCTTCACGGCCGCGAGGTTCGTGCCGCAGAAGACGACCATGAACAGCGCCACCCACGCCCACTCCGGCGTGCCCGGCAGCCAGCCGCTGACGATCTTCGCGGCACCGATGCCCTCCAGACCGACGGCCGTGCAGAGCAGGACCCAGAACGCCCAGCCGGCGGTGAATCCGGCCCAGGGGCCGATCGCCCGCTCCGCGTGCGCCGAGAACGAACCCGACGACGGATACGCGGCCGACATCTCGCCGAGCATCCGCATCACCAGCATCACGAGGAGGCCGGAGAGGGCGTAGGCGACCACGATCGACGGACCGGCGGCGGCGATACCCGCGCCGGAGCCGACGAAGAGACCGGCGCCGATCACCCCACCGAGGGCGATCATCGACAGGTGGCGCTGCTTCAGGCCGGGGGAGAGGGAGACGTCGTCCGTGCTGGGCGGCGTCTCGGTGGTGGTGCTGCTGGGCATGGGCGCGGCTCGTCCAATGCGTGAGAGGCGTGAGAGGGCAAAAACGCCGCCAGTCTGGGCGGTCCCTCCGCCATGCGGGGAGGGCTGTCCATCATGCGGACACCTGGAACGCGTGCTGTGAGTGCCCCGAAACGGAGGGTTGGCACGCGTCCGGAGGGTGATTTGGTGAAACCCTACAGTCCGCCTTGCCACCCGCCCCGTGACCGAAGCCTCGCCACCTCCGTGACCGGCATCACTCCGCGCCCGGTGTACCGCCCCTCTTTGTCCGAAGCCGACCAATCGCGCGATCTAGCCTTTGTCGATCGCTGACGGTGAACCGGGCGAGCGCGCTGGGATAGCGTCACCGTGTCCCGAACGGCCCTCACTCTCGCGGAGTCCCCATGAGCACCGCTGCCGCCACACCCGCCCGCACCAGGCAGGTCCTCGCCGACCTGCTGCCCGCCTCCCGTGTCCGGGACGCGGCCCTCGTGCTCGGCGGAGCCGCGCTCACCGGCCTCGCCGCGCAGATCGCGGTGCCCGTGCCCGGTTCCCCGGTGCCGGTGACCGGCCAGACCTTCGCCGCGCTGCTCGTCGGCACCGCCCTCGGCGCCGGCCGCGGCTTCCTCTCGCTGGCGCTGTACGCCGTGGCGGGCCTCGCCGGTATGCCGTGGTTCGCGCAGGGCACCTCCGGCGTCGCCCCCTCCTTCGGCTACATCCTCGGCATGATCCTCGCCTCCACGGTGGTGGGCGCCCTGGCCCGCCGCGGCGCCGACCGCTCGATGCTGCGCATGGCGGGCACGATGCTGGTGGGCGAGGCGATCATCTACGCCGTCGGCGTGCCCTACCTCGCCCTCGCCACCGGCATGTCCGCGGCCGCCGCGATCGCGGCCGGCCTCACGCCCTTCCTCATCGGTGACGCGCTGAAGGCGGCGCTGGCGATGGGGGCGCTGCCGACGGCATGGAAGTTCGCCGACAAGCGCTGAGGCAGCGGTACTTGACGAGAGGCTCGCCGGGGGAGGTTTTCCCTCAGCCCGGCGAGCCTCTCGTGCGTTGCGGTGCTGTCAGGCCGGTTCAGACCTCCTGCCGTGCCGACCGCCGCCGGGACCACCACATCCCGGCCGCACCCGCCGCGAGCAGCGACGCACCGGCCGCGCCCAGCGGCAGCAGATCGCGCGCCGGACCGGTCTTCGGCAGCTCCTTGCCGCCCGGGGAATCCGGCTTTCCGGGGGAGACCGGCTTGTTGTCGGTGCCGAGCAGCAGCGGCGTCGCCGGTGCGTCAGGCGACGGATTGGTCGTGCCGAACGGCACCGGGCCCTGCTGCCAGAACGTCTTCTTCCCGTCGCTCGCCCGGACGGGCAGACAGATCTTCCCGGTCTTGCCCAGGTCGTACGTCGCGTCGACGGCGTACGCCTTCGACTTACCGGCCGCGAGATTGTCGATGGGGCAGCTGAAACCGCTGTTCGAACCCTCTGGAAGATTGTTCCCGGCTATCGGGGAACACCCCTGGACGTTCTTGACGGTGAGTCCGTCGAAACCGACGACCAAAAGCTGGATCTTCCCGCTGTCCTTGTTTCCGTCGTTCTTCACCGTGGCGGTGAGCGCTGTCTTTTCGGAGCCGTTGTCGACCGAGATCTTCTCGGGCAGCAGCGTGGTCAGCTTCACCCCCGCCGGTGCCTCGTCGACGACCTTTCCTCCCTTTCTGCTTGCGGGCCCTTCGTCTTCCGCGCCGGCCGTTCCGGAAAGGATCACCACCGCCGAGAAAGATGCCGCTACCAGCGATCCCGCGACCGCCGCCGTGCGACGAGAACTCATGTTCGCCCCCCTTGCGTCCCCCTGGACTGCCCCCGGACTGCCCTTGGACTGTCCTGGACTGCGCCTGAATTCGCAGTACTGAAAGAGCTACCACAAGATTTCCCGGCACTATCCTGGTGAGGCACGAAGTGTGACCGTTGTGTTTCACTGGAGTCGGTCACGGCGTCGCGGAGGGGGTGCAGCGGATTGCCGGGGAATGCGAACATCGGCGGTGTTCCAGGGATATTGGTGACGGGGCGCTATCGGCTGGTCGAAAGTATCGGCCAGGGGGGAATGGGGCGGGTGTGGCGAGCCGCCGACGAAATACTCGACCGGCAGGTCGCCGTCAAGGAAATGCGCTTCGACGGCCTCGACGCGGAGGACAGCGGGACGCGCCGCGAACGCACCCTGCGCGAGGCCAGGGCCACGGCCCGGATCGACCACCCCAACGTCGTACGGGTCTACGACGTGGTCGACGAAGGCGAACGCCTGTGGATCGTCATGGAGTTGGTCGCCGGCCGCTCCCTCGAACGGATCCTCGCGGAGGAGGGCCCCCTGGGCCCCTGCGACACGGCCCGGATCGGGCTCGGCCTGGTCGCGGCGCTACGGCAGGTCCACGCACGGGGAGTACTGCACCGGGACATCAAGCCGGGCAACGTGCTGGTGGAGAACGGGAGCGGCCCGGACGGGCCGGGGCGCGAACGGCGGGTCGTCCTCACGGACTTCGGTATCGCCGCGATCCAGGACGCCAAGGCGCTCACCATGGTCGGCATGCTGGTCGGCTCGCCCGACTACATGGCCCCCGAGCGCATCTCCGGCCGCCCGCAGGGCCCGCCGTCCGACGTCTGGTCCCTCGGTGCGACCCTCTGCGCTGCCCTGGGCGGCCGTTCCCCCTTCGCCCGCGACACGACACTGGCGACCCTGCACGCGGTCCTGTACGAGGAGCCCGAACTCCCCGCCGCGTCCGGCCCGTTGCGCGACATCCTGACGTCCCTGCTGGAAAAGGACCCGTCGGTACGACCGGGTCTCGAGGAGCTGGCAGCGGCCTTGGAACCGGTCGCGTACCCGGCTCCGACGCCTACGGTGCCGGTGGGGGCGGGCCGAGCGGGTCGGGAAGAGCGGGAGCACGCGAGGGAGTTGCCGGAGCCGGTGTCGGATTCGGCGCCCGCTCAGGCACCTGTGCCGGTGCCCGACCGACACCCCGAACC
>NZ_NGFN01000096.1 GCF_002148965.1 Streptomyces swartbergensis | reverse complement strand
GACACCCAGCGGGAGGCGGGGCGCACGGGGTGGCGGGTGGTGCGGCGGCCCTGCCGGATGCGCCAGCCCGCGTCGAGGACGCGCAGCGCGAGGTCGGCGTCCTCGCGGAAGGCGCGCCGGAAGCGTTCGTCGAAGCCGCCGACCTGCTTGAGCGCCTCGGTGCGGTAGGCCATGTCGGCGGTGATCCAGTGGGCGCGGGCGAGTCCGGCGGTGCCGCGTTCCCAGTCGGTGGGGCGGCGTTCGCCGGGCAGCGGGACGGTGATGTCGCCCTGGACGCCGGCGATGTCGGGCGTCGCCTCGGCGAGGTCCTCGGCCAGTTGGCCGGCCCAGTGGGGCCCGACCTGGACGTCGTCGTCGAGGAACACGGTCCACGGCGCGGTCACGGCCCGCAGTCCGGTGTTGCGGGCGGCGGCGGGCCCGCGTCCGCCGCCGGTGAGCACGGTGGTGCGCTCCCGCAGGTCGCCGAGGACGCTCAACGGGTGCTCCAGCGTTCCGGGTTCGGGGTCGGGCCGGTCGTCGACGAGGACGATCTGCTCGGGGCGCGGCCCGGTCGCGGCGGCGAGCGCGGCGAGACAGTCGGCGAGGGTGTCCCGCACGAGGGTGGGGATGACGACGGCGTACGAGGTCATGCCGCTGCCCTCCCCGCGTCGAACACCCGCTCCCGGCGGACCGCGTACGGGCCGATGGCCAGCAGGTCGACGGGCGCGGAGCCGAAGCACTCCAGGGCGTCACGCGGGTCGTCGACCATGGGCCGGCCTGCGGTGTTGAGGCTGGTGTTGACGACCACGGGCAGTCCGGTGCGCCGCTCGAAGCCCCGCAGCATCCGCGCCACCAGCGGTTCTCGCCGTTCCTCGACGGTCTGGATGCGGGCGGTGCCGTCGACGTGCACGACGGCCGGGACGCGGTCCCGCCACTCCTGGGCGACGTCGTGCACGAACAGCATGTACGGGCTGGGCAGCGGGCCACCGGAGAACAGGTCGGCGGCGCGGTCGGCGAGGACCATCGGGGCGACGGGGCGGAACTCCTCGCGGCCCTTGACGTGGTTGAGGCGTTCCAGGTTCTCGGCGCGGCCGGGGTGGGCGAGCAGGGAGCGGTGTCCGAGGGCGCGCGGCCCGTACTCGCTGCGGCCCTGGAACCAGGCGACGACCCCGTCCCGGGCCAGTTCCTCGGCCACGGTCTCGGCGATGTCGTCGGGCTTCTCGTAGGGGATCGCCGCCGTGTCGAGCCAGGCGCGCAGTTCGTCGTCGCTCCAGCCGCGGCCGAGGGCGGCGCCGGGCATGGGGGCGGGCTGTCCGGTCTCCGACGCGGCGAGGTGCAGCGCCCCGCCGAGCGCGGTACCGGCGTCCCCGGCGGCGGGCTGCACCCACACGTCCCGGTACGGGCCCTTGGCCGCGATCTTCGAGTTGGCGACGCAGTTGAGGGCGACGCCCCCGGCCATCGTGACTGCCTCGCCCCCGGCCTCGCGGTGCAGCCAGTGCACGAGCTCCAGCAGGACCTCCTCCAGGACGGCCTGGGTGCTCGCGGCGAGGTCGGCGTGGTCCTGGTTCCAGGGTTCGCCCTTGGCGCGGGGCGGGGCGAAGGACGCCCAGTCGACGCCGTGGGCGCGGAAGCCGCCGTGGCCGGTGGGGTGGACGTACTGCCGAAGCTGCGGCAGGAAGCGCGGGGTGCCGTAGGAGGCGAGGGCCATCACCTTGTACTCGTCGCTGCTGCGCAGGAACCCGAGGTGTTCGGTGAGCTCCTCGTAGACCAGGCCGAGGGAGTCGGGCAGCGCCTGCGAGGCGAGGGTGTCGAGCTTGCCGTCGCGGTAGCGGCCGGCCAGGTGGGAGGCGGCCTCACCGCGGCCGTCCAGGACGAGGACGGCGCTGTCGGGGTGCGGGGAGGCGGGCCCGGCCGAGGCGGCGTGCGCGACGTGGTGGGGGACGAAGACGACCTGCTCGGGGTCGAGGCCGGGCAGGGCCTCGGCGAGGAACTCGGGGGCGCGGCGCGCGTACTCCAGGCGCAGCGGGTCCCAGGGGTCGTTCAGGCCCATGTCGCGGGCGGGCCGGGCGAGCTTCGGGTCGAAGGAGTAGGTGACGGCGTCCAGGTCGCCGGGCCGCAGGCCCGCCTGTTCCAGGCACCAGCGGGCGGACAGCTCGGGCAGCTCCCACGCGGAGAACGGCAGCGGGCGCTTGCCGTGCTTGCGCCGGCTGAAGCGCTCCTCCTCGGCGGCCGCCACCGTGCGGCCGTCGACGACGAGGGCTGCGGCCGGGTCGTGGAACAGGGCGTTGATACCAAGGATGCGCATGTGCTCCGTCCCGAGCTGTGTGGCGTAGTCCGGCGTCTCGGCGAGTGCCGCACTGGCGGTTGTCTCAAACACTTGGAGACAGCTCACCGCTCAGTGGGCGGATTTTTCACCGTATGCAGCGCTAAAACAGCACACAGTGACCGCGCTCAGGCGGCCACGGAGCGCGAGAACCAGCCAATGGTCCGTTCGAGTCCTTCGCTCCAGCCGACGCGGGGCCGCCAGCCGAGCCGTTCCCGGGCCAGCCGGGTGTCGGGGCGGCGCCGGGCGGGGTCGTCGACGGGGCGGTCCACGAACCGGATGCGGGAGGCGGAGCCGGTGATCTCGACGATCCGGCGGGCCAGCTCCAGCATCGTGATCTCGTCGCCGCCGCCGATGTTCACGGGCCCGGTCTCGGCGGAGGCGGCCAGGGCGAGCACGCCGTCCACGGTGTCGTCGACGTAAGCCAGCGAGCGCGTCTGCCCGCCGTCGCCGGCCACGGTCAGGGGCATGCCGTCCAGGGCCTGCGCGATGAAGGTGGGGACGGCGCGGCCGTCGCCGGTGCGCATGCGGGGGCCGTAGGTGTTGAAGATGCGGACGATGGCGGTGTCGGTGCCGTGCACGCCCCGGTGGGCGGTGACCAGGGCCTCCGCGAAGCGCTTGGACTCGTCGTAGACGCTGCGCGGGCCGATCGGGTTGACGTTGCCCCAGTAGCCCTCGCGCTGGGGGTGCTCCAGGGGGTCGCCGTAGACCTCGGAGGTGGAGGCGAGGACGAACCGGGCGCCGTCGGCGTGGGCCCGTTCCAGCGCGAGGCGGGTGCCGGTGCTGCCGACGTCGAGGGTCTCCAGCGGCAGCCGCAGGTAGTCGGCGGGCGAGGCCGGGCAGGCGAAGTGCAGGACGAGGTCGAACCGGCCGGGCAGCGCCTGCCAGGCCGCCGGGTCGGTGGCGTCACCGCGCACGAAGCGGAAGCCGGGTCGCTGGTCCAGGTCGACCACGTTGGCGCGGGAGCCGGTGGCCAGGTTGTCCAGGCACACGACCTCCGTGCCGGTGTCGGCCAGCCGTGCGCACAGATGGGACCCCACGAATCCGGCACCGCCGGTCACCAGAGCCCGGCGCCAGGCACGTCCGCTCACGGGACTCTCCTTCCACTGGCATTCACTTGCGTGTCGGCGCGAGTAACCAGGCGAGGAGTCCGGAACCCATGAACTGCGACTATACACCCTATGTATAGTGCCTTCTCTGAGCGGCTGCTCGGGGCCCGACGCCACGGCTCCCAGCGCCGTCCGCGCACCGGCGGCGACGGACGTCCAGGCAGCCCGCCTCGGCACGGCCGACTGCCGCCGGGCCCTCCTGGGAAAGCGGCACATCGAGAAGTACCCGGAGCTCTCCGTGACCGGGCTGCCGGGGAGACGGAGGGAGGGGCGGGTGACCAGGACGGTGCCGCAGCCGCTGGCACCCGGGAAGGCGCAGCCGGGGACGGTGTACCGATGACTCTCCGTGAGTTCCCTACGATCGTGCCGTGGTGAACATCCTGCTCGAACGGACGGTCCCGCTTCCCCTCGCCGAGGCGTGGCGGCGGATCACGCTGTGGCCGCGGCACGGTGAGGTGGTGCCGTTGACGGCGGTCAGGGTGGATCCGCCCGGTCCGACCCGCGTGGGCACGGTGGTCGTGGCCCGCTCGGGTGTCGGCGCGCTGGCCTTCGACGACCCGATGGAGGTCACGGTGTGGCAGCCGCCGCAGGACGGGGCGCCGGGGATGTGCCGCCTGGAGAAGCGGGGCCGGGTGGTGCTGGGCTGGGCGGAGCTGGAGGTGCGGCCGGGGCCCGGGGGGCGCACCCGTGTGGTCTGGCGGGAGGAGATCCGGATCCGGCTGCTGCCCTCCCTCTTCGACGGCGCACTGCGGCCCTCGGCGCGGTACGTGTTCGGCCGCGCGCTGAACCGTTTGCTCAGACGTCCGTGACGCCCCGGCGTCTGCCGGGCGGAACTTTTGTCCAAGACAGGAGCGGCCGCGTCGGCGACCGTGGAGGCATGCGCAGTTACGAAGCGGAGAGCGAGCCCGGCTGGGACGTCGTCCTCCCCCGCGACGGCATGTCACTCGACGGTGTCCGGATGGCCGGGTTCCGTGAACGGGCCGCCGCCGGGCTGGACCTGCGGGTGCTTCCGCAGCCGGCGGTGGTCGTCGTGATCGGGCTCGGGGAGCACCCGTTCTCGGTGGACGGTGCCCACGGACACCAGGACCTGCCGAGCTTCGCCGCCGCGCTGACGCCCGGCCCGGCACGGATCCGCGGTGCGGGCGTCGAGTGCGTCGAGATGCGTCTGTCCCCCCGGGCCGCCTATGCTCTGCTGGGCGTCTCCCCGCGCGAGCTGGACGGATCCGTCAGGGGGCTCGACGACCTCTGGGGGCGGGCCGGGTCGCGGCTGCGGGAGCGGCTGGCCGAGGCCCCGGCCTGGGAGCAGCGCCTCGCGCTCGTGGACCGGTTCCTCGCCGAACGGGCCGCGCGGGCACCTGGGATGGCGCCCGAGGTGGCCGCCGTCTGGGACACCATCGTCGCCCGTCGGGGCCGGGTACGGGTCGGCGAACTGGCCGAGGCCTGCGGCTGGAGCCGCAAACGGCTCTGGTCCCGTTTCACTGACCAGATCGGCCTCACCCCGAAACGTGCCGCCATGCTGGTCCGCTTCGACCACGCCGCCCGCGCGCTCACCGCGGGAGCGAACGCCGCCGACGTCGCCCTGGCCTGCGGCTACGTCGACCAGCCCCATCTCCATCGCGACGTACTGGCGTTCGCGGGCTGCACGCCCACCGCCCTGGCCGGCAGGGCCACGTCCGCCGGCTGACCGGACGAACGACAAAGAAGGGGAAGACCTGTGGCGAACACCCGTGCCCTGGCACCGGACATGACCGACCGCGACCTGCTCGTACGGCTCGTCTTCGGCGGCATGGCCGCGCAGACCGTGCGCGCGGCCGTCCGGCTGAGGATCGTCGAGCTGATCGGCGACACGCCCCGCCCGGCGGCCGACGTGGCCGCCGACGCCGGAGCCGAGCCCCAGCCCATGACCCGGCTGTTGCGCGCCCTGGCCGGCCTCGGCCTGCTGAGGGAACACAGCTTCGGCACCTTCGCGGTGGCCCCCGCGGGCTTACTCCTCGACCCGGGCCGCCCCGACTCGCTCACCTCCTTCGTGCGGATGTTCACCGAGCCGGCGATCATCCGCGCCTGGGAGCACCTGGACGACAGCGTCCGCACCGGCGACGTCGCGTTCGACACCGTCTTCGGCACGGACTTCTTCAGCCACCTCGCCCGGCAACCGGAGCTGTCCGCCGAATTCAACGCGGCGATGAGCCAGGCCACCGCGGAGACCGCCACCGCGTTGCCGCACGCCTTCGACTTCGACCGGTTCCGCACGGTCACGGACGTCGGCGGCGGAGACGGCACGCTCCTGGCCGGCGTACTCGCCGCGTTCCCCGGCCTCACCGGTGTCCTCCACGACACGAGCGAGGGGCTCGCCCAGGCGCCGGAGAACCTGCGGCGGCACGGGCTCACGGAACGCTGCTCCCTGGCCGCCGGGGACTTCTTCCGCTCGGTGCCCGAGGGCTCGGACCTCTACCTGATGAAGAGCATCCTGCACGACTGGCCCGACGACCGGGCGGTCACGATCCTGCGCCACTGCCGCACGGCGCTGCCGCCCGGCGGACGCGTCCTGATCCTGGAACCGGTACTGCCCGAGGTCGTCGGGGCCGACGACGGGAACACGTATCTCAGCGACCTCAACATGCTGGTGAACGTAGGCGGCAGGGAGCGCACCCGCGCGGACTTCGAGGCGCTGTGCGAGGCCGCCGGCCTGTCCCTCGTCTCCGTCACACCGCTCCCGGAAGCGGAACCGTTCTCGCTCCTGGAGGCCGCGGCGGCCGGCTGACCCGGTGTCAGGCCACCGACCCGATCCGCCCGACCTCCTTGGACGCCGGCTCGTGGTGGATCGGCGTGTGGGCCCCGGTCAGCGAAACCCCGCTGCCGCCACGCCTGGCGGCGACGATCTCCGAGGCGATCGACAGGGCCGTCTCCTCGGGCGTACGGGCCCCGAGGTCCAGGCCGATCGGGGAGCGCAGCCGGCTCAGCTCCAGCTCGGTGACGCCGACTTCGCGCAGGCGGGCGTTGCGGTCCAGGTGGGTGCGCCGGGAGCCCATGGCACCGACGTACGCCACCGGCAGCCGCAGCGCCAGCTTCAGCAGGGGCACGTCGAACTTGGCGTCGTGGGTCAGCACGCACAGGACCGTGCGGGCGTCGACGTCCGTGCGCTCCAGGTACTGGTGGGGCCACTCGACGACGATCTCGTCGGCCTCCGGGAAGCGCGCCCGGGTCGCGAAGACGGGGCGCGCGTCGCACACCGTCACGTGGTAACCGAGGAACTTGCCGACGCGGACCAGGGCGGAGGCGAAGTCGATCGCGCCGAAGACGATCATCCGGGGCGGGGGGACGGATGACTCGACCAGGATCGTGAGCGGTGCTCCGCAGCGTGAACCCTGCTCTCCGATCTCCAGGGTGCCGGTGCGGCCGGCGTCCAGGAGGGCGCCCGCCTCGGCGGCGATCGTGCGGTCCAGTTCCGGATGGCCGCCGAAGCCGCCCTCGCAGGGGCCGTCGGGGCGGACCAGCAGGGCCCGGCCGGTCAGTTCGGGCGGGCCCGACACGATCCGCGCCACCGCCGCCGCCTCCCCTCGGGCGGCGGCGGTGAGCGCGGACGCGACCACCGGGCGGACCGGATCGGCGGCCCGTACCGGGGTGACCAGGATGTCGATGACGCCGCCGCAGGTCAGGCCCACGGCGAAGGCGTCGTCGTCGCTGTAACCGAAGCGCTCCAGGACGGTTTCGCCGTCCCGCAGCGCCTGCTCGCACAGCTCGTAGACCGCGCCCTCCACGCAGCCGCCGGAGACCGAGCCGATGGCCGTGCCCTCGGCGTCCACCGCGAGCGCGGCGCCGGGCTGCCGGGGCGCGCTGCCGCCGACGGCCACCACGGTGGCCACGGCGAAGTCACGGCCCTGCTCGACCCACCGGTTCAGCTCCTCGGCGATGTCCAGCATCTGTCTCGGTCTCCTTAAGGCTGCGAGGCTGCGAGGCCGGTGCGCCGGGCGTCAGTGGACGCCCAGCCAGCTCTCGATCGGGTTGAGGGCGAAGTAGACGAGGAACACCGCCGTCAGGATCCACATGAAGGCGCCGATCTCGCGCACCTTGCCCTGGGCGGTCTTGATGGCGACGTAGGAGATGACGCCCGCGGCGACACCGGTGGTGATGGTGTACGTGAACGGCATCAGGACGACCGTCAGGAACACCGGGACGGCGGTGGCCCGGTCGGCCCAGTCCACGTGCCGGGCGTTCATCAGCATCATCGCGCCGATGACGACGAGGGCGGCGGACGCGACCTCCTGCGGCACGATCGCCGTGAGCGGCGTGAAGAACAGGCAGGCCGCGAAGAACAGGCCGGTGACGACCGAGGCGAGGCCGGTGCGCGCGCCCTCGCCGACGCCCGTGGCCGACTCGATGAACACCGTCTGGCCCGAGCCGCCGGACACGCCTCCGATCGCGCCGCCGGCGCCGTCGATGAACAGCGCCTTGGACAGGCCCGGCATCCGGCCCTTGTCGTCGGCGAGCTTGGCCTCGGTGCCGACGCCGATGATGGTCGCCATCGCGTCGAAGAACCCGGCCAGCACCAGTGTGAAGACGATCATGCCGACGGTCATCGCGCCGACCTGGCCCCAGCCGCCGAACTCCACGTCCCCGAAGAGCGAGAAGTCGGGCATGGACACCGCGCCGCCGTGCAGCTCGGGGGCGCCGGCCGCCCACTGCTTGGGGTCGATGACGCCCGCGGCGTTCAGGATCGCGGCGACGACCGTGCCGCCGACGATGCCGATGAGGATGGCGCCCGGGATGTTCCGGGCCTGGAGCATGAAGATCAGCAGCAGGGTGCCGGCGAAGAGCAGCACCGGCCAGCCGGCCAGTTCGCCCGCCGGGCCGAGCGCGAGGGGGGTGGCCTCTCCCTGGTGCACGAAGCCGGACTTGTAGAAGCCGATGAGGGCGATGAACAGGCCGATGCCCATGGTGATGCCGTGCTTGAGCGCGAGGGGGATCGCGTTCATGATCATCTCGCGCAGGCCGGTGACGACCAGCAGCATGATGACCACGCCGTACATCACGCACATGCCCATCGCCTGCGGCCAGGTCATCTCGGGCGCGACCTGGGAGGCGAGGACTCCGGAGACGGAGAGACCGGCGGCGAGGGCGAGCGGCACCTTGCCGACGAGACCCATCAGCAGGGTGGTGAGGGCCGCCGCGAACGCGGTCGCGGTGATCAGGCCCTGCTGCGCGAGGGTGTTCCCCGCCGCGTCCTTGCCGGACAGGATCACGGGGTTGAGCAGGAGGATGTACGCCATCGCCATGAAGGTGGTGACGCCGCCGCGCACTTCGCGCGCGACCGTGGACCCTCTGTGGGATATGTGGAAGTACCGGTCGAGCCAGGACCGTCCGGCCGGGACGCGGGTGCCTTCGCCCGCGTCTTCGGCTGTGGTCCTCGGCTCCAGTGACTGCTGGGTCATGTGGGCCTACTCCCAAGTTTCATAGGGGGTTGGGATGCACGACCCGGGGGACGGCCCGAGACGAACGAAGGGGGGTCCGGGGGACGCGGTCCCCCGGACGGAACTCTCCTGCTCAGGCCTCGGAGAGTGACGTACCCGTCAGGTGCTCGGGCCGTACCGGAGTCCGGTTCAGCTCGAGCCCGGTCGCGTTCCGGATGGCCGCGAGGACCGCCGGGGTCGACGACAGGGTGGGCGCTTCGCCGATGCCGCGCAGCCCGTACGGGGCGTACTCGTCGGCGAGTTCGAGGACGTCGACCGGGATGGTCGGCGTGTCGAGGATGGTCGGGATCAGGTAGTCCGTGAAGGAGGGGTTCTTCACCTTCGCCGTCTTCGGGTCGACGATGATCTCCTCCATGACCGCCACGCCCAGGCCCTGTACGGTGCCGCCCTGAATCTGGCCGAGCACGGACAGCGGGTTGAGCGCCTTGCCGACGTCCTGGGCGCAGGCCAGCTCGATGACCTTCACCAGGCCGAGCTCGGTGTCGACCTCGACGACGGCGCGGTGCGCGGCGAAGGAGTACTGGACGTGCCCGTTGCCCTGACCGGTGCGCAGGTCGAAGGGCTCGGTCGGCCGGTGCCGCCACTCCTCCTCGACCTCCACGACCTCGTCCTCCAGGACGTCGGCCAGGTCCCCGAGGACCTCTCCGCCGTCGGTGACGACCTTGCCGCCCTCCAGGAGCAGTTCGGCCGTCGCCCAGGCGGGGTGGTAGGAGCCGAACTTGCGGCGGCCGATCTCCAGCACCTTCTCGCGGACCAGCTCACAGGCGTTCTTCACGGCACCGCCGGTGACGTACGTCTGCCGGGAGGCCGACGTCGAACCGGCGCTGCCCACCCGGGTGTCGGCGGGGTTGATGGTCACCTGCGTGACGCCCAGTTCGGTGCGGGCGATCTGCGCGTGGACCGTGACCCCGCCCTGCCCGACCTCGGCCATGGCCGTGTGGACGGTGACGACGGGCTCGCCGCCGACGACCTCCATCCGGACCTTCGCGGTCGAGTAGTCGTCGAACCCCTCGGAGAAGCCCACGTTCTTGATGCCGACCGCGTAGCCGACACCGCGTACGACGCCTTCTCCGTGCGTGGTGTTGGACAGGCCGCCCGGCAGCTCCCGTAGGTCGGCGCCCTCGCTGGACTCCCACTGGCGCTCCGGCGGCATCGGCATCGCCTTGACGCGGCGCAGCAGTTCGGCGACCGGGGCCGGCGAGTCGACCGGCTGCCCGGTCGGCATGAGGGTGCCCTGCTCCATGGCGTTGAGCTGCCGGAACTCCACCGGGTCCATGCCGAGCCTCTTCGCCAGCTTGTCCATCTGCGCCTCGTAGGCGAAGCACGCCTGGACCGCGCCGAAGCCGCGCATGGCACCGCAGGGCGGGTTGTTGGTGTAGAGGGCGATGGCCTCGATGTCCACGTCGTCGATCACGTACGGGCCGACCGACAGGGAGGAGGCGTTGCCGACGACGGCCGGGGAGGCGGAGGCGTAGGCACCGCCGTCCAGGACGATCCGGCACTTCATGTGCGTGAGCTTGCCGTCCTTGGTGGCCCCGTGCTCGTAGTAGAGCTTGGCCGGGTGGCGGTGGACGTGCCCGAAGAAGGACTCGAACCGGTTGTAGACGATCTTGACCGGCTTGCCCGTGCGCAGCGCCAGCAGGCAGGCGTGGATCTGCATGGACAGGTCCTCGCGGCCGCCGAACGCGCCGCCGACGCCGGACAGCGTCATGCGCACCTTGTCCTCGGGCAGGCCGAGCACGGGCGCGATCTGGCGCAGGTCGCTGTGCAGCCACTGGGTGGCGATGTAGAGGTGGACGCCGCCGTCCTCCTCGGGCACGGCGAGGCCGGACTCGGGGCCGAGGAAGGCCTGGTCCTGCATGCCGAAGGTGTACTCGCCCTCGACGATCACGTCGGCCCGCTTGCGGGCTTCCGCCACGTCACCGCGGACGATCGGCTGGCGGTGGACGATATTCGGGTGCGGGACGTGCCCGGCGTGGTGGTCGTCGCGGTTCTCGTGGACGAGGATCGCGTCGGGGGCGGTCGCGGAGGCCTCGTCGGTGATGACGGGCAGTTCCCGGTAGTCGACCTTGATCTTGGCGGCGGCGCGGCGCGCGGTCTCCGGGTGGTCGGCGGCGACGATCGCGACCGGCTCGCCGTGGTGGCGGACCTTGCCGTGAGCGAGGACCGGGGTGTCCTGGATCTCCAGCCCATAGTTCTTCACGTCCGTGGGCAGGTCGTCGTAGGTCAGCACGGCGTAGACGCCCGGTGTGGCCAGGGCCTCGCTGGTGTCGATGGAGACGATCTCGGCGTGCGCGACGGTCGAGCGGAGGATCTGGCCCCAGAGCATGTCCTCGTGCCACATGTCGGACGAGTACGCGAACTCGCCGGTGACCTTGAGGGTGCCGTCCGGGCGGAGCGTGGACTCGCCAATGCCGCCCTTGGTCTGCGAGCCCTGGGTGATCTTGGTGGGCGTTCCGTTGGGGGAAGACATGATCAGACCGCCTCTCCCTGCCGGGCGGCCGCGAGGCGGACCGCGTCCATGATCTTCTCGTAGCCGGTGCAGCGGCACAGGTTGCCCGACAGGGCCTCGCGGATGTCCGCGTCGGTCGGGGTCGGGTTGCGCTCCAGCATCTCGTCGGCGGCGACCAGCAGACCGGGCGTGCAGAAGCCGCACTGGACGGCGCCGGCGTCGATGAACGCCTGCTGGATCGGGGAGAGCTCGGTGCCCTCGCCGGTATGCGAGTCGCCCTTGGCTTCCCACTGCTGGGCGTTCTGAAGCGACGTGCCGCAGGCGCCGGTCGCGCAGCCGCCCTCGGCGCGCTGCTTGGCGTAGTCGGCGAGCCCCTCGACGGTGACGACCTCGCGGCCCTCCACCTGACCCGCCGCCACCAGGCACGAACACACCGGCACACCGTCCAGCCGGACCGTGCACGACCCGCACTCGCCCTGCTCACAGGCGTTCTTCGAGCCCGGCAGGCCGAGCCGCTCCCTCAGCACGTACAGCAGGGACTCGCCCTCCCACACGTCGTCGGCTTCCTGCGGACGGCCGTTGACCGTGAAGTTGACGCGCATTACGCAGCTCCCTCGGTGGTGCGGCGGGTGCCGCGGTAGGACTCCCAGGTCCAGGTCAGCGTGCGGCGGGCCATGACACCGACCGCGTGGCGGCGGTAGCTCGCGGTGCCCCGGACGTCGTCGATGGGGTTGCAGGAGGCGGAGCACAGGTCCGCGAACTGCTTGGCGACCGACGGGGTGATGATCTTCCCGTTGTCCCAGAAGCCGCCCTCCTCCAGAGCCGCGTTCAGGAACTCTTCGGCGGCCTTGGCCCGAACGGGGGTCGGAGCGGCCGAACCGATGCCGGTCCGCACGGTCCGCGTCCGAGGGTGCAGCGCCAGCCCGAAGGCACACACGGCGATGACCATCGCGTTCCGGGTCCCCACCTTGGAGAACTGCTGCGGCCCGTCGGCCTTCTTCACGTGCACGGCCCGGATCAGCTCGTCGGGGGCCAGCGCGTTGCGCTTGACGCCCGTGTAGAACTCGTCGATCGGGATCCGCCGTGACCCGCGTACCGACTCGACCTCGACCTCGGCGCCCGCGGCGAGCAGGGCGGGGTGGGCGTCGCCGGCCGGGGATGCGGTGCCGAGGTTGCCGCCGACGCCGCCGCGGTTGCGGATCTGCGGGGAGGCGACCGTGTGCGAGGCCAGGGCCAGCCCCGGCAGCTCGGCGCGCAGGTTCTCCATGATCGTCGTGTACGGCACGGAGGCACCCAGCCGCACGCTCTCCTCGCCGACCTCCCACTCGGAGAGATCGCCGATGCGGTTCAGGTCCATGAGGTACTCGGGCCGGCGGTGGTCGAAGTTGATCTCGACCATCACGTCGGTGCCACCCGCGATCGGCACAGCGGTGGGATGCTCGGCTTTCGCGGCGAGCGCCTCCTCCCAGCTGGCGGGGCGAAGGAAGTCCATGACCGGCTCTCTTCTTCGTCTTCGTGTGGGGCGTTCAGATTGAGCCAATCCGTGTGCGGCGGTCCCGGCTCGTTCATGTGCTGTTAACGCGTAGTGGACTCAGTACACAGGGCGGTGCTCCGGCGGGGTCAGTCACGGAAACCATGAAGGAGTTGGCTGGCCAGGACGGGCATCTTGTAGATTCGTATGAACGGAGGCCATCAGAAACCTCCTCGTTTTCCTGTGGAAACGCGCGACACAGCCGCGTGACCTGGGACACAGCCAGGACACGTCCGGAGGGCGGCGAACTCCGCTCACCAGCCCGCCGAACGGACGTTCACCCCCGCACCCCACCAAGATCCACCATAGATTTCGAGACAAAGAACGGCGGCGACGAGAATGCGGCTGCGCGCACTGCTGGACACCGACGCGCTGGGCCTCAAGCTGCTCGGCGGCGAGGACGAGCTGGACCGCACCGTCCGCGGTGTCATGACCACCGACCTGCGCGACCCCAGCCGCTACCTCTCGGGCGGCGAGCTGGTGCTCACGGGCCTGGCCTGGCGCCGGGACGCCGCGGACTCGGAGCCGTTCGTCCGGATCCTGGTGCAGGAGGGAGTCACGGCCCTGGCCGCGGGCGAGGCCGAGCTCGGGGACGTACCGGACGACCTGGTCGCGGCCTGTGCCCGCCACCGCCTCCCGCTCTTGGCGGTGCACGAGTCGGTGGCGTTCGCGACGATCACCGAGCACGTCGTGCGGCAGGTCTCCGGTGAGCGCGCCGGCGACCTCGCGGCCGTGGTCGACCGCCACCGCCGGATGATGACGTCGGGGCCGGCGGGCGGCGGCCCGGACGTCGTCCTGGACCTGCTGGGCTCCGACCTGGACCTGCGCGCCTGGGTCCTGTCCCCCACCGGCCGCCTGATCGCGGGCCCGAAGACGTCCGGCCCCGCCCTCCCCGCCGAGGCCTGCGGCCGGCTGGCGGCGGAACACCTCACGGCCACCCGGACGGGCCGCCGCGCCCCGCACCGCGTCCTCCTGGGCGGCACCACCTACTCCCTCTTCCCGATCCGCTCGACGGGCCGCTCGCCGCAGACCGCCCGGGACGCCCGCGAGACCGTGCTGTCCGACTGGCTGCTGGCCGTCGAGGCGGACGCCGGGGACTGGGCGGAGGAGCGCCTCGACCTGCTCTACGGCGTCACCCAGCTGATCGCGGTCGAACGGGACCGCCGCGAGGCCGCCCGCACGGTCCGCCGCCGCCTCGCCCAGGAGATCCTGGAACTGGTCCAGACGGGCGCGGCCCCCGCCGAGATCGCCGCCCGCCTCCGGGTGGCCGCGCCGGTGCTGCTGCCGGGCCTCGGGGCCGCACCCCACTGGCAGGTGGTCGTGGCCCGCGTCGACTGGGACGGCGCCGAGATCGAGGGCGGCCCGGTCGCCCAGGCCCTGCTGGAGGAGATCCTCGTCGACCCCCTGTCGGCCGGCCCGGAGCCCTCCGACCGCATCGCCGTGGCCCACACGGGTGACGAGGCCATCGCCCTCGTCCCCCTCCCCGCCGTCTCGACGGAGCACGACGGCTCGGAGACCGGCGTCCTCGCGGAAGCGCTCCTGGAGTCCGTACGGGACCCGCTGACGGCCGGCCTGAACGACGACGGCCACCTCACGCTCGGCGTCAGCGCGGCCGTGCACTCGGCGGAGGGCCTGCGCGGCGCGCTGGAGGAGGCCCGCCACGCCCGCCGGGTGGCTGCGGCCCGCCCCGGCCGGGTCTGCGCGGCGGGCCACCAGGAGCTGGCCTCCCACGTCCTCCTGCTGCCCTTCGTCCCGGACGACGTCCGCCGCGCCTTCACGGCCCGCCTCCTGGACCCCCTCCGCGACTACGACCGCCGCCACAGAGCGGAACTGATCCCCACCCTGGAGGCCTTCCTGGACTGCGACGGCTCCTGGACGCGCTGCGCCGCCCGGCTCCACCTCCACGTCAACACGCTGCGCTACCGGGTGGGCCGTATCGAGCAGTTGACGAGCCGTGATCTGTCGCGCCTGGAGGACAAGCTCGACTTCTTCCTGGCGCTGCGGATGAGCTGAGACGCGGGGCGTCCGGCGCAAACACGGGGCGCCCAGGAGTCCCACGACTTTGTGAAATCCTTCACCCACCCTCTTGGCCCGGCGCCGCGATTCGTGCTGAGATGCCGCCACCACTCAACAGCTCGATGGCGTGCTCGGGGAGGGCAACGTGGCGCATACCGCCATGTCTGGTAACGGAACGACCGCCGGTGACGATCCCCTCCAGACCGCGGTATGGCGGCTGCGCTCACGCGCGTGCTGGGCCGACGCGGCCGCCCTGCTGCTGCCGGACACCCCCGCGGCGGCGCTGCAACGCGCGTCGCTGCTGGTGGAACGGTGTCTGTACACGGAGCAGGGCTGGGAGGAGGCCGAGGACGCCCTGCGCACCGCCGAGGCGCTGGCCCACAGCGACGACGAGCGGGGCGCGGCCGCTTGTGAACGCGGGTACTTGGCCTACGCCGCGACGGTGCTCGCGGTGCGCGACCGGGCCGACGAGGCGCGGGCGGCGCTGGGACGGGCGGCGGCGCTGATCCCTCCGGGGGCTCCGCGGCGGGCCCTGCTGGACTTCCGTCGCGGGCTGCTCGCGGAGAACCTGACGCGTTCCCCGCAGGCGGCGCGGGCCGCGTATCGCCGTGCGCACGCGGGGGCGACGGCGCAGTCCGACCCGTTGCTGCTGTCCTTCACGTGGCGGCACCTGGCCGGACTCGCTTTGCGGGACGGGGAGTTGGCGGAGGCCCGGCACGGTTTCACGGAGTCGCTGCGGATCCGTGAGGAGCTGGGCTATCTCGTCGGTACGGCGCCGGCGCTGGTGTCCCTCGCCGACACGGAGACCGAGCCGGAGGCATCCCGGCTGCGGGAGGAGGCTCGGCGGTTGTTCCGGTTGCTCGGGGGTGTACCGACGTGGCTGGCGCGGCAGTTGGCTCCGGCCCCTCCGGCGGCGACGGCTTGACGGCGCTGGAAGGTACCCGGCGTTGCGGCCGGGGCGCGGTGGGTCCGCAACCCGGCGGAACGGGGTGCCGCTGCGCCCACCCGTGCCGCCCCAGCGGCACGACTGCCCGCAGCTGGGCGGGACCGGCGGCCCGCAGCGCGACGGCCTGCGGCAGCTGAGCCACGACACGCCCGCACCCGCGCACGCACGGAAGGGGACGTGTCGGGGGGTGTCCGCCCGCAGCGGTTGGCGCGTCAACGGACAGTCAGTCAGCGTCCGACCCCATCGCGCCGTTCCGAGGACGGACACCCCCCGGCGCGGCCCCGACCCACAGCCCGCGCGCAGGCGCGACACAAGCCCCCACCGAAGCCGCACAGGCCGCCGCAGGCACCCCCGCTCCACCGCCGGAGGCTAGAGCGTCTGCTCGGGCTTGGTTTCCTCGCCCTTCGCCAGGCGGCTGTGCGTGCGGCCGTACAGGAAGTACACGAAGAACCCGGCGGCCATCCAGATGCCGAACCGCACCCACGTCTCGGCGGGCAGGTTGATCATCAGCCACAGCGAAGCGCACACCGACAGGATCGGGATGACCGGCACCCACGGCGTGCGGAAGGCCCGGTGCAGGTCGGGGCGGGTCCTGCGGAGGACGAGCACACCGATGGCGACGACCACGAAGGCGAACAGCGTGCCGATGTTCACCAGGGCGGCGAGCTCCGTCAGCGGAGTGAAGCCGGCGAGGATCGCGATGACCACGCCGAGCAGGATGGTCGGCCGGTGCGGGGTCTTGAACCGCGGGTGGACGCGGGAGAAGAACCGCGGCAGCAGCCCGTCACGGCTCATCGCGAAGAACACCCGGGTCTGCCCGAGCAGCAGGATCATGCACACCGTCGTCAGACCGACCGCCGCGCCGAAGCTGATGAAACCCGCGTACCAGGGATGCCCGGTGGCCTTGAACGCGTCGGCGAGCGGCGCGTCGACGGACAGTCGGCTGTAGTGCTGCATGCCGGTCACGACGATCGACACGGCGACGTACAGGGCCGTGCAGATGAACAGTGAGCCGAGAATGCCGCGTGGCATGTCGCGCTGCGGGTTGCGGGTCTCCTCCGCCGCCGTGGCCACGACGTCGAAGCCGATGAACGCGAAGAACACGACGGAGGCGGCGGTGAAGATGCCCATCACGCCGAAGTTGGAGGGCGCCCAGCCGAACATGAGCTGGATCAGCGGGGAGTCGAGACTCGCCCCGGCCTCCACGGGCTGCTCCTTCGGGATGAACGGGTCGTAGTTCTCGCCCTTGATGAGGAACGCGCCCGCGATGATCACGACGAGGACGACCGTCACCTTGATGGCGACGACGATCGACGTGATCCGCGCGGACAGCTTCATGCCGAGGACGAGGATGCCGGTGAGGACGAGGACGAGCGCGGCGGCGAGGATGTCGAAGCCGAAGACGTCGGAACCCTCTCTGCTCCCCAGGGCCGCGGGCATCGCCCAGCCCGCGTTGTCCATGAGCGACTGGATGTAGCCGGACCAGCCGACGGCCACCACCGCCGTACCGAGCGCGAACTCCAGGACCAGGTCCCAGCCGATGATCCAGGCGGGCAACTCGCCGAGGGAGGCGTACGAGAACGTGTAGGCGGATCCGGCGACCGGGACCGTCGACGCGAACTCGGCGTAACAGAGCGCGGCCAGAGCGCACGCGACGCCGGCCGCGACGAACGCCAGAGCCGTCGCGGGCCCGGCGTTGTTCTTCGCGACTGTTCCGGTGAGGACGAAGATGCCGGTGCCGATGATCACGCCGACGCCGAAGACGGTCAGATCCAGCGCGGACAAGGACTTCTTGAGCGCGTGTTCTGGCTCCTCGGTGTCGAGGATGGACTGCTCGACCTTCTTCGTCCGGAAGAGGGTACTGCTCACGGGGTTACCTCCCACGCTTGTCGTCCTCGACATGATCGAGAGGGGGCACCATCCGTATGCCCCGGCATGAACGGATTCACGCCAATGGGCCGGTTCCACCACCCTTCACGGTGGTGGACCCGGCCCATTCAGCGGTGTCAGTCGCGCGCGGGTTCCACGGAGTCGACGGCGTCGGCCGCGGAGCGCTCGGTGGGGAGGCCGTCCAGCTTGGCGACCAGCCCGGTCACCTGGCGGGCGATGTCCGGCGCCGTGAGGCCGATCTCGGCCATGACCTCGGCGCGCGAGGCGTGGTCGAGGAAGCGCGGCGGGATGCCGAAGTCGCGCAGCGGCACGTCGACGCCCGCGTCGCGCAGCGCCTGGGCGATGGCGGAACCCACGCCACCGACCCGGCTGTTGTCCTCGACGGTGACGACCACGCGGTGCCGCTCGGCGAGCGGGGCCATGGCCTCGTCGACGGGTTTGACCCAGCGCGGGTCGACGACGGTGGTGGAGATGCCCTGCTTGTCGAGCAGGCCGGCGATCTCCAGGCACATCGGCGCGAGGGCGCCGACGGAGACCAGCAGCACGTCGGGCCGGTCCGTGCCGGGCTCGCGCAGCACGTCCATGCCGCCGATCCGGCCCACGGCGGGAACGGCGGGACCGACGGCGCCCTTGGAGAAGCGGACCACGGTCGGCGCGTCGTCGACCGCGACGGCCTCGCGCAACTGGGCGCGGACCTGGTCGGCGTCCCGCGGCGCGGCCAGCCGCAGCCCCGGTACGACCTGGAGGATCGACATGTCCCACATGCCGTTGTGTGACGCCCCGTCGGTGCCGGTGACACCGGCCCGGTCCAGCACGAAGGTCACCCCGCACTTGTGCAGGGCCACGTCCATCAGCACCTGGTCGAAGGCGCGGTTGAGGAAGGTGGCGTACACCGCGAACACCGGGTGCACCCCGCCCGTCGCCAGACCCGCCGCGGACACGGCGCCGTGCTGCTCGGCGATGCCGACGTCGTAGACCCGATCGGGGAAGCGCTTGGCGAACCTGTCCAGGCCCACCGGCTGGAGCATGGCGGCGGTGATGGCGACGATGTCCTCGCGCTCCTCACCGAGCTTGACCATCTCCTCGCCGAACACGGACGTCCAGTCGGCGCCGGAGGAGGCGATCGGCAGGCCCGTGTCGGGGTGGATCTTGCCGACGGCATGGAAGCGGTCGGCCTCGTCCTGGAGGGCGGGCTGGTAACCGCGGCCCTTCTCGGTGAGGCAGTGCACGATGACCGGCCCGCCGAACCGCTTGGCCCGGGCGAGCGCGGACTCCAGGGCCTCCAGGTCGTGTCCGTCGATCGGGCCGACGTACTTCAGGCCGAGGTCCTCGAACATGCCCTGCGGGGCGATGAAGTCCTTCAGGCCCTTCTTGGCGCCGTGCAGGGTGTCGTAGAGCGGCCGCCCGACGACGGGGGTGCGCTCCAGCACCTCCTTGGTGCGGGCGAGGAACCGCTCGTAGCCGTCGGTGGTCCGCAGGGTCGCCAGGTGGTTGGCGAGGCCGCCGATGGTCGGGGCGTAGGAGCGCTCGTTGTCGTTGACGACGATGACGAGCGGGCGGTCCTTGGCGTCGGCGATGTTGTTCAGCGCCTCCCAGGCCATGCCGCCGGTCAGCGCCCCGTCACCGATCACGGCGACGACGTGGCTGTCGCGCTTGAGGAGTTCGTTGGCCTTGGCGATGCCGTCGGCCCAGCCGAGGACGGTCGAGGCGTGCGAGTTCTCGATGATGTCGTGCTCGGACTCGGCCTGCGAGGGGTAGCCGGACAGACCGCCCTTCATCTTCAGCTTCGAGAAGTCCTGACGGCCGGTGAGGAGCTTGTGCACGTAGGACTGGTGACCGGTGTCCCAGAGCACCTTGTCCTTGGGCGATTCGAAGACCCGGTGCAGGGCGATGGTGAGCTCCACCACGCCGAGGTTGGGGCCGAGGTGACCGCCGGTCTTGGAGACCGCTTCGACAAGGAAGGTCCGGATCTCCTCCGCCAGCTGGTTCAACTCCTCCAGGCTGAGCCGGTCCAGATCGCGCGGTCCCCTGATACGGGTCAGCAGCGGCACCCGTGCCTCCTTGCAGTAGAGCTGTTGCCGGGCTTGTCGAGTCTAATGTTCCGCCTTCGCGGGCGGCGCCGAGGCCATGCGTCGTACGTCACGCGTTCGGCTGTACCCAAGTTGTGCCACACCTACGACATGACTGTGCCCGGCACCTTCCGGCGCCGGGCACAGTCATGTCCTTCAGCGCTACGCGCGACCCGCGGTCTTCTGCGTCTTGCGCGTCACCGCGTCGATCACGACCGTGGCCAACAGCACACCACCGGTGATCATGTACTGGACCGGAGAAGCGATGCCCTCCAGCGCCAGCCCGTACTGGATCGACACGATCACCAGCACACCGAGCAGCGCGTTCCACGTCCGCCCGCGACCGCCGAACAGCGACGTACCGCCGATCACCGCGGCGGCGATCGCGTTCATCAGCAGGTCACCGCCACCGGCACCCTGGTTGGCCGCGGCGATCTTCGACGCGATGAACAGACCGCCGACCGCCGCGAACGTCCCGGAGATCGCGAAGACCGAGATCCGGACCATCTCCACGTTGATGCCGGCCCGGCGGGACGCCTCGACGCTGCCGCCGAGCGCGAACACCTTCCGCCCGTACGCCGTGCGCCGCAGCACGAAGTCCGTGACCAGCAGCACCACGATGAAGATCACCACGGCCAGCGGCAGGCCCTTGTACTGGTTGAAGACGATGGCGACGGCGAACGCGACGACCGCCAGCAGCACCGTCCGCACGATGGTCTCGCTCAGCGGCCGCGACGGCACCCCCGCTGCCTCCCGGCGCCGGTTGCCGAGGAAGGAGCTGAGGAAGTACCCGGCGGTCACCACCGCGGCCAGCCCGTAGGCGGCGGCCACGTCCGAGAAGTAGTAGCTGGTCAGCTGGGCCACGACCCCGTCCGGGTCGAGGTTGATCGTGCCGTTGTCGCCCAGGATCTGGAGCATGAAGCCGTTCCAGAACAGCAGTCCGGCCAGGGTGACGGCGAACGCGGGCACGCCGATCTTCGCGAAGAAGAAGCCGTGCAGCGCGCCGGCGGCCGTGCCGGTGACGATGGCCAGCAGGAAGGCGAGCCATTCGTTCATGCCGTTGGTGACGTTCAGCACCGCGAAGCTCGCACCCGCGACACCGCTGACCGAGCCGACCGACAGGTCGATCTCGCCCAGCAGCAGCACGAACACGATGCCGACGGCGATCATGCCCGTGCCGACCATGGCGACGGACATGTCGGACAGGTTTCCCGCGGTGAGGAAGTTGGAGTTCAGACTCGTGAAGATCAGCCAGATGATCGCCAGGCCGACGACGACCGGGAGGGAACCCAGGTCGCCGGACTTCATCTTGCGCTTGAACTCGGTGACGTAGCCGGCGAGGCCCTGCTCGCGCACCAGCAGCCGGGGGTCGACGACCGTCACGGCCGCCTTGGCCGCCTCGGGGTTCTCCACGACGTGGTCTTCGGGGGCTCCCGTGGCCGCGGAGGTCTTGTCGATGCTCACTTGGAAACCTCCCCGTTCGTGCGCGCCGCACGGCGGGTCACGGCGTTGTCGGTGGCGCCGGTGATGGCGGAGATGATCTCTTCCTGCGAGGTCGACTTGACCTCGAAGATGCCGTTGTTGCGCCCGAGGCGCAGCACGGCGACCTTGTCCGCGACGGCCTTGACGTCAGCCATGTTGTGGCTGATGAGGATCACGGCGTGGCCGCGCTCGCGCAGCCGCTCGACCAGGTCGAGGACCTGCGCGGTCTGCTCGACACCGAGGGCGGCGGTGGGCTCGTCGAGGATGACCAGCTTGGGCTCGCCGAGCATGGACCGGGCGATGGCCACGGTCTGGCGCTGGCCGCCGGACAGCGAGGCGATCGGGATGCGGACGCTGGGGATGCGGATCGACAGCGTGTCGAGGAGCTCGCGGGAGCGGCGCTCCATCTCCACCTCGTCCAGGACACCGCGCTTGCGGATCTCCCGGCCCAGGTAGAGATTGCCGACGACGTCGATGTTGTCGCACAGCGCGAGGTCCTGGTAGACGGTCGCGATGCCCAGGTTCTGGGCGTCGTGCGGCTTGTTGATCTGGACGGACCTGCCGTCCCATTCGATGACGCCCTCATCGATGGGGTGCACGCCGGCGATCGTCTTGACCAGCGTGGACTTTCCGGCTCCGTTGTCGCCGACCAGGGCGACCACTTCACCGGCGTGGACCTCAAGCTCTACGTCGGTGAGCGCCTGTACGGCACCGAACCGCTTGGAGACCCCGCGCAACGCCAGCACGGGCGTAGCGGACACGTGAACCATCTCCTTCGCCGCCTGACCCGGCGGGAGGTATGTGCAGAAGGTTTGACAGAGAGTGCGAAAGTGATCACTCCGGCGCCCCGCGGAGCTTGCGGGGCTGGTGTGGCGGGGCGCCGGAGGAACTCGGGGCAGCCTGGTCCCGTACGGGGGTGACGGGAGCCCGGTTCCGGACTCCCGTGCCCCTCAGGGGACCTGACGGCTGCTTACTTGAGGCCGATCTTGTCGCAGGCGGCCTTGTACTTGCCGGTGCAGATCTCGCTCACGGTGTAGATGCCGTCCTTGATGACGGTGTCCTTGATGTTGTCCTTGGTCAGCGAGACGACCGGGACCAGGACGGACGGGATGGCCTTGGTGGTCGGGCTGTCGACCTTGTCCTTGGCGATCGAGTCGAGCGACTTGCCCTGGGCGAGGGCGACGGCCATCTCGGCCGCGACGTCCGCCTCCTGCGGGTAGGGCTTGTAGACGCTCATGTACTGCTCACCGGTGACGATGCGCTGCACGCCCGCGAGTTCGGCGTCCTGGCCGGTGACGGGGATGTCGGCGATACCGGCCGCCTTCAGGGCCGTGATGATGCCGCCCGCCATGCCGTCGTTGGCGGAGTAGACGCCGACGATCTTGTCCTTGCCGAGGGCGGAGATGGCGCCCTCCATGTTGGAGTTGGCGTTCTCCGGCTTCCACTCCTTGGTGTCGTACTCGCGGCCGATCTTCACCTTGCCGTCGAGGACGGAGTGCGCGCCCTTCTTGAACTGGGCGGCGTTCGGGTCGGTGGACGACCCGTTCATCATGACGATCTGGCCGTCCTTGGCCTTGTCGCCCAGGGCCTTCAGCAGGGCCTCGCCCTGGGTCTTGCCGACGGTCTCGTTGTCGAACGAGGTGTAGGCGTCGATCGGGCCCTCGGCCAGGCGGTCGTAGGCGACGACGGGGATGCCCGCGTCCTTGGCCTTCTTCACCGAGCCGGCGATGGCCTTGGAGTCCACCGCGTCCACGATCAGCACGTCGACCTTGTTGGTCACCATCGTGTCGACCTGCTGGTTCTGCGTGCTGGCGTCCTGCTTGGCGTTGGCGTAGACGACCTCGCCCTTGCCGTTGGTGAGTTCCTTGACCTTCTTCTGGATGAGCGGCCGGTCGAACTTCTCGTAACGGGCGGTCGCGTTCTCCGGAAGGAGCAGGCCGACCTTGATGTCGTCGCCCTTCTTGGGGGACCCGGTGGAGTCGGCGTTGTCACCCGACTCCTTGGCGCTGCCACAGGCAGCAAGCGAAACGGCCATCGCACCGGCGGCAATCGCAACGGCGGCGCGACGCATACGCGTGTTCACTTCAGAAACCTCCCTGACGAGGCCGCGACATTGCGGCCGAGGTGGCTGGAAGTCAACTCGGCCACACGTGCGACGTCAAGAAGTAAATCCTTAACGAGATGGCAACGGTGCCATCCGTTCTCTAAGTGAAGGCAGGGGTCGCCGCTTGCAGCGCCCCGACGGCGGTGCCGTCCAAAAGGGTCGAATCGCCCATCTCGCTGAGGGCCAGCGCGAGCGCTCCGAGCACCTCCGCACGGCCGCCGAGTGCCCCGGGAAGAACGGACAGCTGGCGTGCCGCACTGGGGATGGCGTAGCGGCCCACGGACTCCCGGATCGGCCCGAGCACCAGCTCACCGGCCTCGGCGAGATCACCGCCGAGGACCACACGGCTCGGGTTCAGCAGGTTGCAGAGATTGGCGACTCCACTGCCGATGTGGCGGCCGACGTCGGCGATCACCCGACGGCAGCCCGGGTCTCCGTCCCGCGCGAGCCGCACGACGCCTTCCATCGTCAGGTCGGTGCCGTGACTGGACTGGAGGAGCGGCAGCACGTAACGCGCGGCCGCGAAGGTCTCCAGGCAGCCGCGGTTCCCGCAGCGGCAGACGGGGCCGGATTCGTCGAGTGTAATATGTCCGATTTCTCCGGCGGTACCGCCCGGACCACGGTAGATCTTGCCGTTGATCACCAAGCCCGCGCCGACACCGCTGGCGACCTTGATGTACGCCAGGTCGCGCACGCCGCGACCGCTGCCCCAGACCATCTCGCCGAGGGCGCCGAGGTTGGCGTCGTTGTCCACGTGCACGGGCACGCCGAGGCGGCCGTGGAGCTCCTCGGCGGGCTTGGTCCCCGTCCAGCCGGGGAGGATCGCGGTCGAGCCGAGGGTGCCGGACTCGACGTCGATGGGGCCGGGCACGCCGAGGCCGACTCCGGCGATCTTGGACCGGTCGACGCCGGTGGCCTCGATCAAGCGGCTGACCAGCTCTTCCGCCCGGTCGAAGCCCTGGGTCGACGAGGCGTCGACGTCGAGGGGCTCGGACTCCTCGGCCAGGACCTGGTGGGCGAGGTTGCCGATGGCGACGCGGAGGTGGGTGTGGCCGAAGTCGACCCCTATGACGATGCCGGCGTCCCCGCTGAGGGACACGCTGCGGGCCCTGCGGCCGCCCGCCGAGGTGGGCGTGACCTCGACCGTGCCGCCTTCCTTCAACTCCCGGACGATGTTGGACACCGTCGCGGCGGACAGGCCCGTCGTCCGCGCGATCTCGGCCTGGGTGAGGGAGCCCGCCAGGCGCACGGCTCGTACGACCCGCTCCAGGTTGGCTCGGTGCAGCGACGACTGCGACCCCGGAGTCTCCACGACGACCTCCTGCGCGCGGGGCCGCTTCGATGAGGCCCCGTCCATGTCCAACTAGTGAACTCTAAGCTGAGCCGTTCGGGTTGCCTCCCGTCAAGAGGTTGAACCGATTCGAGGTGTGTGCATGTGGTTGCGGAGCGCTACGCGTACCTCCGGCGGTGGGGCGGGGTGCCTGCGGCGGTCTGTGCGGGTTTGGTGGGGGTGCGGGCCGTTTGCGACTGCGGCCGGGTGG
>NZ_NGFN01000095.1 GCF_002148965.1 Streptomyces swartbergensis | reverse complement strand
GAAGGGGGCGTTGCTGGCCTGGCCGTTTGCCGCGTTGGTGTTGCATCTCGGGCTCATGGCGTTGTTCGGGCCTCGGGATCCGGAGCCGGAGTTTTCCGATGGGCCGTATCAGGGACCGCCGGCCGCTTAGTGGTCGGCGTTGGTGCTTGGGCCGGGTGGGTCCGCAGCCCGGCGTAGCGGGGTGCCGCTCTCTTTGGGATGGGTGCCGCCCTTAGCGGCACGATTGCCCGCAGCTAGGCGGGACGGGTGCCCGCAGGCTAGGTGCGTCCGACAGGAACCAGCACCGCTTCTGTCAGCTTGGCGAGGTCCTCCGGAGCAAGCTCCACCTCCAGACCCCTCCTGCCCGCCGACACACAGATCGTCGTATGAGCCGAGGCTGACGCGTCCAACACAGTCGGCAGTTTCTTGCGCTGGCCCAAGGGCGAGATACCGCCCCTGACATAACCCGTCGTGCGTTCCGCCAGGGTCGGGTCGGCCATCGTCGCGCGTTTGCCGCCCACCGCCGCTGCCAGGGCCTTCAGGTCCAGTTGGCCCGCCACCGGGACCACCGCGACCGTCAGCGTGCCGTCGACGTCCGCCACCAGGGTCTTGAAGACGCGGTCCGGGGAGAGGCCCATCGCCTCGGCCGCCTCCTCGCCGTAGGAGGGGTGGGAAGGGTCGTGGTCGTAGGCGTGGACCGTGAACTCCACGCCCGCCGCCGTGAGGGCGACCGTCGCGGGGGTGCCGCCCGGCTGTTGCTGCTTCTTCGACTTCTTCGCCATGCCGGTCCGCTTCAGTTGAGACTCGTCGGGCCGCGCGTCAGGTCCGACGCCGGCAACGAGGGCAGATTACGGATGATGGCCGTCTCGGAGCGAAGGAGTTTCAGCTCGTCGCGCAGGCGGGAGGCGGTGTCGGGCGCCTGGAGCAGGCGCTGCTTGGTGGGCGTGTCCAGCATCATCGCCGCGGCCACCAGGTACGACACCACGCCCGGCTCGTCGGGCAGGTCTGCCCCGGTCGTCAGGGACCGTTCCCGCGCGCCCGCCAGCCGCTTCTGGTACTGGCGGAAGGACCGCAGCACGCCCTCGGCCAAGGGCGCCGCCTCGTCGCCGGGTTCCTCGGTCAAGGTCTCCAGCTCGGCCGTCAGGAAGGGACCCGACGCCTCCACCGAGACCAGCCGCACCCGGTTCGTGCCGGTCGCCAGCACCTCGAAGGAGCCGTCGGTCCGCTCGCGGATCGTCGCGGCGTCCGCGATACAGCCCACCTTGTGGAACGCCTTGGCCGGGTCCGTGCCGAAGCCGGCGGCGGGCCCCCGCTCGGGCAGGGACGTGGGGTCGGGCATGCCGGGCGCGCTCGGGGCCACCTCGTGGCCGTCGCGGATCGCCACGACGGCGAACCGGCGCGGCTCGTCCTCCGGCGTCTTCAGCAGCTCGCGCATCATGGCGCGATACCGCTCCTCGAAGACGTTGAGCGGGAGCACGAGCCCCGGGAACAGCACCGAGTTCAGGGGGAAGAGGGGGAGCCGGACGGTGGTCACGACGCAAAAGCCTAATGGTCGCGGGAGCGGGCTCGTCCGCCCCGTTCACTCCGTGGATGCCCGGGCGGCCGGCCGGCTGCTCCGGCCAGGATGTCGTCGCGTACCCGAAGGAAGTGGCCGAGCGGGTCGTCCGACACCTGGTCCCAGGGGAACGAGGTGGCGTACGGGCCGTTCAGGCGCAGCTGTTCCCGGGCGTCCGGCCAGCGTTCCAGGCGCACCAGGACGAAGACGAGCAGGTTCCGCATCCGGGCCGGCCAGGGGTCGGCCGTCGGCAGTCGCGGGGACAGCGCGATCGCGCGGTCGGCGGCCGCGTCCAGCCGTTCGCGCGGCAGCTCGGGCCCGCAGTCGTCGGTGAGGTAGCCGAAGGCGGCCCGCAGCGGGAGCGCCTGGACGAGCGCGTCGGCGGGCGCGTCCTGCGCGGCCCGGTCGGCGAAGTCGAAGCACTCCTGGTGCGAACCGTGCCAGGACGCGGCCAGATAGCGCAGGGCCGACTCGTGACAGCCGTAGTGGTGCGGGGCGCGGCGGACGGCCGCCGCCCACAGTTCCTCGAAGTAGGTGTGTCCGGCCTGGGCGCCGCGCGCGTGATCCAGCGCGAGCCGCCAGGGCACGGGGTCGTCGTGGTCGGCCCGCGCGGCGGCCGTGATCAGCGGGCTCACCTCGCGCAGTGCCTCGGCCCGGGCCGGTGACTGCCAGGCGCGGTCCACTGCCAGCTGGGCCCTGAGCAGCAGCGCGTCCGGGTCCTGCGGGGCGGTGGCGAGCCAGGCGTCCAGCCAGTCGGCGCGCGAGCGGGCGAAGGCGGCCAGCCGGGTGACGTACCGGTCGCGCCGCTCCCACTCGGCCGCCGCCCGGGTGGCGCGGAGCAGCGCGGCCGCCGGTCCGTGGTCGTCGCGGGCGGCCGCGACCAGCGCCGGACTGAGCCGTGCGTCGGGCGCGTCGAGCAGCACCTCGTCGTCGGTGCGCGGTCCGCTGACGAGGTGGGAGGCGGTCCTTGTCATCCGGCTCGCGCGGATGAACGGCAGCTGTATTGCCATGGTGTCGACCATTGAAAGTCCGCTGGTCACAACGGCGCCAGATGCTTCGGGGAACTCGCGGAAAGTTGTACGCCGAAGAGTCAAGAGAGGGTAAAGGCGTGACCGTTCAAAAACTCCAGTCACATCGGCAACACTAGTTGCGTCGCAGCAGCCGCGTCGCCCCCGCCGCCACCGTCGTCGCCAGGACCCAGCCCAGCAGGATCATGGCCGCCGCCAGCCACTGCCAGCCCCCGCGCAGTTGCCAGAAGCCGACTTGGCCGAGGTCGATGACCGGCAGCAGCAGATCGAGCGTGAACAGTGTGGGGTTCCACTCCGGATGCTCACCGCGCTTCAGCGGCGGGTGTCCGGCCTGTGCGAAGGCGAGCGAGCCCGCCGCCCACAGCACCGCCATCCACACCGCGGCCCGGGCCGGCCGGTACCCGTAGGCGACCGTCCAGTCCTGCGCGTAGCCCCACAGCTTGGCGGCCGGCGGCAGGCTCTCCCGGTGCCGGCGCTGCTTGGCGAGCAGCACCTCGCGGGCGTCCTCGTCCTCCCCGCCGGCCCGCAGCACGGCCGCGAGCCGCTCGTACGGCTCCGGGTTGTACTCGGCGGTCGCCGCCGCCACCCAGTCCAGCCGCTCGGCCAGCGGGAACGGCCCGCGCGGCACGAGGTTCTCGTAGGCGAAGCCGCCCATGTGCAGCCGCCCGGGGCCGGGCCAGGCGTCCGCCCGGTCCATCAGGTTGACGATCTTCGCCCCCGACAGCACGACACGCCCGCGCGCGGGCCGCTCACCGAGGAACCGCAGCTCCGGCGTCTGCACCCGGCGCAGCGACAGCTCCTGGTCGTCGGTGAGGGTGAACCGGGCCTGCTCGAAGTCCACCGCGTCGCCGAACCGCCCGTCGTCCAGCCGGATCCCGCCCTCGCACGCGAACCGCTGGATCCGCGTCCCGCGCGCCGGGGTCATCCCGCTCATCGCCTGGGCGCCGATGCCCGCCGGCGTCAGGTACAGGCTGCGCTCGACGGTGAGCTGCGGGGCGTTGAACGCGAGCCGCTCGTACGGGTTGGCCAGGCGGGCACCGCGCAGGCTCAGGGACACGCCGATGGTGGCGGCGCGCAGGCTCAGCTCGCCGTGCGACTCCAGCAGCTCGGCCTGTAAGTCCTGGCCGACGGTCAGGCCGTCCGCGGCGATCGACCGGCCGCTGCGGTCCCGGTGCACGATCGCCTGGTTGAGCATCAGGTCCGTGCCGATCTGCGCGTCCGTGAGCCGGATGCCGCGGTGGAAGCGGCAGCGCGGCAGATGCAGATCACCCTCCGTCTGCACCCGGGCCGCCTCCAGCCGCGGCACCGAGCAGTCCACCATCCGCACGGTCGTGAAGCGGGCCTCCGGCAGCAGCACGTCCTGCTCGAACCGGCACTGGCGCATCTCGACGTACGGCACCACCGTGCCGCCCGCGAGGTCCAGCGAGCCGCTGATCAGCACGCCGGTCAGCTTCAGCGACGACACCCGGCCGGCCAGGGCGGGCGGGCCGTCCAGCAGCAGCCAGCAGACGATCCGGGCCCGCACGGTCCGCTCCTCGCCCCACGGGTGGCCGCCGTGCGGATCGTCCACCACCGGGTCGCCGCTGCTCAGGTCGTACACGCTGCCGTTGCGGAACGCCTGCCACATTCCGGCCTCCGCCGCGGTCAGGTCGTCGGGCAGCTCCCCGGCACGCACGCCGGCCCCCTCGGTCACGTCTCTTCCATCCTCCCCAGCTACTCGCGGGTCAGGTGCTTCGTACACCTGTTCATGCCCGCTGAGTGACGCCCCGAACGCGAAACGTGACGGAGATCTTCCGGGTTCCGGCGGCGTTCTGTATCAGCCATTGATACGAGCGAACGGCGCGTCCTGCGGGTCTGAGAGAATTGAGCACGTGATCTCCCGAATCGATCTGCGTGGCGACGCCCTCCCCGAGGGTCCCGCCCTGCGCGACCTGCTGCCCCGAGCCGAGTTCGACGTTCAGGCCGCCCTGGAGAAGGTGCGTCCGATCTGCGAGGACGTGCATCATCGGGGCGATGCGGCGCTGATCGACTTCGCCGAGCGGTTCGACGGGGTCAGGCTCGACCAGGTGCGGGTACCGGCCGCCGCGCTCACGCGCGCGCTGGAGGAGCTCGACCCGGCCGTGCGCGCGGCCCTGGAGGAGTCCATCCGGCGCGCCCGGACCGTCCACCGCGAGCAGCGCCGCTCCACGCACACCACCCAGGTGGTGCCCGGCGGATCCGTGACCGAGAAGTGGGTTCCGGTCGAGCGCGTCGGACTGTACGCGCCCGGCGGCCGGTCCGTGTATCCGTCCTCCGTGGTCATGAACGTGGTGCCCGCCCAGGAGGCCGGCGTCGAGTCCATCGCGCTCGCCTCCCCGGCCCAGGCCGAGTTCAACGGGCTGCCGCACCCGACGATCCTCGCCGCCTGCGCGCTGCTCGGCGTCGACGAGGTCTACGCCGCCGGCGGCGCCACCGCCGTCGCGATGTTCGCGTACGGCACGCAGTCCTGCCCGCCCGCCAACATGGTCACCGGCCCCGGCAACATCTGGGTCGCCGCCGCCAAGCGCTACTTCACCGGCAAGATCGGCATCGACGCCGAGGCCGGCCCGACCGAGATCGCGGTCCTGGCCGACGACACGGCCGACCCGGTGCACGTCGCCTCCGACCTGATCAGCCAGGCCGAGCACGACCCGCTGGCCGCCGCTGTGCTGGTCACCGACTCCGTCGAGCTCGCGGACGCCGTGGAGAAGGAACTGGAGCCGCAGGTCGCGGCCACCAGGCACGTCGACGACCGGATCGTCCCGGCGCTGTCCGGGAAGCAGTCCGCGATCGTCCTGGTCGACGGCATCGACGAGGGCCTGAAGGTGGTCGACGCGTACGGCGCCGAGCACCTGGAGATCCAGACGGCGGACGCCGCCGCCGTGGCCGACCGCGTCAGGAACGCCGGCGCGATCTTCATCGGCCCCTGGGCCCCGGTCTCCCTCGGCGACTACGCGGCCGGCTCCAACCACGTCCTGCCCACCGGCGGCTGCGCCTGCCACTCCTCGGGCCTGTCCGTCCAGTCGTTCCTGCGGGGTATCCACATCGTCGACTACACCAAGGACGCGCTGGCCGAGGTCGCGCACCACGTGGTCACGCTGGCGGAGGCGGAGGACCTGCCCGCGCACGGCGCGGCGATCAAGGCCAGGTTCGGCTGGAAGGTACCCGAGAGCAAGTGAGCGACGTACGTATCGACGATCTGCCCGTACGGGACGAGCTGCGCGGCAAGTCCCCCTACGGCGCGCCCCAGCTGGACGTCCCCGTACGGCTGAACACCAACGAGAACCCCTACCCGCTGCCCGAGCCGCTGGTCGAGCGCATCACCGAGCGGGTCCGTGAGGCCGCCCGCAACCTCAACCGCTACCCGGACCGGGACGCGGTCGAGCTGCGCACGAAGCTCGCCGAGTACCTGACGGACACGTCCGGCCACGAGGTCGGCGTGGCCAACGTCTGGGCCGCCAACGGCTCCAACGAGGTCATCCAGCAGCTGCTCCAGACCTTCGGCGGGCCCGGCCGCACCGCGATCGGCTTCGAGCCGTCGTACTCGATGCACGCGCTCATCTCGCGCGGCACGGGCACGGGCTGGATCTCCGGCCCCCGCAACGAGGACTTCACGATCGACCTCGCGGCCGCCGAGAAGGCGATCGCCGAGCACCGGCCCGACGTCGTCTTCATCACCACCCCCAACAACCCCACGGGCAACGCGGTCCCGCCCGAGACGGTCCTCGCGCTGTACGAGGCCGCGCAGGCGGCGAAGCCGTCGATGGTGGTCGTGGACGAGGCGTACATCGAGTTCAGCCACGGCGACTCCCTGCTGCCGCTGCTCGACGGACGCCCGAACCTGGTCATCTCCCGCACGATGTCGAAGGCGTTCGGCGCGGCGGGCCTGCGCCTCGGCTACCTCGCCGCGCACCCCGCCGTCGTGGACGCCGTCCAGCTCGTCCGGCTGCCGTACCACCTGTCGGCCGTCACCCAGGCGACGGCCCTGGCCGCCCTGGAGCACACCGGCACGCTGCTGGGCTACGTCGAGCAGCTCAAGGCCGAGCGGGACCGCCTGGTCACCGAGCTGCGCGAGATCGGCTACGAGGTGACCGCGTCCGACGCGAACTTCGTACAGTTCGGCCGGTTCGCGGACTCCCACGAAGCCTGGCGGAAGATCCTCGACCGGGGCGTCCTGGTCCGGGACAACGGCGTGCCCGGCTGGCTCCGGGTCACCGCCGGAACCCCCGAAGAGAACGACGCGTTCCTCGACGCGGTACGTGCACTGAAAAAGGAGCAGAGTTCATGACTCGCGAAGGCCGCGTCGGCAGAATCGAGCGGACGACCAAGGAGACCTCGGTCCTCGTCGAGATCGACCTCGACGGCACCGGCAAGACGGAGATCTCCACCGGCGTCGGCTTCTACGACCACATGCTCGACCAGCTCGGCCGGCACGGCCTGTTCGACCTGACCGTGAAGACCGAGGGCGATCTGCACATCGACTCGCACCACACCATCGAGGACACCGCCCTCGCCCTGGGCGCCGCCTTCAAGCAGGCCCTCGGCGACAAGGTCGGCATCTACCGCTTCGGCAACTGCACGGTTCCCCTGGACGAGTCCCTCGCCCAGGTCACCGTCGACCTGTCCGGCCGCCCCTACCTCGTGCACACCGAGCCCGAGAAGATGGCGCCGATGATCGGCGAGTACGACACCACCATGACGCGGCACATCCTGGAGTCCTTCGTGGCCCAGGCGCAGATCGCGCTGCACGTGCACGTGCCCTACGGGCGCAACGCGCACCACATCGTGGAGTGCCAGTTCAAGGCGCTGGCCCGGGCCTTGCGCTACGCGTCCGAGCGTGACCCGCGCGCGGCCGGCATCCTCCCCTCCACGAAGGGCGCCCTGTGAACGGCATCTCGACCCTGCTGATCGTCGTCGGCCTGTTCCTCGTCGGCGGGATCTACTCCTTCGTCAAGCAGAAGATGCCCAAGGGCCTGATCGTGCTGCTCTCCATCGGCGCCGCGATGTGCCTGGCCGCCGGTGTCGTGAGGCTGGAGGTGTGGAATTGAGCGCCCCTTCGAAGAAGCAGAAGAAGGTCGTCGTCTTCGACTACGGCTTCGGCAACGTCCGCTCCGCCGAGCGTGCCCTCGCGCGCGCGGGAGCCGACGTCGAGATAACGCGTGACTACGACAAGGCCATGAACGCCGACGGGCTGCTCGTGCCGGGCGTCGGCGCCTTCGCCTCCTGCATGAAGGGCCTGCGCGAGGCGCGCGGCGACTGGATCGTCGACCGCAGGCTGTCCGGCGGCCGCCCGGTCATGGGCATCTGCGTCGGCATGCAGATCCTCTTCGCCCGCGGCATCGAGCACGGCGTGGAGAGCGAGGGCCTCGACGAGTGGCCCGGTTCGGTCGAGCCGCTCCAGGCCGAGATCGTGCCCCACATGGGCTGGAACACCGTGGAGGCGGCGCCCGGCTCGCAGCTCTTCGCCGGCCTGGACGCCGACGCGCGCTTCTACTTCGTGCACTCCTACGCCGTCCACGACTGGTCGCTTCAGACGCACAACCCGGCGATGGAGGCACCCAAGGTCACCTGGTCCACGCACGGCAAGCCGTTCGTCGCTGCCGTCGAGAACGGCGCCCTGTGGGCCACGCAGTTCCACCCCGAGAAGTCCGGCGACGCCGGAGCCCAGCTCCTCACCAACTGGATCGGAACACTGTGAGCAAGCTCGAACTCCTCCCCGCCGTCGACGTCCGTGACGGCCAGGCGGTCCGTCTGGTGCACGGCGAGTCCGGTACGGAGACCTCGTACGGCTCGCCCCTGGAGGCCGCCCTCGCCTGGCAGCGGTCCGGCGCCGAGTGGCTGCACCTGGTCGACCTCGACGCCGCGTTCGGCACCGGCGACAATCGCGCGCTGATCGCCGAGGTCACCAAGGCGATGGACATCAAGGTGGAGCTGTCCGGCGGCATCCGCGACGACGACACCCTCGCCGCCGCCCTGGCCACCGGCTGCACCCGCGTGAACCTGGGCACGGCCGCCCTGGAGGCCCCGGAGTGGGTCGCCAAGGTCATCGCCGAGCACGGCGACAAGATCGCGGTCGGTCTCGACGTCCGCGGCACGACCCTGCGCGGCCGCGGCTGGACCCGCGACGGCGGCGACCTCTACGAGACGCTGGAGCGCCTCAACAAGGAGGGCTGCGCGCGGTACGTGGTCACGGACATCGCCAAGGACGGCACGCTCCAGGGCCCGAACCTGGAGCTGCTGAAGAACGTCTGCGCGGCTACGGACCGCCCGGTGGTGGCCTCCGGCGGTGTCTCGTCGCTCGACGACCTCCGTGCGATCGCCGAGCTCGTCCCGCTCGGCGTAGAGGGCGCGATCGTAGGGAAGGCGCTGTACGCGAAGGCGTTCACCCTGGAAGAGGCATTGGAGACTGTGTCGTCATGAGTGATGCCGTACGGCGCGTGCAGAGCGGAAGTCCCTGGGAAGAGAGTTTCGGTTTCGCGCGCGCCGTGGCGGCGGGCGACCGGGTGCTGGTGGCGGGCACGACGCCCTTCAAAGGCGATGTGCTGTACGGGGAGGGCGACCCGTACGAGCAGGCCAAGGCGGCCTTCACCAGCGCCCTCGAGGCGATCGGCGAGTTCGGGCTCGGCATCGGGTCCGTGGTCCGGACGCGGATGTATCTCGCACACACGCGCGACCTCGACGAGGTGGGCCGGGCCCACAAGGAGCTGTTCGACCCCGTGCGCCCGGTCGCGACCTTCCTCGTGGTGGACGGCTTCGTCGACCCGCGCGTTCTGGTGTCGGTGGAACTGGAAGCATTCAAAGGACATTAGAGGAGCCTGATTCATGACCCTGGCGGTCCGAGTCATCCCCTGCCTGGACGTGGACAACGGCCGGGTCGTCAAGGGCGTCAACTTCCAGAACCTGCGCGACGCGGGCGACCCCGTCGAGATGGCCAAGGTGTACGACGCCGAGGGCGCCGACGAGCTGACGTTCCTGGACATCACCGCCTCGTCGGGCAACCGCGAGACGACGTACGACGTGGTGCGCCGCACGGCCGAGCAGGTGTTCATCCCACTCACGGTCGGCGGCGGGGTGCGCACCGCCGAGGACGTGGACAAGCTGCTGCGGGCCGGTGCGGACAAGGTCGGCGTCAACACGGCCGCGATCGCCCGCCCGGAGCTGATCCGGGAGATCGCGGAACGCTTCGGCCGCCAGGTCCTGGTCCTGTCGGTGGACGCGCGCCGCACCGAGTCCGGCTCCTTCGAGGTGACCACCCACGGCGGCCGCCGCGGCACCGGCATCGACGCCGTCGAGTGGGCGCACCGGGCAGCCGAACTGGGCGCCGGCGAGATCCTGCTCAACTCCATGGACGCGGACGGCACCAAGGACGGCTACGACCTGGAGATGATCGCGGCCGTGCGCAAGCACGTGACCGTCCCGGTCATCGCCTCGGGCGGCGCGGGCAAGCTGGCGGACTTCCCGCCGGCCATCGCGGCGGGCGCGGACGCGGTCCTGGCCGCGTCGGTGTTCCACTTCGGCGACCTGCGCATCGGCGAGGTCAAGGAGACGCTGCGGGAGGCGGGTCACCCGGTGCGGTGACCCGCCTGTCGGGAGCCCCGGTCGCGTGCTGCGGCCGGGGCTTCTCCATGCGCCCTCAGAAGGTCCCCTGAGGCGCTCTCAGGAGGATCCCTCAGATCCCGAGCTGCTTCGCCTCGTGCAGCTTCGCGATCGCGTTCTCGTCGCCGTCCAGGTCGACCTTGGCCGCGCTCTGGCGGCCGTAGGAGAACAGCACCAGTTCGGAGGGTTCGCCGGTCACCGTGACCACCGGGGTGCCGCGCTGGGCGACCGCTGTCTGGCCGTCGGGCCGGCGCAGCACCAGGCCCGTCGGGACGCCACGCCCCATCAGCCGGGCGGTGCGCTCCAGCCGGGACCACAGGGCGTCCTGGAAGACCGGGTCGAGCTCGCGCGGCGACCAGTCGGGCTGGGCGCGGCGCACGTCCTCCGTGTGGACGTAGAACTCGACGATGTTCGACATCTCGTCGACCGGCTTGAGCGAGAAGGGCGAGAAACGCGGCGGCCCCGTACGGATCAGCTGGATCAGCTCCTCGTACGGCTTGTCGGTGTACTCCGCCATCACCCGGTCCAGGCGTGGCGCGAGCTGCTTGATCAGTATCCCGCCGGCGGCGTCCGGGCGGCGCTCGCGCACCACCACGTGGGCGGCGAGGTCCCGGGTCGTCCAGCCCTCGCACAGGGTGGGCGCGTCCGGGCCCGCGGTCTCCAACAGATCGGCGAGGAGAAGTCGTTCACGCTTGGCATGGGTCGACATGGAGTCAGCCTACGACCGGCTCGGAGGTCCGCACAGTGGACACTCCACCTGACCTGTCAGTGGCGCGCGGCACAATGGTCGGCATGACCAGCACGTCATCCCGGCCCAGCCGTCTCGACCCGGAGATCGCCGCGCGCCTCAAGCGCAGCGCCGACGGCCTCCTGCCCGCGATCGCCCAGCAGTACGACACCGGAGAGGTGCTCATGCTCGGCTGGATGGACGACGAGGCGCTGCACCGCACCCTGACCACCGGCCGGTGCACGTACTGGTCGCGCAGCCGCCGGGAGTACTGGGTCAAGGGCGACACCTCCGGCCACTTCCAGTGGGTGAAGTCCGTCGCCCTGGACTGCGACGCCGACACGGTCCTGGTGAAGGTCGACCAGGTCGGCGCCGCCTGCCACACCGGCGCCCGCACCTGTTTCGACGAGGACGTGCTCCTCAAGGACGGCGGCTCCGACCGACCCGCCCCGGATCAGTAAGGTCAGCGGCCATGGACCTCGAGACGTTCCGCAAGCTCGCCACCGACCGGCGGGTCATCCCGGTCACCCGCAAACTCCTCGCCGACGGCGACACCCCGGTCGCGCTCTACCGCAAGCTCGCCGCCGAGCGCCCGGGCACCTTCCTGCTGGAGTCCGCGGAGAACGGCCGCTCGTGGTCCCGCTACTCGTTCGTTGGCGTCCGCAGCGCCGCCACGCTGACCGAGCGCGACGGGCAGGCCCACTGGCTCGGCGCCCCGCCCGTCGGCGTCCCCGTCGACGGCGACCCCCTCGCCGCGCTGCGCGCCACCATCCAGGCGCTGCACACTCCCCACCAGGAGGGCATGCCGCCCTTCACCGGCGGCATGGTCGGCTACCTCGGCTACGACATCGTCCGCCGCCTGGAGAAGATCGGCCCCGGCGAGCGCGACGACCTGAAGCTCCCCGAGCTGACCATGCTCCTCACCAGCGACCTCGCCGTGATGGACCACTGGGAGGGCTCGGTCCTGCTGATCGCCAACGCGATCAACCACAACGACCTGGAGACCGGCGTCGACGAGGCCTACGCGGACGCCGTGGCCCGGCTCGACGCCATGCAGGCCGACCTCTCCCGCGCGGTCGCCCAGCCCCCGGCCGCGCTCCCGCCCTCCGAGCTCCCCGAGTACTCCGCGCTGTGGGGCGGCCCCGACTTCCAGGACGCCGTCGAGGACATCAAGGAGCGCATCCGGGCCGGCGAGGCCTTCCAGGTGGTCCCCTCCCAGCGTTTCGAGACGCCGTGCACGGCGAGCGCGCTGGACGTCTACCGGGTCCTCAGGGCCACCAACCCGTCCCCGTACATGTACCTGTTCCGGTTCGACGGGTTCGACGTCGTCGGCTCGTCCCCCGAGGCCCTGGTCAAGGTGGAGGACGGCCGCGCCATGGTCCATCCCATCGCCGGCACCCGCTGGCGCGGCGCCACCCCGCAGGAGGACCAGGCCCTCGCCGACGAGCTGCTCGCCGACCCCAAGGAGCGCGCCGAGCACCTCATGCTCGTCGACCTCGGGCGCAACGACCTGGGGCGGGTCTGCGAGCCCGGCTCGGTCGAGGTCGTCGACTTCATGTCCGTCGAGCGGTACTCGCACGTCATGCACATCGTCTCGACGGTGACGGGCCGCGTCGCCACGGGCCGCACCGCCTTCGACGTCCTCACCGCGTGCTTCCCGGCCGGCACCCTCTCCGGCGCCCCGAAGCCCCGCGCCATGCAGATCATCGACGAACTCGAACCGTCCCGGCGCGGGCTGTACGGCGGCTGCGTCGGCTACCTCGACTTCGCGGGCGACTCCGACACCGCCATCGCCATCCGCACGGCCCTCCTCCGGGACGGCACCGCCTACGTCCAGGCGGGCGCGGGCATCGTCGCCGACTCCGACCCGGTCGCCGAGGACACGGAGTGCCGCAACAAGGCGGCGGCGGTCCTCAGGGCCGTCCACACGGCGAATCGGCTGGGAAAGGCCTGAGATGAACCCCGGGTGACGGTTCGCCCGGGGTTCAAGCGATAGTGGGGGACGTGACTGCTGCACCTCACCCCCGTTCCGAAGCCGCCGGATCCGCCAGGGCCGGACGCCTGAGCCTCGCCGTCGCGCTGCTGTGCGGCGCGCTCGGCGCGGCCGTGGCGCTGCTCGCCACCCGGCAGCGCTGGGCGGAGGGCACCGCGACGGTGGCCGGCGGCGCCTTCCCCCTGACCGCCAAGGGCAGCGACGTCACGGGCGTCCCCGCGGCGCTCGCCGTAGTGGGCCTCGCCGCGCTCGTCGCCGTCTTCGCCGTCCGCCGGGCCGGCCGCCTCGTTGTGGCCGTGCTGCTGGCGCTCTCCGGCGCGGGCATCGTCGCCGCCGCCCTGCTCGGCGCCTCCGACGGCTCCGCGCTCGACGAGCAGGCCGCCCAGGCCTCCGGCGACACCTCCGCCTCCGTGGACACCCTCAGTCACACCGCCTGGCCGTACGTCGCGGCGGTCGGCGGCGTGCTGCTCCTCCTGGCCGGACTGCTCGCCCTGCGCTACGGCCGGCTGTGGCCCGCGATGTCCGGCCGCTACGAGCGGGACGGCACGCCCCAGCCGCGCCGCAAGGCCCCCGCCGTCGACCCCGACCGGCCCGAAGACCTGTGGAAGGCACTCGACCGGGGCGAGGACCCGACCGGAGCCTGAGCCACACGGGGGAGCGGGGCGTGACCCAGGAGCACCCCCGCTCACCGCCCCCGCGCGGGTGCGGGACAATGGGACCGAGCGTCCTGCTCAGACACGCACACAGCAACGAGGAGCAAGCAATGGCGGGCAGCAGCCACGGTCACACCCCGGCCGCCTGGACCGGTGTCACGATCGCCTTCATCGGTTTCTGCGTCGCGGGCGCGTTCATGGTGATGGACCAGCCGGCGGGCTTCTGGGCCGGCATGGTCGTCGTGCTGCTCGGCGGTGTCGTCGGCGGCATCATGCGGATGATGGGCCTCGGCCAGCCCAAGGAACTGCACAAGCCGCACCGGATGACGGGCGACCGCGAGCCGGCGCGCGCCGAGGGCTGATCCCCGCGGAACACCGCGCTGTCGCGTGAGGGGCGGCCGGCACTCGGGTGCCGGGACCGCCCCTCACGCGCGTGMGGGGCACAATGGCTGCCGTGAACGCCGACAGCCGAAGGGCGACGCCCAGCGTCCCGGGCCGCCTGGCCGCCCCCGCCGGGGTGCTCGCGGCCGTCGCCGCCGCATTCGCCTACGTGGGCGCGGTCGACCCCAACGAGCCCGGCCACTACCCCGTCTGCCCGCTGCTGCACTACACGGGCCTGTACTGCCCCGGCTGCGGCGGACTGCGCAGCGCGCACGCCTTCGTCCACGGCGACGTCCCGGCGGCACTGCACGCCAACGCGCTCGCCGTCCTCGGCTATCTGGCCTTCGCCGTGCTGTGGACCGTATGGGTGGTCCACGCGGTGCGCGGGCGCCCGCTGCGGATCGACCCCCGCCTGGGCCTGGTGTGGAGCCTCGGCGCGTTGCTGCTGGTCTTCACGGTTGTCCGGAACCTGCCCTTCGGTGGCTGGCTCCATCCTTGATCGACTGGCGAATGTCCAGGTAGTGGGACCGCCGTCAACCGGATGCGAGGCCTACGCCCCGCTGCGGATACCATCGCAGTGACCATCGCTTTCGATCGGTCGCTGGAACTGTCAAGAGTCTGGAAGGGGGCCGCTCGCGTGAGTGTGCTCGACGAGATCATCGACGGAGTCCGTGCCGACCTCGCGGAGCGGCAGGCGCGCGTCAGCCTCGACGAGCTCAAGGAGCGCGCGGCGAAGGCTCCCGCCGCCAAGGACGGCGCGGCCGCACTGCGCGGCGACGGCGTCAAGGTCATCTGCGAGGTCAAGCGCTCCAGCCCGTCCAAGGGCGCGCTTGCCGCGATCGCCGACCCGGCCGGACTCGCCGCGGACTATGAGGCGGGCGGTGCGGCCGTCATCTCCGTCCTCACCGAACAGCGACGCTTCGGCGGCTCGCTCGCCGACCTCGAAGCCGTCCGCGCCCGCGTGGACATCCCGGTCCTGCGCAAGGACTTCGTCGTCACGTCGTACCAGCTGTGGGAGGCCCGGGCCTACGGCGCCGACGTCGTCCTGCTGATCGTCGCCGCTCTCGACCAGCCCGCCCTGGAGTCCCTCATCGAGCGCGCCGAGTCCATCGGGCTCACGCCGCTCGTCGAGGTGCACGACGAGGACGAGGTCGAGCGCGCGGTCGACGCCGGCGCCCGCGTGATCGGCGTCAACGCGCGCAACCTCAAGACCCTCGAGGTCGACCGCGGCACCTTCGAGCGCGTGGCACCCGAGATCCCCGACCACATCATCAAGATCGCCGAGTCCGGCGTCCGCGGCCCGCACGACCTCATCGCCTACGCCAACGCCGGCGCCGACGCGGTCCTGGTGGGCGAATCCCTCGTCACCGGCAAGGACCCCAAGACGGCGGTCTCCGACCTGGTGGCGGCAGGCGAACATCCCGCACTCCGGCACGGCCGGGGCTGATCTCCCGCTAGGCTTGGCCCCGATGAATCTCACCCTGACGACCGTGGACCGGTACGCCCGCCTCGCGCGCGGCTGCCGCCCCCGCGGCTGCCGAGCCCCCGCGCGCCGCGTACACGGCCGCCGGGTCCGGTATGTCATCGGTGACGAACCCGGGCAGGTCAACGGCATGCGATGGCAGCGGGTTTTCTAGGGGCGCGGGGAACTGCGCGAGCAACCACATAGAGCCCGCAGCCAAGAGACAATCTCCGCCCCCACGGCGATCAGTGCATTCCACACACTCACCGTGAAGGTTCCGCATGCCCAGTCAGTTCTTCATCCCCGACCCCGAGGGTCACACGCCCAACCCCGAAGGCTACTTCGGGGCCTTCGGCGGCAAGTTCATCCCCGAGGCCCTCGTCGCAGCCGTCGACGAGGTGGCCGTCGAGTACGACAAGGCCAAGCACGACCCGGAGTTCGCCAAGGAACTCGACGACCTCCTGGTCAACTACACCGGCCGCCCGTCGGCACTGACCGAAGTCCCTCGTTTCGCCGCGGAAGCGGGCGGCGCCCGTGTCTTCCTCAAGCGCGAGGACCTCAACCACACCGGCTCCCACAAGATCAACAACGTTCTCGGCCAGGCCCTGCTCACCAAGCGCATGGGCAAGACCCGCGTCATCGCCGAGACCGGCGCCGGCCAGCACGGCGTCGCCACGGCCACGGCCTGCGCGCTCTTCGGCCTCGAGTGCACGATCTACATGGGCGAGATCGACACCCAGCGCCAGGCCCTGAACGTGGCCCGCATGCGCATGCTCGGCGCCGAGGTCATCGCCGTGAAGTCCGGCAGCCGCACGCTGAAGGACGCCATCAACGAGGCGTTCCGCGACTGGGTCGCCAACGTCGACCACACGCACTACCTCTTCGGCACGGTCGCCGGACCCCACCCCTTCCCGGCCATGGTCCGCGACTTCCACCGGGTCATCGGAGTGGAGACCCGCCGCCAGCTCCTGGAGCGCGCCGGCCGGCTCCCCGACGCCGCCGTCGCCTGCGTCGGCGGCGGCTCCAACGCCATCGGCCTCTTCCACGCCTTCATCCCGGACACGGACGTACGCCTCATCGGCTGCGAGCCGGCCGGCCACGGCGTCGACACCGGCGAGCACGCGGCGACCCTGACCGCCGGAGAGCCCGGCATCCTGCACGGCTCCCGCAGTTACGTCCTCCAGGACGACGAGGGCCAGATCACCGAGCCGTACTCGATCTCGGCCGGCCTGGACTACCCGGGCATCGGCCCCGAGCACTCCTACCTCAAGGACTCCGGCCGCGGTGAGTACCGCGCGGTCACGGACGACGCGGCCATGCAGGCCCTGCGCCTGCTGTCGCGCACCGAGGGCATCATCCCGGCCATCGAGAGCGCCCACGCGCTGGCCGGCGCCCTGGAGGTCGGCAGGGAGCTGGGCAAGGACGGACTGATCGTGGTCAACCTGTCCGGCCGCGGTGACAAGGACATGGACACCGCCGCCCGCTACTTCGGCCTCTACGACACCGACGCCGAGGTCGCCGCCCACGCCGACACCGACACCGCCGAGATCGAGGGGGACGCCAAGTGAGCGGGAACATTCAGCTGCTGAGCGACACCCTCGCCGCGGCGAAGTCCGAGGGCCGGTCCGCCCTCATCGCCTACCTCCCGGCCGGGTTCCCGACCGTGGACGGCGGCATCGAGGCGATCAAGGCCGTCCTGGACGGCGGCGCCGACGTCGTCGAGGTGGGTCTGCCGCACAGCGACCCCGTCCTCGACGGGCCCGTCATCCAGACCGCCGACGACATCGCCCTGCGCGGCGGCGTGAAGATCGCCGACGTGATGCGCACGGTCCGCGAGGCCCACGCGGCCACCGGCAAGCCGGTGCTCGTCATGACGTACTGGAACCCCATCGACCGCTACGGCGTCGAGCGGTTCACCGCCGAGCTCGCCGAGGCGGGCGGCGCCGGGTGCATCCTGCCCGACCTGCCCGTGCAGGAGTCGGCGCTGTGGAGGGAGCACGCCGAGAAGCACGGTCTCGCCACCGTCTTCGTCGTCGCCCCCAGCAGCAAGGACCAGCGGCTCGCGCAGATCACCGCGGCGGGCAGCGGCTTCGTCTACGCCGCCTCCCTCATGGGCGTCACCGGCACCCGTGCGTCGGTCAGCTCGCAGGCCGAGGACCTGGTGGCCCGCACCCGGGCCACCGGTACGGACCTGCCGGTCTGCGTCGGGCTCGGCGTCTCCAACGCCGGCCAGGCCGCCGAGGTCGCCGGCTTCGCCGACGGCGTGATCGTCGGCTCGGCCTTCGTCAAGGCCATGCTGGACGCCCCGGACGACGCGGCCGGTGTCGAGGCCGTCCGCACCCTGGCGGCCGGCCTGGCCAAGGGCGTGCGCGGACAGGCGTAGGAAAGCGGGAAGTCATACAGGTCCCTCGTACGGGTGGACCTGGGGCCGGGGAGGCGCGGTGCGCCTCCCCGGTTCGTTTCCGGGGTGTGAGCGAGAAGAACCATGAGGGAAAGCGCACCGCCCGGGAGAAGCTGGCGGTCGAGCGTGAGAAGCACAAGTCCGCGGAGAAGCGCCGGCGCGCGCTGATCGTGGGCGGGGCCGTCGTCGCCGTCCTGGGACTGGCGGCGGTGATCGGCGTGGTCGCGGCCAACGCGGGCAAGGAGGACGACAGCGAGGCCTCGGGCCCGGTCGTGGCCCCCTCGGGAGCACAGGGCAAGGACGGCCTGGCCATCCCGGTCGGCAAGGACAGCGCGAAATCCACGCTCACGGTGTGGGAGGACTTTCGCTGCCCGGCCTGCAAGTCCTTCGAGACGGCGTACCGGCCGGTGATCCACGAGCTGACGAACGCCGGCCGGCTGAAGGTGGAGTACCACCTGGTCACCCTCATCGACGGCAACATGGGCGGCAGCGGCTCCCGCAACGCGGCCAACGCCGCGGCCTGCGCCCAGGACACCGGGAAGTTCCCCGCGTACCACGACGTGCTCTTCGACAACCAGCCCCAGGAGGTCGACGACGCCTACGCCAGGAACGACAAGCTGATCGAGCTGGCCGGCAAGGTCGACGGCCTGGACACCCCCGCCTTCCGCAAGTGCGTCGAGGACGGTACGCACAACAGCTGGGTCGCCAAGTCCCACCAGGCCTTCAACAAGGGCGGCTTCTCGGGCACACCGACCGTGCTGTTCGACGGCAAGAACATCTACCAGGACCAGACGATGACCCCGGCGAAGCTGAAGCAGATGGTGCAGGAGCAGAACAAGGGGTAAAGGCTTTTCTCACGCGCCCGTTATGGACCCGTAGCCGGGCTGCCTGCCGCGGCCCCGGTCCGGCACGGTAGCGTCGACCTTGCCATGGAACTTGCCTTCATTCCCAGCCCGTCACGCGGGGTGCTGTATCTCGGCCCCATTCCGCTGCGCGGCTACGCGTTCTGCATCATCATCGGCGTCTTCGTTGCCGTCTGGCTCGGCAACAAGCGCTGGATCGCCCGGGGCGGGCGGGCCGGCACGGTGGCCGACATCGCTGTCTGGGCCGTCCCCTTCGGCCTGGTCGGCGGCCGGCTCTACCACGTGATCACGGACTACGAGCTGTACTTCAGCGAGGGCCGTGACTGGGTGGACGCCTTCAAGATCTGGGAGGGCGGCCTCGGCATCTGGGGCGCGATCGCGCTGGGCGCGCTGGGCGCCTGGATCGGCTGCCGCCGCCGGGGCATCCCGATGCCGGCCTACGCCGACGCCGTCGCGCCGGGCATCGCCCTCGCCCAGGCGATCGGCCGCTGGGGCAACTGGTTCAACCAGGAGCTGTACGGCAAGCCCACCGACCTGCCGTGGGCCCTGGAGATCACGTCCTCCGCGGACGGGCGGGTGCCGGGCACCTACCACCCGACGTTCCTGTACGAGTCGCTGTGGTGCATCGGCGTCGCGTTCCTGGTCATCTGGGCGGACCGCCGCTTCCGGCTGGGACACGGCCGGGCGTTCGCGCTGTACGTCGCCGCGTACTGCACGGGCCGGGCGTGGATCGAGTACATGCGTGTGGACGACGCCCACCACATCCTGGGCCTCCGCCTGAACGTGTGGACCGCGATGTTCGTGTTCCTCCTCGCGGTCACGTACCTGGTGCTGTCGTCGAAGAAGCGGCCGGGCCGGGAAGCCGTGGTGGAGCCGGGCGCGGAGACCTCCGGCGGTGAAGCCGACGGCGACGACGAGTCCGCCGGCGAGGGAATGGAAGGCGTGGCCGAGGCCGAGGACAAGGCCGACGACGAGGCCAAGGACGACGCCGAGTCGGCGAAGAAGACCTGACCGTCTGCCGTACGTGACTGAGGGCGCCCGGGGTTGCCGGGCGCCCTCGGCGTTTTCCGGGTGGGGGAGCGTCAGCGGCGGCGTGCCAGGAACAGGGTGCGCTGGGCCGCCGTCACCACCGCCGTGTCGATGAAACGGCCGTCCGGGAGGGCCTGGGCGCCCGGTTCCGCAGCCGCTGCCTTGACGATCGTCTCCGCTTGCTCGATCTCCTCCGCGGTGGGGAGGAAGGCCCGCTCGATGACCGGGAGCTGGCGGGGGTGGATCGCGGCCCGGCCCAGGAAGCCCAGGGCGCGGCCGTGGGCGCAGGAGGCGGCCAGTCCTTCGAGGTCGCGGACGTCCGGGTGGACCGACTGTGCCGGCGGGGGCAGGCCCGCGGCCCGGGCGGCCACGATCACCCGGGAGCGTGACCAGTCGAGCCCCGCGTCGTGACAGACCCCCAGGTCGGCCCGTAGGTCCGCCTCCCCGAGCGCGATGCCCCGCAGGGACGGGTGGGCCGTGGCGACGGCGTACGCCTGTTCCACGCCGAGGGCCGTCTCCAGGAGGGCGTACAGGGGCAGCCCGGTGGGGACGGCGTGCTGTGCGGTCCGGACGACCTCGGCGGGCGAGGTGATCTTGGGGAGCCGCAGGGCGCAGAGGCCGGGAGCCGGGGCCACGGCGGCGAGGTCCTGCCTGGCCCAGGGGCTGTTCAGGGCGTTGACGCGGACGTGGACCGGGACCGGCGGCAGCTCGGCCAGCAGCTCGGCGGTGGCGGCCCGGGCGTACGCCTTCCGGTCGGGGGCGACCGCGTCCTCCAGGTCGACGACGACGATGTCGGCGCCGGCGGTGAGGGCCTTGGCCACGACCTGGGGGCGGTCCCCCGGGGCGTAGAGCCAGGTGAGCGGGAACGCCGTCACAGGGCGCCCTCCGCACGCAGCGCCGTGAGGTCGGCCGGGGACAGGCCCAGTTCGGTGAGAACCTCGTCGGTGTCGGCGCCGTGCGGGCGGCCGGCCCAGCGGATCGCGCCGGGCGTGGCGGAGAGCCGGAAGAGGACGTTCTGCATGCGCAGGGGGCCCAGCTCCGGGTCGTCGACGGTGGTGATGGTGTTCAGGGCCTGGTACTGCGGGTCCGCCATCACGTCGCGGACGTCCTGGACCGGGGCCACCGCCGCCTCGGCCTTCTCGAACGCCGCCAGGACGTCCGTGCGGGTGCGCGCGGCGATCCAGGAGCCGACCGCCTCGTCCAGGACGTCGGCGTGACGGGCGCGGTCGGCGCCCGTGGCGAACCACGGCTCGTCGATCAGTTCCGGGCGGCCCACCAGGCGCATCACGCGTTCGGCGACCGACTGGGCCGACGTCGAGACGGCGACCCAGGTGCCGTCCGCGGTGCGGTAGACGCCGCGCGGGGCGTTGTTGGGGGAGCGGTTGCCGGTGCGGGGCTGGACGTGGCCGAGCTGGTCGTACCAGAGGGGCTGGGGGCCGAGCGCGGCCAGGATCGGTTCGATCAGGGCCATGTCGACGACCTGGCCCTCGCCGGTCCTGTCCCGGGCGGCGAGGGCCGTCATCACCGCGTACGCCGTCGTCAGGCCCGCGATGGAGTCGGCCAGGCCGAACGGCGGCAGCGTCGGGGGCGCGTCCGGTTCGCCGGTGATCGCGGCGAAGCCGCTCATCGCCTCGGCGAGAGTGCCGAAGCCGGGGCGGTGGGCGTAGGGGCCGAACTGGCCGAAGCCGGTGACGCGGGCCAGGACCAGGCGGGGGTTGGCGGCCGACAGTTCCGGCCAGCCCAGGTCCCACTTCTCCAGGGTGCCGGGGCGGAAGTTCTCGATGATCACGTCGGCGCCGGCGGCGAGGCGCAGGAGGGTGGTGCGGCCGCCGGGCTTCGACAGGTCGAGGGTGATGGTGCGCTTGTTGCGGCCGAGCATCTTCCACCACAGGCCCACGCCGTCCTTCGACGGGCCGTGGCCGCGGGACGGGTCCGGTTTCGACGGGTGCTCGACCTTGACGACCTCCGCGCCGAAGTCACCGAGCAGGGTGGCGGCGAGCGGGCCGGCGAAGAGGGTGGCGAGGTCCAGGACGCGGAGGCCGGTGAGGGGCGCGGTCATGAGCGGTGGGTCTCCCGGTGTGTGAGGTGGGCGAGGGTGTCGAAGCCGATGCCGTTGAAGTCGCCGATGGAGGTGGACAGGCGGTTCTTCAGGGGGGCCGTCCAGCGGTCGGGGAGCGCCGCGGGGTCTTTGGCCAGCAGGCCCGCGATGCTGCCGGCGGTCGCGCCGTTGGAGTCGGTGTCCCAGCCGCCGCTCACCGCGCGGCAGACGGAGCCGGAGAAGTCGCCGTCGGCGTGGGTGAGGGCGGCGGCGATGAGGGCGGTGTTGGGGACGGCGTGCACCCAGTGGTGGCTGGGAGCGTGGGTGGCGTGCAGTTCGTCGACGACCGTGTCGAAGTCGTCGTGTTCCCGGGCCAGTTGGATGGCGTGGTGGACGGCCCGGGCGAGGCGGGAGCGGGGCGGGACGACGGTGAGGCCGGTGCGCAGGCAGGTGTGGACGTCGTGTTCGCCTGTCGCGGCCTGCGCGATGGTGGCCGCCGTGAACATCGCCGCGTAGACGCCGTTGGCGGTGTGGGTGAGGGTGGCGTCGCGGTGGGCCTGTTCCGCGGCGGCGGCCGGGTCGCCGGGGTTGGTCCAGCCGTGGACGTCGGCGCGGATCAGGGCGCCGATCCATTCGCGGAACGGGTTGCGGTGGCGGGCGGTGTGCGGGGGTTCCAGGCCGGTGAGGAGGTTGCGGTAGGCGATGCGTTCGGCCGTGAAGGTGCGGCCGGCGGGGAGTTCGTCGAGCCAGGTGCGGGCCACGTCCGTGGTGGTGAAGGACTTGGTGTGGCGCTGGAGGACGAGGAGGTTGAGGAGGGGGTAGTTGAGGTCGTCGTCCTCGGGCATGCCGTCGATGTTCTCGGCGAGGGAGGTTTTTGCCGAGCGGCGGTTCCAGGGGTGTGCGGCGAGGAGTTCTTGGGGGACGCCTCGTTCGGTGAACCAGGTGGATAGAGGCCAATTGCCTGTGGACTTGGCCAGTTGGCGGATGGCTTCTAGGGGGAGTTTTTCGACTGGTTTGCCCAGGAGGCAGCCTGCGGCTCGGCCGAGCCAGGCGGATTCCAGGTGCGACTGTGTTGTGGCTGAGCTGGGGTGGGTCGCGCAACCCGGCGCTGACGGGGTGCCGCCCTTCCTTGGGACGGGTGCCGCCCCAGCGGCACGACTGCCCGCAGGCGGCGGCCACTCGGGGCAGGCCGACCTGATCTTCTCCAGGTCCGTTGGTTCGTCGTCCGCCAAGGCGCTTGGTAGGTCTGCCAGTTCGTCCAGGAGGTCTTCTGCCAGTTGGCGGAGGTAGCGGGACGCCGGAGACGGGGACGCGCCTGCGGTGCGGGGGGCCTCTGGGCCGCCTGCCGCTCGCCAGCGGGCCGCGATCGCTTTGGGCTCGCGGCCGTCCTGGGTCGCCTGGCGGAGTTCGTGGCCGAGCAGGTCCTCCGGCTGGACCCAGGTCAGGCGGAGCATTCCGGGCCTCCGAGGGATGCGAAGGCCTGTTCGTGGGTGCGGCGGCGGGATACGTCTCGGGTGAAGATCTCGCGGGTTACGGCCGTGAGGGTCGCGGCCGGTTCCCAGAGGTCCAGGCGGCTGGCCTCCGCGACCGTCTTGGCCCAGTCCTGGGGGATCGGCGAGCCGAGGGCGCCGGCCAGGGCGCCGGCCATCGTGGCGATGGAGTCGCAGTCGCGGCCGTAGTTCACGGCGCCCAGGACCGCGTGGCGGTAGTCGCCCTGGGCCACGAGCAACATGCCCAGGGCTACGGGGAGTTCCTCGATCGCGTGCAGGCGGGAGGGGCGGCGGGCGCCGAGGGAGGGGGCGCGGTAGTCGGGGCCGACCGTGTCGTACGGGGCGACCGCCTCGCGCAGGGGGCCCAGTGCCGACTCGAAGTCCGGGTGGCGGGAGGCCTCCTCGCAGACCCGCTCGATGGCGGTGCGCGTGCCGTCCTTCGCCAGGGACAGGCAGGTCGAGACGACCGAGTCCGGGGTGGCTCCCGGGGTGCAGGCCGCCGCGACCGCCGCCGCCAGGACGCCCGCCGCCTCACGGCCGTACGACGACTGGTGCGCGCCGGCGATGTCGAGGGCCTCGGCGTAGGCCGCCTGTGGGTTGGCGGCGTTGACCAGGCCGACCGGGGACATGTACATCGCCGCACCGCAGTTGACGATGTTGCCGGTGCCGGCCTCGCGCGGGTCGGCATGGCCGTAGTGGATCCTCGTCACCAGCCATTTCTCCGCCAGGAAGATGCGGTGCAGGGGGAGTGCCTCGGTCTCCAGTTCCGGGATCCAGCGTGGCTCGGTCATCAGGTCGGGGACGAGGTGGTCGGCGATCGCGTAGGCGTCGAGGTGGTCGCGGACCCGGGCGTAGACGCGGATCAGGGCGTGCGTCATCAAGGTGTCGTCGGTGACGTGGCCGTCGCCCTTGTGGTACGGGGCGAGGGGGCGGGCGGTGCGCCAGTCGTCGCCGTGCCAGGGGCCGACGATGCCGTGGACGCGGCCGCCGTGGCGTTCCAGGATCTGCTCGGGCGAGTAGCCCTCGACGGGGCCGCCGAGGGCGTCGCCGACGGCGGCTCCGACCAGGGCTCCGGTGATCCGTTCGTCCAGTGTGGCGGTTTGGGATGGTTTGGGCTTCATGGCCGCATCATCCACCGGGGCGTGCCGGTTGCGCGGCTTCCAGGAGTTCGGCGAGTTCCACGAGGTCCGTGCCGGTGAGGCGGGGGAGGACGCAGCCGGAGAGGGTGCGGCAGGTCTCCCGCCAGGAGGCGGGGATCGACGCGCCGCCGCCGAGGGCACCGGTGAGGGCGCCTGCGAGTGCCGGGGCGGAGTCCGCTACGCGGGACAGGCAGGCCGCGGCGGGGATCGTCTCCGCGATGCGGCCGCGGGCCGCGGTGGCCAGGGCGAGGGCGACCGGGACCGTTTCGGCGGCGGCGATGCCGTAGCTGTAGACGTGGTCGACGATCTGGTGTTCCAGGGGCGGGACCAGGGCGAAGGCGCTGTCCGCGGCGGCGGCGAGGTGCAGTGCGTGCCGGGCGTTGCGGYCGATCTCCGTCTCCTCGGGGAGTTCGGCGAGGGCCGCCGTGACGCAGGCGTCGACGTTCGCGCCGGCCAGGGCGAGGGCGAGGGCCGCCGCCATGGCGCGGGCGCCGTGCACGCCGTCGCCGTCCTGCGTGTAGCGGGCGTCGAACTCGGCGAGGTCGGCGGCGCGTCGGGGGTCGCCCGGGTGGGCCACGGCCAGGACGCACGCCCGTACGCAGGCGGCGTCGTCGAAGTAGGGCGGGTTGTCGTGGCCGGTGGCGGGCGGGCGCAGGCCGGTGGCGAGGTTGCCGAGGCCGGCGCGGACGGAGATGCGGGCGCGCAGGGGGAGGACGGCGGACTCGATCTCGGGGGCGCGGTCCGCTGCGGCTGCTACCTCGCTTGCGATGGCGTTCCAGGTCAGGTCGATCGAGGCTCGGGTGCGGCGTTCTCGGCTGAGGTCGTTGAAGGCGGTGTCGTCGCCGGCTCGGAGGAGGGCCTCCGCGGCGAAGGC
>NZ_NGFN01000094.1 GCF_002148965.1 Streptomyces swartbergensis | reverse complement strand
ACCCCCTCCACCCCCCGCCCGGTCCCCCTGCAAGAGGCGCCGTTGGGACGGCTTGTAACGAACTAGTGCCGGTTGGCGTGGCCGCCTGGATCCGGGGTGCGGGGTGCCGGTTAAACTCGCCCGGCTGTAAGGAAGATCATGTTGACGGGGTGAATTCCATCCGATGAGAGACGCCAGCACACACCAGCACACTGCCGACGTCCAGGAGATCTCCGCCGGCCACGGCCGGCACCGTGGTGAGGTCTCCACGCAGGACGGCGAGACGGCTCCGCGCGGCCGTCACCGCAAGCCGGTGGCGGAGACCGAGCGGACCGAGCGGACCGAGACGGCGGCCTGACGGAGCGTCAGTGGCCGGACGACTGAACGGCTCCACCCTCTGTCTGACGGGTGGGGCCGTTTCCCGTTCTCACCCGCGCCTCAGCCCCAGCACCTCCGCCGCCGCGAACGTCTCCCCCGCCGGCCGGTCCGCGTAGTACGGCCCGAGGACGGCGTCCAGTTCGTCGTACGTGAAGGTGTCCTGCTTGCTGTCGAACCGGGCGGCGACGCGCGGCCGTTCGACGACGGCCACCATGCCGCCGTGCACCACGAGGAGCTGTCCGTTCACATGGGCGGCCGCGGGCGAGGCCAGATAGCCGACGAGCGGGGCGACATGCTCGGGGGCGAGCGGGTCGAGGCCGTTGCCGGAGGGCTGTTGTACGCCCGCGAAGACGTCTTCGGTCATCCGCGTGCGGGCGCGCGGGCAGATCGCGTTGGCCGTGACGCCGTACTTGCCGAGGGCGAGGGCCGTGGAGGTGGTCAGGCCGACGATCCCGCCCTTGGCGGCCGCGTAGTTGGGCTGCCCGGCGGAACCGGCGAGGAACGCCTCGGAGGAGGTGTTCACGATCCGCCCGTACACCGGCTCCCCGGCCCGCTTGGACCGCTCCCGCCAGTGGGCGGCGGCGAACCGGATGGTGTTGAAGTGTCCCTTGAGGTGCACGCGGAGCACGGCGTCCCACTCCTCCTCGGCCATCGAGAACACCATGCGGTCGCGCAGGATGCCCGCGTTGTTGACGAGGATGTCGAGCTTGCCGAACTCGGCGACGGCCGACTCGACCAGTTCGCGCGCCTGCCGGAAGTCGGAGACGTCGCCGGTGTGCGCGAGCGCGGTCCCGCCCGCCGCGCGGATCTCGGCGGCGACCTCCTCGGCGGGTCCGGCGGAGGCCTCGCCGGTGCCGTCGCGGCCCGGCTGCCCGTAGTCGTTGACGACCACGGCGGCGCCGAGCCGGGCGAGTTCCAGCGCCTCGGCCCGGCCGAGCCCGCGGCCGGCGCCCGTGACGATCGCGGACAGTCCTTTCAGCGGCTGCGGCAACGGCATGGCGGTGTCCTCACATCTCGATGCAGGTACGCAGGGCGGTCCCGGTCCGCATCTGGTCCAGGGCCTCGTTGATGTCGGCGAGGGGGACCCGGTGGGTGATCAGACCCGCCAGGTCGACACGGCCCGCGCGCCACAGGGCGATGGTGCGTTCGTAGGAGCGCAGGATGTCGCCGCCGCCGTACATGGACGGCAGGATCCGCTTCTCGTCGAAGAACAGCTCGAACATGGTCAGCTGGAGGAAGTCGTCCATGGCGCCGGCGCCGACCACGACGAGGGTGCCGCCGCGCCGGGTGGTGTCGTAGGCGGTGCGTGCCGTGGCGGACTTGCCGACGACCTCGAAGACGTAGTCGAAGCCCTCACCGGCGGTGACCTGCTGTTTGGCGTCGGGCAGTTCGTCGGGTGAGACGGCCTGCGTGGCCCCGAACCGCAGGGCGGCTTCACGCCGGGAGGCGACCGGATCGACGGCGACGATCTCGGCGGCCCCGCGCAGCCGGGCCCCCTGGATGACGGAGATGCCCACGCCCCCGCACCCGATGACCGCCACCGACGAACCGGCCTCCACGTCCGCGGTGTTGAGCGCGGCGCCCAGCCCGGTCGTCACTCCGCAGCCGATGAGGGCGGCGATGTCGAAGGGCACGTCGTCGGGTATCGGCACCGCACACCCGGCGTCGACGACGACCTCCTCGGTGAACGTGCCGGTGCCGGCCATGCCGAAGAGGTCCCCGGCGGGCCGCCTGAAGTTGGGGGTGCCCGCGTTCATGAACCCGGCGAGGCACAGCTGGGTCTGCCCGCGCTTGCAGGCGGGACAGGAACCGCAGGCGGGCAGCCAGCACACGACGACCCGGTCACCGGCCGCCAAGTGGCCGACGCCTTCCCCGACTTCGAGGATCTCGCCCGCCCCCTCGTGCCCGGGCACGAACGGCCCGGGCTGGGGCAGCACCCCGCTCATCGCGGACAGGTCCGAGTGGCACAGCCCCGTGGCGCGCACCCGGATCCGCACCTTGCCGGGTCCGAACCCCACCGCCTCGACGTCGTCGAGGACCTCCAGTTTGTCCTGGCCGATCTCGTGCAGTACGGCTGCGCGCATGGTGCGGCTCCCCTCGTACGGCGTTCGGGACTTCAGGTGTGTTCGACGACGGTGTCGGCGAGGACGGGCGCGTCGTCCCGTTCCACCGCGCTCACGGCGACCCGGACCTCGCCGTCCAGGCGCCACATGCGGATCCGCAGCGTCTCGCCCGGGTGGACGACGCCGGCGAACCGGGTGGCGTACGACCGGACCCGGGTCACGTCCCCGTCGAGCAGCGTGTCCACGACCGCCTTGAGCGTCATGCCGTAGGTGCACAGCCCGTGCAGGATGGGCCGGTCGAACCCGGCGCGCTTGGCGAAATCGGGGTCGGCGTGCAGCGGGTTCCAGTCGCCGGAGAGGCGGTAGAGCAGGGCCTGGTCCTCGCGGACGTGCCGCTCGACGACCCGGTCCGGCTCACCGGCGGGCGGATCGAGCCGGGTGGACGGTCCCCGGTCGCCGCCCCAGCCGCCCTCTCCCCGTACGTAGATCTGCGCGTCGTTGGTCCACAACGGCCCGTCGTCGTCGGCCACTTCGGTCCGCATGACGAGGACGGCCGCCTTGCCCTTGTCGTACACGGCGGCGATCCGGCCGGTGGCGGTCGCGTGCCCCCGGGCCGGGATGGGGCGATGGATCCTCAGGCTCTGCCCGCCATGGAGGACGCGGGCGAGGTCGACGTCGACGCCGGGCATGGACAGCCCGCTGATCACCCCGGGGGACCCGGCGCCCGCGACGGTGGCGAAGCTCGGCAGGACGTGCAGCCGGGACTCCAGGGTGTAGCGCAGCTCGTCGGGGTCGGTGGCGGGGACGCCGGCGCCGATGCCGAGGTGGTAGAGCTGCACGTCCTTGTGGTCCCAGGAGAGCTCGCCGGTCCGGGGTTCGGCCGCGAGCGCCTTGGCTGCGTCGATGGGCATGGGGCTCCTGATCGCCGTGGGAGAGACCGCCGTGAGAAAGACCGCCGTGGGAAAGACCTCGGCACGGCCGTCCGCACCGTCGGCCGCACCGAGGCCCGTCTGGGGCCGAACTGGAACGCGTTCCAGTCCTGCGCCCTCTGTATAGCCGAGGCCCCCACACTTGTGAAGCCTCCTGACGCCGCGTCAGATCCTGCTGGAGTGGGAGGCCGATGACATTTGTCCGGCCGAACTCCGTACCACCGCATCTGCCGCCCGGCCCGGCGGATCCGTAGCGTCACTGCCATGACCACGCAGACCCAGCGGGCCGTCAGATGCCGCTTCGAGGCGACCCGGGCGGTCGTCCGGCAGGCCCGGGAGCCCCGGCGTCACTACGCGGCGAACAGGACGCGGCAGGGCCGAGTGGCGAGCCGCCCGGAGAGCGGGCGAACTCCCCGAGCACCCCGGCCCGCCGCCCAGCGGATTCACCCTGCTGCCGTGGCTGCTGATGGGGATGGGCGCCTTCTCCAACCTCTTCCAGGACCGGACGCCGAACCCGTGGATCGGCGGGCTGGGCCTCCTCACTTTCAACACGCTCTACATCTACGTGGCGTTCCGCGCGTTCCACAGAGACAAGCGCGAGGCCCGCTCCACCCGGGTGGCCCACGTCCTGCTGACGGCCGTGACCTGCGCGCTCGCCGCCGGCTACGGCGGCAACTGGCTGCTGCTCTTCCCGCTGCTCGGCCTCGCGACGGGCGCTGCCCTGCGCCTGTCGCACCTGCGGCCCGCCGGTACGGCGGTGGCGGTGCCGGCGGGTGCGGTGTCCTGCTTCCACGACGGCTGGGGCGGCCTCGACATCGCGTACGCGACGTGGATCTCGACGATGGTGACGGCGGCGATCATGCGGCTCTCCGAGGCGGTGGGCGAACTGCGCGCGGCCCGCGAGGAACTGGCCCGCCGGGCGGTCGAGAAGGAGCGCCTCCGCTTCTCCCGTGACCTGCACGATCTGCTCGGGCACACGATGTCGGTGATCGTCGTGAAGGCGGAGGCGGCCCGTCGCCTGGCCGCCCGCGACCTGGACGCCGCGCTGGCCCAGATCACGGACATCGAGTCCGTGGGCCGCCAGGCGCTGACGGAGATCCGGGAGGCCGTGACCGGGTACCGCCAGGGCAGCCTCGGTGCGGAACTCGACCGCGCGCGCTCGGCCCTGACGGCGGCGGGCATCACCCTTGCCGTGATCCGCTCCGGCCCTCCGCCGGGGCCGCAGACCGAGGCACTGCTGGGGGTGGGTGGTACGGGAGGCGGTCACGAACGTCGTGCGGCACAGCGGGGCGGACCAGTGCGCCATCACGCTGTCGGGTGTGGCGGAGCGGGTGCGTCTGTCCGTGGTGGACGACGGGGTCGGGGCGCTCGCCGGCGACGGGGCACGGACGGCCACCGGCATCACGGGCGGGCCCGCCGGCGACGGAGGCGGTGGGCCCGACGGCGGGGGCACCCGTGCCGGTACGGGGCTGACCGGCCTGAGGGAGCGTCTCGCGGTGGCGGGCGGCTCGCTGACGGCGGGGCCCCAGGCCAAGGGCGGATTCGYCGTGTCGGCGGAACTCCCGCTCGATGTCGATGTGACGGGCGCGCGCTCGGCGGTGGCGGAACGGGCGTGACCGCTCGCCCTCCGCGACGCCGCAGGGCTGGTCCGGGGACCGGTGGGTCGCCCTACGGCCGCACGACGGGGCAGGGCTGGCCCGGGCACCGGCGGGTCGCCCCCCTGCCTCGCGGCGCCGCAGGGCGGGTCCGGGGCCGGCAGGTCGCCCCCGGAGTCCGAAAACCGGCGGACCGACCCGGCGGCCGGAGGCCCGCTGTCACCCGCCGTCGGCGAGCCGGGGGCGGGACGCCGTACGGCCCACGTCGGCGTGTACGTTGGCCGATGGTCCGCGCCACACGTACCCGTACACGTGGACGGCGCCGGCAACTGCTAGGGGAAATGGAGCACATGGCACGCGTCGCCGTCATCACCGCGCCGAACATCGGGTACCGCAACACCGGCATGCTGACCGTCGACTTGGCGTTCGAGTCGCTGCGGCGGCGGATGACCCCCGAGATCGACGCCACCTGGTACACCCTGCACACGCCGCAGACCGTGCCCCTGCGCGAGTGCGCGCAAGGCACGGACTTCCCGTTCCGCTTCCACCCGCTGGCCGAGCACCTCGACACGCTCCGCGACCACGACGCGGTCGTCTTCTGGGGCGACTTCCTCCACACCCGGCACTACCTGGAGCAGGACGCGACGAACCGGCTGCTCGACTTCGGTTTCGCCGCGGACCGTGCGGCGGCCCGGAGCCTGCTGAACCGCACCCTGCTGTTCGCGGACCAGCCGGACGAGCTCCTCGCGCGGACCCTCAGCTACGGCGGGACGATCCTGCACAACTCGCAGTCCGACTACGAGGACTTCGAGGACAAGGAATACGGCCCCCTGTTCGCACGCCTGGTGACGCGCAGCCGCCGCGTCTGGGTGCGTGACCCGCTCTCGGCCGCGAAGATCGCGCACCTGCGCGGGGACCGTACGACCGACTACTTCGGTTCGGACGCGGCGCTGCTGTCCCGCCCGGGCGACCTCGACCACCTCCCGACGACGGAATGGTCCCGAGCGGTCCCGGACGGCGGTGCGATCGGCGTGTTCCTCGGTGCCCGTACGCGGATCCCCAAGTGGCTGCCCGCCTTCTGCCAGGACCTGTCCGAGCGCCTGGGCGCCCCGCTCGAATGGCTGCCCTGGTTCGACCGGGACATCCCCGCTCCGGTCGGCCACATCGCGCCGCGCCCGGGCCGGCACACCATCGGCGACCTGGTGGGGGTCCTCCCCCGCTACCGCCTGGTCATCACGGACACCTACCACCTGTCCGTCAACGCCTGGGGCGCGGGCACTCCCGCGGTGTGCGTCGGCGCGCCCGAGCCGACCCCCAAGACCCACGACGACTACCTGACGCTGAGCGACGTGAAGAAGCACGTCTTCCACATGGCTTACGACGCGGCGGACTTCTACCTCTCCACCCAGGAAGGGCACCGGCAGGGCACCGACCGGCTGGTCCGACTCCTCGAGGGCGGCGGTGCCGAGGCCGTGGCGGCGCGCATCCGTGAGCACGCCGACTACTCGGCGACGGCGTTCACGGAGACGCTGGCCTCGTTGCTCGACGCGCCCCGCCCTGCCCTCGGCCCGTGACCGGCAGACCCGTCCGCGTGCTGCTCGCGGAGGACCAGGGCATGCTGCGCGGCGCGCTCGCGCTGCTGCTCGGGATGGAGGCCGACATCGAGGTCGTCGCCCAGGTGGGGTCCGCGGACGGCGCGACGGTCGCCGACATCGCCGGCAGGCTCCACCTCTCGGAGTCCACCGTCCGCAACTACCTCTCCTCCGCCATCGGCAAGACAGGCACCCGCAACCGCACGGAGGCCCTGCGCGAGGCTTGCCCGCCGCCAGGGCTGACTGTGAGACCTCAGGCCCGCCGGAACAGCGCCGTCCACAGGAAGCTCTCGCCGAAGCACGCCGACTCCTCCGGCTCGTCCCGCATCCGCCGCAGTTCGACCTCGGTCAGGCCCGAGAAGATCTCCCGCAACGACTCGGGCGTGTACGCGAGTCCGCCCCCGAGACCGTTCGCCGCACGGTAGTAGTCGGTGTCGGACAGCTCCGACCCCATCCCGTCGGCACCGGCGGCGAAACACGTGAGGCTGAACAGGCCCCCGGGAGCCAGGACGTCGTCCAGCAGCGCCAGATAGCTGATCCGCCGGTGCGGAGGCAGATGGTGGAAGCAGCCGGAGTCGAAGACGAGGTCGTACGGCCCGGTGAGTTCCGTACCGGCGAGCGCGAACGCGTCCCCGCAGTGGAACCGTACGCCGTCCACCCCCGCCTCACGGGCCCGTTCCCGGGCCCAGTCGACGGCCGCCGGGGACAGATCGACCGCGTCCACCTCGAACCCCCGCTCCGCCAGGTACAGCGCGTTGCGCCCCGGGCCGCACCCCAGGTCCAGCGCCCGCCCCCCGCTGATCATCCCTCGTTCCACACAACTCACCAGGTTCTCGTCCGGCTTCGCCACGAAGAACTGCACCGGCCGGGAACGGTCGGCGTAGAAGCCGTCCCACCACTTGGCGCCCCGCCCCGTCCACCGATCGACCTCGGGCGCGAACAGCCCGTCGAGCAGCGCGAGTACGTCGTCGACGGTGCGTATGTTCCGGTCCATCCGGTCCCCCTTCCGCGTCCGGCAACCGTACGCCCGGACAGGACGAAAGCCCAGTTCAGAGAGGGTTTCCAGGCATCACTGAAGGGCCTCCTGCGGCCCCTGGCGGAACCGGGACCGCACCCGTCGACGCCGTCACTCCGCCCCCGGGCCGAAACACCGGCGGCGCGCCGCCCAGGGGCCTCCACGCCCCCGCCACGGCCGACGCGACACGCGCCGATGTCCGCCGTCGGCAGCCCTAGGGGGTGTCCGCAAAGTCCCGCCTGCCTCGCGACGCCCGGCACGCTCCCCCAAGCTCTTCGAGCAGGGGGAGACCCCACTCTCCGCACCGGGCGAACACCCGCGTACGACCAGTACGCGGGCGTCCGCCCGGCACTCCCCCGAGCTCTTCGAGCAGGGGGACCCCAGAGCACGTACCGGACGCCGCAGGGCCCGCCCTCCGGGCGGACGACAGGACTCTGCGGACACCCCCTAGTGCTCCCGTGCCGTCCGCGGCAGCCAGACCCACATCAACAGCACCCCCACGGCCAGCACTCCGGTCCCCACCCGGAACGCCAAGGCATACCCCTCCGTCAGTGCCTCCGGCGTCCCGCTCCCCGCCGACCGGGCCGCCGCGAGGGTGGACAGGACCGCCAGGCCCAGGGAACCGCCCATCGTGCGGGAGGTGTTGACGAGCCCGGACACCAGCCCGGCCTCTTCGGGCGCCGCGCCGGACGTGGCCAGGGAGGCCAGCGGCGTCGCCGCCAGGCCCGCGCCGAGCATCATCAGGACTCCGGGGATCAGGATCGTCGTCGCGTACGCGCCGTCGGGGGTCAGCGTGGACTGCCAGGCGAAGCCGGCCACGGCGACCAGCGTGCCCAGCGCCGCCACGTTCCGCGGCCCGACCCCCCGCATCAGCCGGGGCGCGACCTTGGAGCCGAAGATGACGGCCAGGGAGCTCGGGACCAGGGCGAGTCCGGCCTCCAGCGGGGTGTAGCCCAGCACGTTCTGCGCGTACAGGGTCATGAAGAACCACATGCAGAACATCGCGGAGCCGCACAGGAACATCGCCGCGTTCGCCGACGACACCGACCGCAGCTTCAGCAGCCCGAGCGGCATCAGCGGACTGGCCGTCCGGGCCTCGACCGCGAGGAACAGCCCGATCAGCGCGAGCCCGGCGAACAGCGGCAGCAGCGTGGCCGTGGCCGTCCAGCCCGCCGCCTCCGTCTGGGAGATGCCGTAGGCCAGCGTGCCGAGCCCGCCCGTCACGAGCAGCGCGCCCGGCAGGTCGAGCCGCCGCCCGTCCCCGGCCCGGCCCTCGGTGAGGAACCAGGCGGCCGCGCACAGCACCACCGCCCCCACGGGCACGTTGATCAGCAGCACCCACCGCCACGACAACGTCTCCACCAGCAGCCCGCCGACCAGGCCGCCCGCCGCGCCACCACCGGCACCGACCGCCGTCCAGGTCCCGATGGCCCGGGCCCGGGCGGCGCCCTCCGGCACCGAGGCCGTGAGGATCGTCAGCGTCGAGGGCGCCAGCACCGCCGCCCCGAGCCCCTGCACGGCCCGCGCCACCAGCAACTGCCACTCCTCCTGCGCCAGTCCGCCGCCGAGCGAGGCCAGGGTGAACAGGCCGAGCCCGATGAGGAACATCCGCTTGCGGCCGTAGAGGTCCCCGGCCCGCCCGCCGAGCAGCATGAACCCGGCGAAGGCGATGGAGTACGCGTTCACCACCCACTGCAGGCCCTGTTCGCTCAGCCCGAGCCCGGTCCGCATCGACGGCAGCGCCACGTTGACCACGGACACGTCCAGCACGACGAGGAACTGCCCGGCACAGGTCAGCGCGACCACGAGCCAGGTGGGAGGCGCGGTGCGGCGAGGCGTACGGGTTATCTCGGCGGCTTCGACCATGGGTGTCATGCTCTCAACCACTCCAGACTCCCGGCATCGGAATTTCGACCTAGGGCCACGGCAGCCCCAGGCCCCCTCCCCCAAGAGAAGGTCAAGATTTCATTAGAGTGCCGAAGCAACGGAATAGTTGCCTACGCATACAAGGTTCACACCCCACGTAACCACGCGACCCCCGAACACCCCGGCCTGGAGGCCCCCCTCAATGACGCAGACGACGACAGTCCGTCCCGCCGGCAGAGCGCGCGGTGCCGTGGTCCCGGTACTCGCCTTCGCGGGCATCGTTGTCGCGGTGATGCAGACCCTGCTCGTCCCGGTCATCAAAGACCTGCCGCAACTGCTGGACACCGCCCCCAGCGACGCCACCTGGGTCCTGACCTCGACCCTCCTCTCAGGCGCGGTGGCCACCCCGATCATGGGCCGCCTCGGCGACCTCTACGGCAAGCGGCGCATGCTGATCACCAGCCTGTCGGTCATGGTCGTCGGCGCCCTGGTCAGCGCGTTCACCAGCGACCTGCTGCTCATGATCGCCGGCCGTACGCTCCAGGGCTTCGCGATGGGCGCCATCCCGCTCGGCATCGGCCTGATGCGCGACATGCTGCCCCGCGAACGGCTCGGCTCGGCGATGGCCCTGATGAGCTCCTCCATAGGCGTCGGCGGCGGTCTCGCCCTGCCCGCCGCCGCCCTGGTCGCCCAGCACACCGACTGGCACGCCCTGTTCTACGGCGCCGCCGGCCTCGGTGTCCTCGCCATCGCCCTCACCCTGCTCGTCGTGCCCGAGTCGCCGATGCGCGCCCAGGGCACCTTCGACCTGCCGGGCGCGATCGGCCTCTCCGCCGGTCTCGTGCTCTTCCTGCTGCCGATCACCAAGGGCAGCGACTGGGGCTGGACCTCCGGCACCACGCTCGGCCTGTTCACCGCCGCCGCGGTCGTCCTGCTCCTGTGGGGCGTGATGGAACTGCGCGTCAAGGCCCCGCTGGTCGACCTGCGCACCACGGCCCGTCCGGCCGTCCTCTTCACCAACCTCGCCTCGATCATGGTCGGCGTCTCCTTCTACGTCGTCTCCCTGGTCCTGCCCCAGCTGCTCCAGCTGCCGAAGTCCACCGGCTACGGCCTCGGCCAGTCGATGGTCGTCGCGGGTCTGCTCGTGGCGCCGCTCGGCCTGACGATGATGTTCACCGCGCCCGTCTACGCCCGGCTGTCCGCGAAGTACGGCCCCAAGGTCACCCTGATCCTCGGCCTGCTGATCATCGCGATCGGCTACGGCGCGGGCCTCGGCCTGATGAGCGCCGCCTGGCAGAGCCTGGTCATCTCGGTCCTGCTGGGCGCGGGCATCGGCCTCGCCTACTCCTCGCTGCCCGCGCTGATCGTGGGCGCGGTCCCGGCCTCGGAGACAGGCGCGGCGAACGGCCTCAACACCCTGATGCGCTCCATCGGCACGTCGGTGTCGAGCGCCGTGATCGGCATGGTGCTGGCGAACACCGCGGACAACGTCGGCGGYGTCGAGATCCCGACCATGCACGGCTTCCGGGTCTCCTTCCTGATCGCGACGGGCGCTGTCGCCGTGGGCCTGCTCCTGGCGCTGTTCCTGCCGGGCCGCCGACCGTCGGACAAGCCGCAGTTGCGCGCCAGCAGCGAGGAGGACGCCAACCTGGAGCGCGCCGAGCAGGTCCTGCGCGGCTTCCGCGGCAGGGTGCTGGCGGCCGACGGCACGCCGGTCGCCCGTGCCAAGGTCACGCTGATCGACCGCCGGGGCCGCCAGGCGGGTGCGACGCTCTCCGCCGAGGACGGCGCCTACGCGCTCATCGTCCCGGCCGGTGGCGCGTACGTCGTGGCCGCCCGCGCCACGGGCCACGGCCCGCTCGCCTCGTCCGCGACCCACGCCGGCGACGAGCGCCCGGTCGACCTCGACCTGTCGCTGCCGGGCGAGACGGTCTCCGCCTGACCGCGCTGCTCACCCCTACCCCCTGTCACCCTCCGGCAGGGGGTACGGCACCATGGGCGCCCGGACCGTCGTACGACCGGAAGGAACCCCATGCCCGCGGCCCCGAAGCCCGAGATCCTGGCCGCGTTCGAGGCGGCGAAGGGGTTCATGCCCGTGGGTGAGGGCCTGGCCCTGTATGCGGCGGCGGTGGAGGCCGGACGGCTCGGGCTGCCGCTCCTGGAGGTCGGCACCTACTGCGGCCGGTCCACGATCCTGCTCGCCGACGCGGCCCGCGAGGCCGGGGTCTGCGCGCTGACCGTCGACCACCACCGCGGCAGCGAGGAGCAGCAGCCGGGCTGGGAGTACCACGACCCGGAGACGGTCGACCCCGAGCTCGGCCTGATGGACACGCTGCCCACGTTCCGCCGCACCCTGCACCGGGCGGGCCTGGAGGACCACGTGGTGGCCCTGGTCGGCCGCTCCCCGCACATCGCGGCGATCTGGCAGACCCCTCTCGGCTTCGTCTTCGTCGACGGCGGCCACACGGACGAGCACGCCACCGCCGACTACGAGGGCTGGGCCCCGCACGTGGCCGAGGGCGGCCTGCTCGCCATCCACGACGTCTTCCCCGACCCGCAGGACGAGTTCACCGGCCAGGCCCCCTACCGCGTGTACCTCAGGGCCCTCGCCTCCGGCGCGTTCACGGAGGTCTCGGCGACGGACTCACTGCGCGTGCTGCGGCGCACCGGCCCGGGCCTCTAGGAGCACGGCTGGGCGGGTGAACTGCGCCCCCTCCACCCCCTCCCGGTCGGCCCACGGGCGGCGTGGCGAGTCGGCGGGCGACCGCCGCTGCCCAAGGATCCGGGCGCGTGGCACACACCTTCGCAGAGCTCGTGGAGAAGCAGCGCGCGGCGGACGAGGCGTACGCCCGCGTGCGGCAACTGCAGGACGCGTACGGTCCGCCCACCCAGACCAAGTGGAGCGCCCAGCAGACCACCACCTGGGAGACCGCCTGGCGCGCCTGGCGCGACCTCGCCCGCGACGTCCAGGCGGCGGTGACCGCGTACGCGAAGCAGGAGGGCACACCCCGCCAGGAGATCGAGGCACGGGTRAAGGAGGCGGTACGGCACGGGAACCCCGACGGGAACGAGGAGTAGCAGCCACCCGCTGGGCCGTCCTCGACCCGCTGCCCCTGCGGACGGCCGCTAGGGTGGCAGACGTGTCGTACGTAGGCCCGGACTTCGAACCTCCCCAGCCCCGCCGCTCCCGCCGCGGCCCCCTGACCGTCGCGCTCGCCGCGCTGGTGCCCGGGGCGCTGCTCGGCTGGCTCGTGTACGAGACGGTGGGCGGCTCGGGGGACGACGGCGGCTCGGGCCGGGCGACCGTACGGTCGTCCCCGCCCCCCGTGTCCTCCGCGTCGGGCGCGCCCACCGACGACGCCAGGAATCCGAGCGCCTCGCCGTCGCGGAAACCGACGGCGTCCTCGACCTCCGCGCCCGCCCCGGCCTCCGGCCCGCTCAAGGGAAAGGTCGTCGTCATCGACCCCGGGCACAACCCGGAGAACTTCCAGCACCCGTCCGAGATCAACCGCAAGGTGAACATCGGGACGAACTGGAAGGAGTGCGACACCACGGGCACGTCGACCAACGACGGTTACACCGAGGCGAAGTTCACCCTGGACGTGGCGCACCGGATGCGCACGCTCCTCGAAGCGCAGGGCGCCACGGTGAAGCTGACGCAGGACGCCGACCGGCCGTACGGCCCGTGCGTGGACGAGCGGGCCCGGATCGGCAACGAGGCGAAGGCCGACGCCGTGGTCTCGGTCCACGCGGACGGCTCGGCCGCCGGCAACCGCGGCTTCCACGTCATCCTGCCCGGCGCGGTCCACGCGGGCGCCGCCGACACCCGCGCGATCGTCGCCCCCTCCCGCGACCTCGGCGAGCACGTCGCGGGCCGCTTCGTGGCCGTCACCGGCAGCGCGCCCTCCAACTACGTCGGCGACGGCACCGGTCTCGTCACGCGTAAGGACCTGGGCGGTCTCAATCTGTCAACGGTTCCCAAGGTGTTCATCGAGTGCGGCAACATGCGCGATAGCAAGGACGCGGCGCTGCTGACCAGTGGCGCGTGGCGGCAGAAGACGGCGCAAGGGATCTCTGAGGGAATCGTGAGTTTCCTGCGCGGGTAGCTCTCGGCGGGCTGATCCGGGCGGACACCCTGGTCGGGCGGACGATAGGGTCCGTTCGTACGATGAGGGGTCACCCCCGCGCTTCACACCGGGGCCTGACGGCGACATGGTGGCAGCGACGCCTCTACCGACGATGAGACGACTTACGAAGGACCTGAAGTGAATATCCGCTCCCTCACTCGAGGCGACGGCGTGGTGATCGGTGCAGCGGTGTTGCTGTTGATCGCGTCGTTCCTCGACCTCTACTCGTTCGACAATGTCCCCGACAGCGTCGACCTCCCCAGCCTGTGGGGAAGCGGTCCGGTCGTGTTCAGCGTCGTCCTGGCGGGGATCATCGGCGCCGCGCTCGTCATCGTCGCCCGGGGACTGCCGCAGGTCCCGAAGATCGCGGGGCTCGACCTCGGTCAGTTCGGCGCCGCCTTCACCGTGTTCGCCGCCTGGAGCGCGCTCGGCAACATCTTCGACGTGCCAGGCGGCTTCGACAACATCGGCAACAATGCGGACGAGGGTGCTCCGAGCCCCGGCATCGGCATGATCCTGGCCCTCGTCGCCACGCTGCTCCTGSCCGCCGCCGCCCTCGCCACGCCTCTCGTCCCGGCCCTCAAGGGCGCCCTCATCCCCGCCCCGCGCCCGGCCGCTCCCCAGCCCTACGGCGCCCAGCCCTCCGGCGGTTACGGCTACCCGGGCGCCCAGCAGCCGGGTGGCTACGGCCACCCCCAGCCGGGACAGCCCGGTCCCGGGCAGCCGGGTCAGCCGTACGGCGGCCAGCCCCAGCCCCAGCAGGCCCAGGCGCCGCAGCCCCCGGCCGGGGACTTCTCGCCGTTCTGGTTCGCGGTGCCGGTGCCGCGACCGCTGTTCGCCGAGGACGGTTCGCCGACCCCGATCGCCGAACTCGCGCCGGGCACCTGGTACCTGGCCGTCGAGCAGCGCGGCGCGGCCCTGGTCGCCCAGACGCAGGACGGCCGCCGCGGTGTCCTCCAGGACACGTCGGGCATCCAGCGCGGCTGAGCTCCTGAACGACGTACGGCCCCTCGCCCTTCCGGGTGGGGGGCCGTTGTCGTACAGTCGTCGCCCCCGCTAGCTGACAGACCGTCAGGAGGCAGGCATGCGGCTCGGTCTCGCGCTCGGCTACTGGGGCCGCGGCCCCTCCCCCGACCACGTGCCGCTCGCGCGGGAGGCCGAGCGGCTGGGTTACGACTCGGTATGGACGGCGGAGTCGTGGGGCTCGGACGTCTTCACGCCGCTCGCCTGGATCGCGGCGCACACCTCCCGCATCCGGCTGGGCACGGCCGTCGCGCAGATGGCGGCCCGCCCGCCGACCACGACCGCGATGCACGCGCTGACCCTCGACCACCTCTCCGGCGGCCGCATGATGCTGGGCCTCGGGCTGTCCGGCCCGCAGGTCGTCGAGGGCTGGTACGGCCGCCCGTTCCCCTCCTCGCCGCTCACCGCCACCCGCGAGTACGTCGACGTCGTACGGCAGGTGCTGCGGCGGGAGGCGCCGGTGGAGCTGACCGGCCGCTTCCACTCCCACCCCTACCGCGGCCCGGACGCCACCGGCCTCGGCAAGCCGCTCAAGCCCATCACCCACCCCCTGCGTCCCGACCTGCCGATCCTGCTCGGCGCGGAGGGGCCGAAGAACGTCGCCCAGACGACCCGGATCGCCGACGGCTGGCTGCCGCTGTACTGGTCACCGACCCGGCCGGAGGTCTACGGCCCGGCCGTGCGCGAACTCCCCGAGAACTTCCTCGTCGCACCCCTGGCCCAGGCCCGGGTCTGCGACGACGTCGCCGAGGGCCTGTTGCCCGTCAAGGCGATGCTCGGCTTCTACATCGGCGGCATGGGGCACGCGGCCCGCAACTTCCACGCCGACCTCATGGCCCGCATGGGTTACGAGGAGGAGGCCCACCGCATCCAGGAGTTGTTCCTGTCCGGCCGCCGGGAGGAAGCCGTCCTGGCCGTGCCGGACGCCTTCGCCGACGAGATCTCCCTGGTCGGACCGCGCGAACGCATCGCGGAGCGGCTGGAGTTGTGGCGCAAGGGCCCGGTGACGGACCTGCTGGTCCTGGCGCCGGACTGGGAGACGCTGCGCGTGCTCGCGGAGTTGAACTCCTGAGCGAATTTCGCACGTACGGGTTTCATCCAGGCTTCAAGGGCAACCCGGAGGGCATGTCCCCTCGATATCGCAACGGTGCGAATCAGGCCGGCACGATCATCGCGGTCGTCGCCGACGTCATGGCCCTCATCCTGGGCCTGTGGATTTTGATGTACCTACTGGACGCGAACCGGGCGAACGACTTCGTCCAGTTCATCCATGACGCGGCCCGCTGGCTGGCGGGTTGGTCCCACGACCTCTTCACGTTCGACGAGGCGTGGGCCCGAGTGGTCGCCGGCTATGGCCTGGCAGCGGTGGTCTACCTGTTCGTGGGCCACGCGATCGCCAATCGCGCACACCGGCACTGATGCCCTAGGGGCGCGGGGCTGTGTCGACATGCGGCTCCGCCGCGTGGGCGCGAGCAACCACCCACATCCCGCGCCCGCCAACCCCCCACAACCGCCCGAGCTCCTAGGCGCAGCACTCCGACTCCAGCCCCAGTGGCAGGCCCTCGCCGCCGAAGACCCGGCACGTGGCCTCATGGCCCCCCAACGCGGCGACGGCCAGCAACAGCGACCCGGCCGTCCACGTGGTCAACTCCCGCGGCCAGATCGCCTGGTCCTCGAAGACGTAGCCCGTCCAGTACAGGCCGCTCTCCGGATCGCGCAGGTGCTGGATCGACTGGAGGATCTCCAGCGCACGGTCCGACTCCCCCATCGCCCAGAGCGCCAGGGCAAGTTCCGCGGACTCGCCCCCCGTCACCCACGGGTTGGGGACCACGCAGCGCACCCCCAGTCCCGGGACGACGAAGCGGTCCCAGTCCTCCTCTATGCGGGCCTTGGCCTCGGCACCGGTCAGGGCGCCGCCGAGCACGGGGTAGTACCAGTCCATCGAGTAACGGTTCTTGTCGAGGAACCGCTCCGGGTGCCGGCGTATCGCGTGCCGCAGCGCGCCCGCCGCCAACTCCCAGTCCGGCTGCGCCTCTTCCCGCTGCTCGGCGATCGCCAGCGCGCACCGCAGGGCGTGGTGGACGGAGGAGCTGCCCGTGAGCAGGGCGTCCGCCGTGTCCGTGCCGTCGTCGTCGCGGCGCCAGCCGATCTGACCGCCCGGCTGCTGCAAGCGCAGCACGAACTCCACCGCCGCGTACACCGCCGGCCACATCCGCTCCAGGAACATGTCGTCGCCGGTGGAGAGGTAGTGGTGCCAGACGCCGACGGCTATGTAGGCGACGAAGTTGGTCTCCCGTCCCCGGTCGGTGACCTCGGCGAAGTCCCCGTCCGCATAGGCCGCGTACCAGGAGCCGTCCTCGTTCTGGTGCCGGGCCAGCCACAGGTAGGCCCGTTCGGCGGCCTCGTGTTCACCGGCCGCGTCGAGGGCCATCGCTGCCTCGACGTGGTCCCACGGGTCGAGGTGGTGTCCCCGGAACCACGGGATCGCGCCGTCCTCGCGCTGCACGGAGAGGATGCCGGCGACGGTCGCGGCGGCCTGCCCGGCGGTGAGGACCCCGGGCAGGACCAGGTGTTCCGTCCGGGGAGTCGTCACTGGGCGTCCGCCCCGGTGCCGGAAAGACGCGGCAGGTGCGGCTTGGTCGCGTACGCCACGAAGCTCTTGCCGATCAGCGGGTTCAGCGCCTGCTCCGCGACCCGGGTGGCCAGCGGTTTCTTCATGATGTCCCAGACCAGCAGCTTGTGGTACGCCCGCACGGGCAGCGCCTTGTCGTTGTCGACGCCGAACGCGCACTTCAGCCACCAGTAGGGCGAGTGCAGCGCGTGGGCGTGGTGGGTGCCGTACGGCTCCAGGCCGGCCTCGCGGATCTTCTCCAGCAGTTCGTCCGCCTTGTAGATGCGGATGTGGCCGCCCTCGACCTCGTGGTAGGCGTCGGACAGGGTCCAGCAGACCTTCTCGGGGCCGTAGCGCGGGACGGTGACGGCGATGCGCCCGCCGGGCTTGAGCACGCGCACCATCTCCGCGAGGACGCCCTTGTCGTCCGGGATGTGCTCCATCACCTCGGAGATGATCACGACGTCGAAGGACTCGTCCGGGAAGGGCAGTGCGAGGGCGTCGCCCTCCATGGCCGTGGCGGTGGCGCCCTCGGGGGCCTCGCCCGCCTCCTTCATCGCCGCGAACCACTTCGCGACCTCGCGGATCTCCTCGGGGTTCTGGTCCAGGGCCACGACCTGCGCGCCGCGCCGGTAGCACTCGAAGGCGTGCCGGCCGGCACCGCAGCCGAGATCCAGGACTCGGTCGCCCGGGGCGAGCGGGAACCGGGAGAAGTCGACGGTCAGCACGTGGCCCTGCTTTCGGAATTGACGCCTTCTACATCTGTGGTGGCTCCGGAGACGGCACCCGTGGGAGCCGCGGAACGGCCGGGGGCCGGTGGCGCGGACTGATCGACGCCGACTGCGGGGAGGCGGCCGGAAGCAGCCGGGCCCGCGGAGTCGGATGGAGCCGGGGGCGTCGAGCGGTCCCCACCCACCGCCGAACCGCCGGAGGCCAGGGACGCCGCACGGTCCCCGCCCGCTGCCGAGGGGCCGGAAACCGGAGACGCGAAACCGCCGGACACCACGGACGCCGAGCCGTCACCGCCCACCACGGAACCGCCCGAAGTCAGGGACGCCGAGCGATCCCCACCCGCTGCCGAGCGGCCGGAAGCCAGAGACGCCGAACCAGCGGACACCATGGACGCCGAGCCGTCACCGCCCACCGCGGAACCGCCGGAGGCCAGGGGCGTCACCACGGAACGCTCGTCGGGCGCTGCCGAGCGGCCCGTCTCGCCGGCCTGAGACCTGGCGATCGCCTCCCGGTACCGCGCCACCGTGCCCTCCGCGGCCCTGGCCCACGTGAAGTGCCGCAGTACTCGTTCCCGCCCGGCCGCGCCGAGCCGCGCGCGCAACTCCGCGTCGCCCAGCAGCCGGCCCAGCCCGGCCGCCAGTGCCTCGGAGTCGCCCGGCGGCACCGCCAGGCAGGTCTCCCCGTCCCGGCCGGCGACCTCGGGGATCGCCCCGCCGGTCGTGGCGAGCAGGGGCGTGCCGGTCGCCATGGCCTCGGCGGCCGGCAGCGAGAAGCCCTCGTAGAGCGACGGTACGCACGCGACCTGGGCGGAGCGCACGAGGTCGACGAGTTCCGCGTCGGAGATGCCCTTGACGAACTCGACGGCGCCGTCGAGGCCGTACCGCTCCATCGCCTGGGCGACGGGCCCCTCGGCCGGCCGCTTGCCGACGACGACGAGGTGGGCTGCGGGGTGCTCGGTGCGGACCTTGGCGAGCGCCTCGACGAGATGGACCAAGCCCTTCAGGGGCACGTCGGCACTGGACGTCGTCACGATCCGCCCCGGCACGACGGGCACCGAGGGGTCCGGCGAGAACAGGTCGGTGTCGGCGCCGATGTGGACCACGTGGATGCGGTCCTGGCGGACGCCGAGGTGGTCGATGATCTCCTGCTGCGACGTGCCGGAGACGGTGAGCACGGACGGCAGCCGCCGCGCGACGCGCTTCTGCATGCGTGTGAAGCCGTACCAGCGCCGCACGGACAAGTGCCGCTGCCAGCCCTGCGCCGCGTCCAGCTCCAACTGCCGGTCGACGGTGATGGGGTGGTGGATCGTGGTCACCAGGGGCGCGCCCACGTCTCCCAGCAACCCGTACCCGAGCGTCTGGTTGTCGTGGACGACGTCGAACTCACCGCGGCGGGCGCGCAGGTGGCGGCGGGCGCGCAGCGAGAACGTCAGTGGTTCGGGGAAGCCGCCGGTCCACATGGTCGCGACTTCGAGCGCGTCGATCCAGTCCCGGTACTCGTCACGCTTCGGCGTGCGGAAAGGATCCGGCTGGCGGTAGAGGTCGAGGCTGGGCAGTTCGGTGAGGCTGAGCCCGTCGTAGCCCTCGTCGAGCACGGGATACGGCTGTGCGCCGATGACCTCGACCCGGTGGCCGAGGCGGGCCAGTTCGCGTGAGAGGTGCCGGACGTAGACGCCCTGGCCGCCGCAGAACGGGTTCCCTTTATAGGTGAGGAGCGCGATGTTGAGCGGTCGCAAGCCGTCGGCAGCGGGGTCCTCCGGAGCCCCGGCCTCCCTGGCCTCAGCGGTCACTCTCGGCCCCCTTCTCCCTGCTCTGTCCCGCGAGATTACGCCGGGACGCTAATCTAGAACAAGTTTCAGACTTGATCGTTCGGAGGCTCTGAATCTACCGGCAGGTAGGGGCGCTGTGACCAGTGGATCAGGTGATTCACGCCACGGCCGGTGCCGTGCCATGCTGTCTGATCACTCGTCCTCACGGACGGTCACGGAACGGGACCGGCCCATGCCCGCGGAAGCCAAGGTGAGCGCCAAGGTGAACAAGGTGGCCAAGGTGGACGCCAGAGTCACAGCCCCCGCCTCCCCGCCCCTGACGGAGCGGCAGGAGGCCCGCCGTCGCCGCATCCTGCACGCGAGCGCGCAGTTGGCCAGCCGGGGCGGTTTCGACGCCGTGCAGATGCGCGAGGTCGCGGAGTCCTCGCAGGTGGCGCTCGGCACGCTGTACCGCTACTTTCCCTCCAAGATCCATCTGCTGGTCGCCACCATGCAGGACCAGCTGGAGCACATGCACGGCACGCTGCGGAAGAAACCCCCGCAGGGCGAGACGGCGGCCGAGCGGGTCGCGGAGACGCTGATGCGGGCCTTCCGCGCCCTCCAGCGCGAACCGCATCTGGCCGACGCGATGGTCCGCGCCCTCACCTTCGCCGACCGCAGTGTGAGCCCGGAGGTCGACCAGGTCTCGCGGCAGACGACGGCGATCATCCTGGACGCGATGGGGCTGGAAGACCCCACTGCGGAGCAGCTGTCGGCGGTCCGGGTCATCGAGCACACCTGGCACTCGGCCCTCATCACCTGGCTGTCGGGCCGCGCCTCCATCGCCCAGGTCAAGATCGACATCGAGACGGTGTGCCGGCTGATCGACCTGACGGCGCCGGGTGTCGACCCGTAGCCTCACCGCCCCCTCCAGCGGCGCGGGACGCCCAGCAGCTGAGTGAGGACCTTGAGGGCGGCGGTACGGCGGGCCGGCCGACGGGACCATACGGCGGGGAGGACGACGCCGACGTAGACGGCGAGGAAGACGAAGGCGGCGAACAGCACCGGCAGTCGAAAGGTCACTGTGTTCCCTCCGGGAGAGTGGGTCAACGGCTTGCGACCATGACCTTCGCGCCCTGACACACCCCTCCGGCCGGGCTCCGACAACCGCCGAAGTCCCGGCGGAACGCGCAGGTCGGACCGTACGCTTCGGAGACATTCGTCGAACCACGCCGAAGGGGTGGGGGAGTTGGCCGCACCGACGGGTGGTCCTGTCGCGGACTTCTGCGCGGCACTGGGCCGTCTTGTGAGCGTCTGTCGCGTATCGCAGCGGGACATCGCCGACGCGCTCGGGCTGAGCAGCACCAGTTCGGTGTCGGAGCTGCTGAGCGGGCGTCGGCGGAAGGTGCCTGACTGGGACGTCGTGGAGACGATCGTCGGGTTGTGCGCTGCCGAGCGGCAGCGGGTCTCGGTGCCGCCGCCCGCCGGCATGCGTCTCGATGTCCAGTGGTGGAAGAGCCGGCACGCAGAGCTGGAGAGGACCGCGGAGACGACGCGGGGGCGGGTCGGGCGCCCTCCCGTGCCGGTCGGCCCGCCCGCGGCGCCGACGCCGGCCCTTGTCGTCACGCCCGACGCGACGGCGGTCGCCGGCATGGACGTCGAGGAGGCGGTGCGTTGGCTGGCCGAGGCGCGCATGGAGACGCGGGCCACGGTGCACAGGCTGATGGCCGGACCACAGGGCGAGCGGATCGAGCACCAAGTCCTGGGTGATCTGCTGGAGGGGTTCCCGGAGCGCGTGCGGGCGGCTGAGGGTGTCGTGCGCGCCGCGCTGGTCCAGGCAGCCCGAGTGGTGCTGGTGGCGGCGGCCGTGGCGAGGAACGTGGAGAGCGGGCAGGCCCGCGCCCTCGTCTACGACCTGGCGGCGGGCGGACATGCGGCGCACACGCCCGCGCTGATGCACCTCGGTGACGGCAGCCGGACCAGCACGTCGTTGCAGATCGCCGGCGACTATGTGTGGCTGGCCACGCCCCTGGCCAGGTCGTGCCCCGAGTTCGCGCTCGGCGCAGGCCTGCCGGGGGCCGGACCGAGCGGTCCGGCGGCGGCCACCGGCCTGGCCGGACTGGAAGACCTGCTCTCGGAGTTCGCCGGCGGCGAGGGACTCCCCGCACGCCACGCCCTCCTGCGCGACCCGATCGCCGCCCTCGACTCTCCAGGGCCCCGGCTGCCCAGCCTCGCCTCCGGCTACATCTCCCCGCGCTTCCGGCTGGCCGCCCGGTCCCAGCACGTACCGGCCGGGATCGCCTCCGACAAGTGGTGGGACGAGCAGCCCCTGCACGACGACATCGAGCGGTTCCTCGCAGCGCACCTTCTCAGCCTTCCCGCCCTGCTGTCGCCGCTCGTCGTGCTCGGCCACCCGGGCGCCGGCAAGTCACTGCTCACGAAGCTGCTGGAGGCCCGGCTCCCGGCCCGGGAGTTCCGCACGCTGCGGGTGGAGTTGCGACACACGCCGGCCGAGACGGACGTACAGGCGCAGCTGGAGCACGCACTGAAGCGCCGCTCGGGACGGGAGGTGAGCTGGCCGGACTGGTCGGAGCATGAATCGGGACCGGTCCCGGTGGTCCTTCTGGACGGCTTCGACGAACTGCTCCAGGCGGGAGCGCAGAAGCTGGGCCAGGCGCGCCAGTGGGGCTACTTGCAGGAGGTCGAGGAGTTCCAGAAGCGCGAGGCGCAACAGGGCCGCCCGCTGATCGTGATCGTGACGAGCCGGACAGTGGTCGCCGACCGGGCGGACATCCCCCGCACCAGCCAGGTGATACGTCTGGAACCCTTCGGCGATGCCGAGATCGAGCACTGGCTCGACGTCTGGAACACCGCGAACGAGGGCTACTTCACCCGGCACGAACTGCTGCCGCTCACCCCGGAGGTCGTCCTCCCGCACCGGGACCTGGCGGCGCAGCCCCTGTTGTTGCTCATGCTGGCGCTGTACGACGCGGCCGGCAACGCCCTGCATCTGCTGGAGGACGAGGAGATCAGCCGTACCCAGCTGTACGACCGGCTTCTGACGGAGTTCGTCCGCCGCCAGGTCGACAAGGACGGCCCGCTGCCCCCGGCCGAAACCTTCACCGCCGTGGACCGCGAACTGCGCCGCTTGTCCGTGGTCGCGCTCTCCATGTTCCACCGGGGTGCGCAGGCCATCAGCGGTGAGGAGGCGCACCGGGATCTGCGGGCTCTCGGCGAGGCGGACGACGGATCGGGGCTGCTGTTCGGCCGGTTCTTCTTCGTTCACGAGGCACAGGCAGTCGTCACGGAGGAACGGCTCCGCAGCTACGAGTTCATGCACGCGACCTTCGGCGAGCATCTGGCCGCCCGGTTGATCGAGGGGGCGTTGCGACGGCTCGTCGATCAGGTGGGCGGCCCCCGGGACGACGGCGAGTTGTACGCGCTGCTGTCCTTCGCCCCTCTCACGGACCGGGCCCAGCTCGTGCAGAACCTGCGGGACATGCTGGCGGCCTGGCCGGCTGGTCCTCAGCGCAGGAGTCTGGTTCCCGCGCTCCTCACGCTGTTCCGCGCGGCCTCGTGGGAGCCCGAGGACCGTACCGATGTCGGTTACGCCCCGGTCCGGGTGCGCAGGAGGTACCGGGAAGCGGTGTACGAGGTGAACCTCGTACTGATCGCGGTGCTGGCGACGGGCGGGGTGCACGTGTCGGAACTCTTCGACGACGCGATCGTCCCCACGGCCGAGTGGCGCAGACATGCCCTGGGCTGGCAGGCGCAGTTGTCCGTCGGGTCATGGGCCGCGTTGACCTCGACCCTCAACCCCGAACGCCGCTGGGTCCGCCCCTGGAACGGCCGGGAGGAGGAGCCGGACCTGCACCTCACCACGCGTCCGTCGCCGCTGAGGGACCATGACCTGAACTGGTCACTGGGCGTCTCCCCGCCCTCGGGATCCAGATCGTTGTCGGACGGGCTGGAGGAGCGTCTCTCCGAGACGTCGAGTCCGGGCCTGATCAGGGAGATCCATTTCGTGGGCGATCGTGACACGGAGCAGTTGCTGCACATCGGCTACCCGATGCTTCTCCAGTTTCCGCGGCTCATGTCCGCGTTCGTGGCCACACCCGGCAAGCAGTACCACTCGGCAGCGCATGCGCTGATCGCCCTGCTGACCCGCGATGTCTACGCACCCACGGAACTGCCCGGCCTGTACGTGGAGTGCCTGAGCTACGCCGCGCTCTCGGAGCCGGGAGAGCGCGGAGAGAGTGGCTTCTATCTGGAAGCCGTGCTGCGTCAGCTGGTCCACGACGCGCCCGCCCTGACCGACGAGGCCCTTGTAGAGATCATCGACGAGCTGCGCCAGGCGTACGACCTCGATGCGACGTCTCTCACCACGGCCGCGCACCAGGCGCTCCTGGAGTTCGTCCGCCACGCCGTGGACCGGGGAAGCCCTCGCTTGGCAGAGCCTTTGGACAACCTTCGCCTGGGGCTCTCCACAGGCGACAAGCTCAGGGCGCTGGAAAGCCTCCTCGAGCTGGGTCAGGCGGGCCGTTCCACCCACACCTGGCGCTGGTCAGGAATCCTCGACCACTGGGCCGCCACCGACCATTTCGACCACGTACTCGGGCGACTCGACCTCCCCGAAGCGGCCACCACCCACCCCAGCGCCCTCATAGATCTCATCCGCCTCGCAGGAGAACTGGGCCTCGACGACTGGCTGACCACCCACATTCCCGAAATCCTCGCCGCACTCCCGCGCGCGGCCTTCGGCCTGCTACGGCCCTCCGACCTCCCCCGCCTGCGCGCCGCACTTCCGGCGGGCGCGTACGCCGAGCGGTTCGAGGAAGTCGAGAAGGCGTGGCGGGGCACATGAACGACCTACGAGACGGGTTCCCTTCGCCGGTATGGTCCGGATCAGGTTCTGGGGGTCGCCTTCCGGTCGCCTGACCTTGCGGCCCTGCGCCTTCCGGCCTCTCAGCCCTACCGTCGCAGTCGGCACCGGCGGAAGCCGAAGCTTCCTGCCAAAGTCGGCTACTCCGGTCGGACTCCCTCACTCGTCCCGTAGGCCTAGTTCCAAGGGTAGAACTTCTCCTCGCAAAGAAAAGCCCCTGTAGGGGATTTTTTACCTAAATATCCAGAGTGACCCATATGGCCCCACTTGAGGCCCCGGCCACCGCGACGAAACCCTCATCCGGAAGGAACATGAGGGAGTCGAAGTAACTTTTCGGGCGGAAGTGAAAGGGCAACCCCATGCCGAAGTATCTCTTCAAGGTGAAGCTGACCCCGGACGGACTGAAGGGTCTGCTCAAGGAAGGCGGGAGCGCGCGGCGTGACGTCGTCGGGCGCATGGTCGAGGGCCTCGGGGGCCGGGTCGAGACGATGTACTGGGCCTTCGGCGAGGACGACGTCTACGTCACGGCGGAGCTGCCGGGGAACACCTCCGCCGCGGCCCTGGGCATGGTCGTCTCGGCGGCCGGCGGAGTCCGCACGAGCACGGTCGTCCTGCTGTCGGCCGAAGAGGTCGACGAGGCCGTCCGGCACCAGGTGGACTACCGGGCACCCGGCGCCTGACGGCCCCCCGAACCGGCCACCCCACGCCCGTCCGACGGACACCCCGGAAC
>NZ_NGFN01000093.1 GCF_002148965.1 Streptomyces swartbergensis | reverse complement strand
TTCCGCTCCTTGTAAAGATCGCCGTCGTGGCATGTGGGGCGGCCGCCCCACATGCCACGACGGCGATCTTTACAAGGAGCGGAACACCGTTGAGCGGCTCATCAACAAGTTGAAGGCCTGGCGGGGCATCGCCACTCGATACGACAAGACGCCCGAGAGCTACCTCGCCGGCCTCCACCTCCGTGCCTCGATGATCTGGATCAACGACCTCCTGAAGGCAACTGGCTGATCACAACATCACACACACCCTAGTGCGTTGACCGCTACGTGCGCCGGGTGGGTTGATCACGCGGCGGTTGGGTGGGGTCGGCCTCAGCGGTGCTGGCGTTCGGATCGGACCCGGGGGCGTTTGCGGCGCTGGGCCTCCAGCACGCTGGGCGGTGGCGGTTGCGCCAGCGGAGGTCGGCGTGCAGGTTGCGAGCGAGCGTGAGGTGGTTGGGCGGTTCGCTGTTGCCCAGGACGAAGCCGCGCAGCGGCCCGAAGTGCGGTTCGATGGGTTGGCCAGGACGCCTGGGTCGGGGTGGAGCACAGCTCGGTCTTGTGCCGGGCAGCCCAGGCGCGGTGGCCTGCTCAGTCTGCGCGACTGGCACGAGCGGTCCCCTGACGAGCCTTTCAGACGTCTTCTCGCAGCACACGGGGTGGTGCCCCGTCATGCGCCAGTGGCTCAGCCCCACCCGGACAGGTTTCGTTCAAGCCTGGAAAGGTCCGACTTGGCCTCGGATACTGCCTGCTCGGCGGTGACCGAGCGAGATGCGCTGCGGATCTCGCCGGCCCTCCTGTCGATCCACTTCCGCTTCCCGTCCCTCTCGCCGTCACGAAAGCCTGCCCGGCCGCAGCAGGTCCCGCCCAGCCCGCCGAGACTGCCTTCATTCCCCGCACGGAGGTCGCCGTACTGCGACGCCACCTCCCGAGCGGCTTTGCGGGCCGAGGCATACGCGGGCTGTTCCTCGCACGAGCCGGTGTGACTCGGTTGGGGAGGGCCGTACTTCGGCAGACCCATCATCCTCCGGTCGTACTCAGGCACTTCGGCTCCGAGCGCCCGGTCGATCGCCATGGGGTAGCCGTCGCCCACCTCGTTCCTGACCCACCATTCGGCATCGGTGAGCCGGTTCAGAGCCTCCCGCACTCCCGGTGGGATCCGGTTGCCCCACCGTGTGCCCACCAGCCCGGCTCTGATCCTGGTCGCCTTGCGTCGGGTCCGCTCGGTGCCGCCGGTCATCGGGGGCAGGGGGGTCAGCTCGGCAAGCGCGGTGTTGAGCCGGTCCCTGTTGTCGATCCACCACTTGGCGCCGGTCAGGCGGCTCAGCAACGCCCAGTAGGACTCGTCCATCGTCGTCCGCCACGAGCCGCCCCACCGTGCTTGGACATATCGGTCCCGGATGTCTGTGGCCCATGCTCGCTGCCGTGGGCTTCCGCTGCTTAGGATGCGCACGATCTCGGCCATGGGGCGGGCACGTTCTCGTCGAGCAGCAGTTACAAGCGACGACCTGCCGGGGCTCGCTGCTGCCATAGCTGTCGACGTACTCGCTGAAGTCGGCGGCGTCCCGGGCGGCCTCGGCCGTCATGCCTGGGTAGAACTCACTGATCTGGTCCGGTGGGATGCCGTCTCTTACGAGGGCAGCGACATCTGACGCCGGGATCCTGGTGCCTTGGATGACCGGTTCGCCGCCTCGGACCGACTCGTCGACCGCGACGTGCTCACGGGGGGTGAGCAGAGCGGGAATGCTGCGGCCGTCCTTGTAGAAAGGAGCGAGAACATCCACCATCTGGTGGATGACCACGTTGCCCCCTTGATCAGGTCCACGGCGTGGTCGGGCTCGGCCAGATAGATGGTGTCCGGGCCCGCGACGAGTTTGTACGAGGAGAGGTGCTCCCACTCGCCGAGAGCTTCCCGGAGGGTGTTCAAAGCGCGGCGGACCTTCTGCAACGAAGCCTCTTCGCGCAGCTGCACACAGATGCGGAGTGCGACACCTCGCGGAACGAGTAGAGGATCGGCCTCTCGGTGGAGATCTCGGGCACGAGCACGGCGCCCTTGGGCCCAGAAGCTCGGCGCCAGTGGGACAGCTGGCGCAGCGTCGCGCCGGAAAGAGCCGCGGCGAGTTTGGGTTCGTAGGACACCGCGCGCGCCTCCTTCCGCCCCTGTCGACACGAGCCTGTACCCCATTCTCCTGGAAGCCACTCGGCGCAGAAGCCGAAGGGCCCATTGAGGGGCCTGGCACACGTCCGTGGCATTTTCGGCCACTCACCGGCGGCACCCGGCTGCGCCGCGTAACCTCACGGACATGGGGGCATCAGCATCCGGTGCACGTCAGGACGCCGACGAGGAGGCGCGGCGGCGGCTGGACGCGTACACGTACCTCAGCGCACCCGAGCGGCTGGAGCACGTAGCGATCATGCGGGTTTTCTGCGGCACGCTGCTGGCGGATCTTGCCGTCCCGGACGTCATGGCGAAACTGCGCCAGGCTGGTGGTTCCGCCGCAGGGCTCGACGCCGACACCCTCACCGTCCGGCTGGAACAGCTGGTGCAGTGGGGAAACCTGCTGCGCAGCAGCCACACGGTGAAGGCATCCAGCATCAGCGAGTACCAGCGTTCCCGCTCGCGCTACCAGCTGTCGAAACTGGGCGAACGCATCCAGCGGGACGCGGACGGGGTCCTGGCCGAGGCCGACGCCGCCCGCGAGGTGAGCAACGAACTGCTGGCCCTGGTCGAGCGCGGGCTGCGGGAGCTGGCCGGCCTCGTGACCGCGCCGGGCGGCATCGAGCCGCAGGACGGACTGGAGCGGATCAGCACGCTGTTCGTGCAGTTCACCGAGTTCGCGGACTCCATACGCGACTTCTACGCCTACCTCGGCCAGGTGCTGTCCCGCTACGACCTGGACAGCGCCGAGTACCAGGGCTTCAAGGAACTGCTCCTGGACTACGTGGAGGCGATCACCGAAGACGTGGCCTTCCGCGCACCTCGGATATCGGCGGCGTTGGACACCCTGTGGCCGCACATCCCGACTCTGCTGAACCGGCTGGACGCCCACGCCCAGGGGCTCACCGGGCTGTCGGCGCAGGGCGAAGGCCGCCTGGAGGTCCGGGTACAGCGCAGCCGGGGCCGCGAGCTCGCGGACTGGGAGGGACTGCGCGGCTGGTTCAGCGACACCGACGGCCAGGGCAGCCAGGTCGACCAGCTACGGGATGCCACCCTGCGCGCGTTGCAGTCGCTGCTCGCCAACGCCAAGCGGATGCTGCGGTCGGCCACCGGGGAGATGTCCCGGCGCAAGGATCTACTGCGGCTCGCCCGCTGGTTCGAGGAGGCGGCGCCGCAGGATGCCCACGACATGGCCGTCGCCGCCTTTGGTCTCTACGGCGCCCGCCATCTGGGCATACCCCCTGCCACCGACGAGGTGGTGCCCGCCTACACGAGCTGGTGGACCGGTCCGGTGGTCGAGGTGCCGGTGGCCCTGCGCGAAAGGGGCAGCCGTGCCCAGCGGGGTCGGCCCTCCGCGGTGGAGGATCACTCCGCACAGAAGGGCCGGCTGCGGGAGGCCGCCCGGCAGCGGGCGGCGGCCAGGGCAGCGGCGGCGGACGAACTGCGCAGCGCGTCGGGTCGGTTCGCCGACGTACGACTCACCTCGGCAGGGCTCGGGCTGCTCCTGGAGCTGCTGGCCACGGCGCTCGGAAACGCACAGCTCAGGAGGCGCACAGGCACGGACGGGGAGGGGACGGCCGGCTTCGACCTGGACTCGGCGAGCAGCGAGGACGCCGAACTGGGCATCCGACTCACCGTGCGCCGAACGGCGGGCTCCCGGACGGTGCTGTACTCGGCCGACGGTGACCTGCTGCTGGACGACTTGGAGCTGGACATCGGTCGTATCTCGGTGGCGGCCGACGGTGAAGCGGAGGCGGAGGTGAGCGTGTCATGACCCTTCCCTCGACTCACGACGTGGCCCTGGCCGCCGAGCGTCGTACGGCCGCAAGGCTGCTGCTCGCCCATCCCCTGGTCGCGTCCGACGGTCCGCATGCCGACCTCTTCCCTCTGATCCGCAGGCACGCCGACTGGCTGGGCAAACGGTTCCAGCAGGTGCTCGGCTACCGCCTGCTAGTCGACAGCTCCTTCGCCCGGCTGTTCAAGGCGGGGCTGGGGGCGGGATCGGGTCACCGGCTGGAGCGCTCCACCGGCACGCCCTTCACCCCGCACACGTACGCCTGTCTCGCGCTGGCCCTGTCCGTGCTGGTGACCGCGCCCGAGCAGGTGCTGCTGTCGCACCTGGTCGCCGACATCAGGGCCGCTGCCGCCGACGCGGGGATCGAGCTGGAGGAGACGGGCCGGGCGGCCGGGAAGCGGACGCTGGTAGCGGCTCTGCGCCAGCTTGTCGAGTGGGGCGTCCTCATCGAGACCGAGGGCCAGGTGGCCGCGATCGCGCAGGAGGCGGGCGGGGAGGCCCTGATCACGGTGGACCGGGAGCTGGCACGCGTGGTCGTCGCCGGCCCGCTCGCACAGGCCCGGGATGGCGCCGACCTGGTCCGGCGGGCAGCGGACCCGGGGTTCAGCGGGCCGCGAACCTACGTGCGCCGGATGCTCGTCGAGACACCTGTCGTCCACCTCGACGAGCTGACCGACGCCGAGCGTGACTGGCTGCGCACCCGGCAGCGCCGGGAGGCCCAGGCTTTCTCGGAACTCCTGGGTCTGGAGATGGAGATCCGCGCCGAGGGCGTGGCGCTGGTGGATCCCGAGGAGGAGCTGACGGATCTGCATCTGCCGGGCACCGGGACCGTCGCACAGGCCGCGTTGCTGCTGGTGGAACGGCTCGTGGAGCGGCTTCGGCCGCAGGAACCGGGGCATCCGGCGACCGGCGGGACGCTCGTCATCGGGGTGACTGTCCCGGACGGCCTGGTGGACGAGGTGCTCGCCGAGCTCATCGCCGAGTACGGGCAGCGCAGCAACTGGCAGCGCGGCTACCTGGATGACCTCCCCGCCATGAGAGAGGCCGTGCTGGACCTGCTGGTCCGCATGCGGCTGATGGCCCGCGCCGGGCGACTGCGCGCCGAGGGCGAAGGGCTGCCGGAGGGGTACGTGGAGGAGGCGCCAGAAGGACGTACGGTGACCGATGTCCATGGCGCACGGCCCAGTGGCGACGGCTGGGTGCTGCTGGCCGCGGCAGCGCGCTACGCCACCCTCGTGACCGTGCGCCCGGCTGCCAAAGCTCGCCAAGGAACCGATGTGCAAGAGGAGTTGCCGCTTTGACCACCGACGCGCGTGGCCTCGTTCCGCTGCCGCGTTCCGACGCCGCGACAACCGCTGCCCCCGCGACGAGCACCGGCATCCGTTTCCGGCTGTACCGGGCGGGCATCCAGAACGTCTGGCAGTACGACGCTCAGGAGTTCTCCTTCGGCGACGGACGGCTGCTGCTGCGCGGCAAGAACGGCGCGGGCAAGTCCAAGGCCCTGGAGATGCTGCTCCCGTATCTCCTGGACGGCGATTCCCGGGCCTTGGACGCCACCGGCACCGGCCGCACCACGCTCCCCTGGCTGATGCTGGACGGGTTCGAGCAGACCAACCGTCTCGGGTACCTGTGGGTGGAGTTCCGGAGCACGACCGACGACGGCAGCCACCGTTTCCTGACGCTCGGTGTCGCCATCCGTGCCTCGAAGTCGACGCAGAAGGCGCTGCCGACGTTCTTCGTCACCCCCCTGCGGGTCGGTGAGGACCTGCACCTGGTCGAGGGCGGAAAGCCGCTGCCGGTCGACCGGCTCAAGGAGATCGTCGGCTCCGACAACACGACCGAGCGTGCGGTCGTGCATCGCTCCCGTGTGGCCCGGGACCTGTTCGGCATCACCGACGCGACGCGCTACCGCAACCTCACCCAGCTCCTCCACCGACTGCGGCGCCCCACGGTCGGGGACCGCATCGAGCACGGGGGCCTGGCCTCCCTGCTCAGCGAGACCCTGCCGGGGCTCGACGAAGATGTGGTCGAGAAGGTGGCGCGCAACCTCCACGACCTCGACGCCGTACGGGACGAACTCGGCCGCCTGGAACGCACCGACACGGCCTTGCGCACGTTCCTCGCCAGTTACCGCGGCTACCTGGCCGGAGTCCTGCGCGCCTCCGCGCAGCGAGTCAGCCACGAGCTGGGCGTCCTCGCGCAGCGGCGCCGGGCGGCTGGAGACGCCGCGCAGCGGACGAGCGACCTGCGGACGCAGGAGGAGGAGTCGGAGGGCCGGCTGGAGACCCTGCGCGAGGAGGAACAGACAGCCAGGACCGACCTGGCCGCCCTGCACGCCAGTCACGCCTACCGCAGCCTGCGTGAACTGTCGGAACGCCGCGGCACGGTGGAGGCATTGCACACCGCCGCCGTGGCCGCCTTCGCCACCCTGCGCAACGCACACGACGCGGAGGAGAGCACAGCGGAGCGGCTGGCCGAAGGGGTCGAACACCTCGGCAGCCGGCTGGCCGAACTGGGAACCGAACACCGGGAGTTGCTGACGCAGGCGGAGAAGGCCGGGCTTCCCACCGGCCATCTCGGCGAGGCGGTGGCCCTGCCACGCACGGTCCTGGCCCAGGCCACCGAGACGGAGCTGACGACTCCGGACGGGGAGACGCGCACCGTACCGCACCGGTCGGTGGCCCGCGTGGACACGGCGACGGCGCGGGAAGGACTGCGGTCCTGGCAGGGCCAGTTGGAGGATGCCGAGGCAGTCGCGCGATACCGGGCCCGGATGGTTCAGGAGGTGACCCGCCTCATCTCTCGGGCGGACGAGGCCCGCGCCGGGGCGGCTCAGGCCGATGCCGAGCGGGAACGGCTGGAGGGCGAGGCGGAAGAGGCCGCCGGCCGTCTCGACATCAGCCGCCAGAAGGTCGCCGAAGAGAGCGGCACCTATGCGGGCCGTGTCACCGAGTGGGCGGCGCACACGCGGAGCGTACTGGGGCCCGACTGCCCGCCGTTGGACGCCGTCCATGCCACGGTCGGCCATGAGACCTCCGCCGACGCGCCGTTCGCGGACCGCACCCTGCCGCCCGACATCGACAGCCAGGCGTGGCGAACCGCGCAGGCCGCGCTGGAACCGTACGGCGAGAAACTCACCGAACGCCGGGACGCACTGGCGCTCAGCGTCGGCCGACTCGACGAAGAACTCGACCGCCTGGCGGAGCAGAAGCGGGACTGGGAGCAACGTACCGATCCTGAGCCGCCGGCCCCGCACCATCGTGTCGCCGCGAGGACGACAGGCAGTGGTGCGCCCTTCTACCGGCTCGTGGACTTCGCGGACGGCCTGGCGCCGGCCGACCGGGCCGGTCTCGAAGGAGCGCTGGAAGCGAGCGGAATCCTGGACGCGTGGGTAACCGCGGACGGAGTCCTTCTCGACCCTCGCGCCCGGGACACCCTGCTCCAGCCCGGTCCCGCGCTGTCCGCTGGACCGACTCTCGCCTCGGCCCTGCGCCCGGCCCCGGAACCGGGTTGCGGGGTCACGTCCGAGCAGGTAGGACGTCTACTCGCCACCATCGCACTCGCACCCGCACAGGAAACATCGGCTCACAACGCGGTGTTCTACGACGGCAGTTGGCATCTGGGCGTGCTCAGCGGCCGTCAGAACAAGGGCGACACCGAGTACGTGGGAGCCGCCGTACGCGCCGAGACCCGCCGGCGGATCCTGGCCGAGCTGGAGGAGCGGATCGCGCATACGGAACAGCGGCTGGCCAGCGTCCGCGAGGAACTCGCCGAAGCCGATGCCATGCGCCGGGCTCTCACGCTCGCGGTACGGGACTTCCCCAGGGCACGGAATCTCGCGGACGCCTGGAGCAGGACCGAATCAGCGGAAAGGGCACTGCGTGACCTGACCGCCAAGGTAACCCGGGCGGCACGGCTGGCCGAGGAGGCCCGCGCTCTTGCGGTATCGGCGCGTGCCAAGGCGGATGCCACCGCGACCGCCCACGACCTGCCAGGCGACCCCGATGCCCTGGACCGCGTACGCACCGCACTGGCTGCCCTGCTGAGCGGTATCGGGCATATCCGCAGGGCCGTCGGCGGCACGGGCGAGCGGCTCGGCGCGCATCAGACGGATGCCGAACGGTACGAACGTGCCCGCGAGGATCGCCTGGCCGCGGAAGAGAGCTACCGGGACCACCTCACCGGACTGCGCACCGCTGAGCAGGACCTGCGGACCCGCGAGGAGGCCATCGGGTCGTCCGAGGAGGAGATCCTCACCCGCGAACAGAAGACCAAACACTGCATCGCGAACGCCGTTCATGCCCTCCCGGCGGCACAGCGCGCCCGCGACGACCTTCACGACCAGCGCGTGCGCGCGGAAGAGGACGAGAAACGCCTGCGCGGAACTTTGGCGGACCAGGAGACGGCAGTCATCGACACCGGCAGCGCTCTTCGCGGTGCTCTCGGCCGACCTGAGGTGGTGCTCGGTGCTGGCCTTGACCGGTCCTCGCTGCCTGAATACGTGTCGGACGATCCCGGTGCGGACGTCCGCAGCCGTCTGCGAGCGCTGCGGGCCCTCGCCGACGCCGTGGAGCAGGCTCTCGGCCGTCCGAAGGACGAGGTGTCGGACAGCGCCCTGCTCATCCGGCACACAGCGCTGCGCGACCAACTGGCCGGCGGGTTCGACGCGCAGCTGGAGGAACGCGACGGGATCAAGGTGTGCCGTCTGGTCGACGACCACGGCTCCCATGACGTCGCGGCCGTGGGCGAGCGGATCGCGGTCCAGGCCGCGGAGGCCAGGGGACGGCTCACCGAGCGCGAGCGCGAGGTTTTCCAGCGATTCCTGACCGGCGAGCTCGGTGACCACCTCTCGGCACAGGTCATCACCGCGGCGAACCTGGTCGCGGCTCTCAACGACACCCTGCGGACCGTGCGCACCTCCCACGGTCTCGGCGTCGAGCTGCTGTGGAAGCTGGACGAAGACGTGGACGCGGACGTCCGGGCAGCCGTGGACCTGCTGCACAGTCCGTCGAGCCTCCGGACGCGCGAGGAGACCGAGCAGCTCCGCGAAGTCCTGCAACGCCGGATCGAGGACGTCCGACGCGCCGATCCTTCAGCCGGTTACGCCGCCCATCTGCGGACCGCGCTGGACTACCGCGACTGGTTCCGCTTCCACACCTTCGTGGTGGAGGACGCCGCTCCGGGCCGCCGTAGGAAACTGACCGGCCGGACCGGTCTCAGCCAGGGCGAACAACGTGTCCTCTCTTACCTCGTGCTCTTCGCCGCAGCAGCCTCCCACTTCACCAGCCTCGCCGAATCGGCGCCGCACGCGCCACGACTGATCCTCCTGGACGACGCCTTCGCCAAGGTCGACGAACCCACCCACGGCCGACTGGGCCGTATCCTCGTCGACCTCGATCTCGACTTCGTCCTCACCAGCGAGCGGCTCATGGGCAACTGGCCCGAGGTTCCGTCCCTGCACATCTACGAGTGCCTCCGCGATCCCCACGTGCGAGGCGTGGCCACCCTGCACTACACCTGGAACGGCCGCCACCGGCGCCTGGTGTCCGTGTGAGCGCACTGCCCTCCGCGACACGCGAATGGCTGACGGGCCCCGGGCTCACCCGGCTCTGGGAGAGCGTCCGCAAACGCCTGGAGAGCAACGGCGTACAGGCCACCGGCTCCCTGCGGCTCACCGCGATCAACCCCCAGGAACGCAACGACCTGTCGCTCCTCCTGGGCAAAGCCCTCACCGGTGCAGCTGTGACGGTACGGCTCGACGTGCTCGACGCACGGCTGCGGGCCTCGGCCGCCGGACTCGGGCTCAGGCAGACCCTGGAGGAACTCGGCCCGCCCCTAACCGACCGCCGTGCCGCCCGCTCGTACGCGACGGCACGGCGGGAACAGGTGTGGTCGTCCCTCGCGTCCTCCCTGGACGCCTCCCCGCTCGCCAGCCAGGAATGGCCCCGGCAGTGGTACGACCTGTTGCGCCGGGCCGGCGTTCCGAGAGGCGTGACGCCCGAAACAGCGGTATGGACACTCCAGCAGGCGGTCCAGGTCCTCACCACCCTCCTCGGACCCGAGCGCCTCGGCACACTGGGCCGAGGTGAACTCGCCGCCATGGCGACCGGCTCCGCGCACGGCCTGGACGACGGCACCTGGCTCGCACGCCTCGTCCAACGTGGTGTCGCCCTCGCCCATGGCACCGAGTTCCCCGACGACGCGGCCGGCCGACGTGCTCTGTGGCGGCTGGTGTCCGTCACGCCGGACGAGGTCTCCAGCACGGTGCTGACCTACGGGCTGCGCCCCGACGGCGAAGGCTGGCAGGAGCGCGCCCTGCGGGAGCGTGCCGACCATCACGCCGAGGCCCACCTCACGCCGCGCGACCTGCACTCCCTGCGGCTGCAACTGCCCGCCGGAACGCTCATCCACATCTGTGAGAATCCGCGCGTGGTGGAAGCAGCGGCGGACGCAGCCTGCGTCCGGCCCCTCGTGTGCACCTCCGGCAGCGCCGCCACGGTGGTCTTCACGCTTCTCGACGCCCTCGCCGCCACGGGCTGCCACTTCGCGTACCACGGCGACTTCGACTGGCCGGGGATCGCTCTGGCCAACCGGGTCATCCGCCGTTACGGAGCCCGGCCCTGGCGCATGGGCACCGCGGACTACGAGCACCTGGCCGCTCGCAGTCAGGCTGAGGGCATCCCTCGACTGGCCCTCGACGGCCAGCCGGTCAGTGCGGACTGGGATCCGGATCTCGCTCCTGCCATGACCGCCCTCGGCATAGCGCTCCACGAGGAAGCCACCCTTGACCCCTTGGTGGCCGACCTGTCACGCCAGACGTAGAGACATAGGCGCCGTGCCGAACTCCGGGAGCCAACCTGCTCCGCCCCCTCCAGACCCGTATGTCCGTAACCGCTCGCGATGTCAGTCCCTTTCGGCATGATTGACGCCCACACCTGGTATACCACCGTGCCCGGGTGGGTCCGATCAGAGGCCAGAGGCGCGGTGTCGGAGATTGGAGTCCGATGGCCGCGGCGGAATCACGTACGTCCCTCCCTTTCGATTTCCTGCGTACGGTCATCGCACAGGCGTCCGACGACTCCCCGCCCACGCGCATGGCTGTCGAGGCGATACGCACGGCATCCCAGGGCACGGACCGGGACGGCCTGCTCATGGCCCTGCTTACGGGACCGCTCGCGCAGTCGGCGCCCGAGTGGCTGTTGGCCACGGCGGTGGAGAGCGACCTGAATCGCGAACCGCAGCCGTACATGACGACCGACCGCATGGAGTTGGCCCGCGTCGCCCTGTCGCACCCCGCCTGCCCGGACGCATACAGGGCACGGTTTCTTCGGGAGTGCACTGAGGCGCAACTCGGTGGGCTTGGCCGGAGAGAGGGTGGGGCAGCGCTCATCCGCGCCGTCGTTGCCGAGCTCCACCGCCGCTCGACAACGGGTCTGACCATCACCCCCGAGCTGCTGACGACTCCGACGCCCGCCCAGCTCGTACTCAGTGAACACGGCCTGCACGAGGACGTGTTCGTCGCAGCGCTCGACTGCCTCCCGTTCGGGCCGGACAAGCATGACGGCGAGGAAGACGTCGAGGCGTGGATGGAGCGCCACCGTGCCGCATCCGACGCATGGGACAACATGTGGTCCGGCATCCTCCGGGCGCAGACGGAGCATCACCGCCCCCTGCTGGCCTGGTCCGCGCGGCACCCCGCCGCCGATCGCGTGGTGCGCGAGCACCTGCTGAGCTCCTTGCCGTGGCACGTCGAACCGGCATTGTTGGAGGAAGTCGCCGCACACGACCTGGAGTACTTCGGTCGAGCGGTCCTCCTCACCCGGGTCTCCCGGTCCTGCCGGGACGGGCTGACGCCCGCGCAGGCACGGGAGCGCTACGCCGACGAGCTGGCGGCTGCGTCCCAGGAGGAGCGGGACTACGTGGAGCGATTCCTCGACGAGGAGATGCAGTCCGGGTACCTCCAGACCATGGCCTGCCGCTCCGCTGTCGCCTGGGTGGAGCGCGCAGGCAGGCAAACCTGGCGGTTCCTCCTCAACCCCGGCGAGGCCCGGCGTCTCGGACGGCCCCGGGAACGGGAATGGCTGGCGTCCGAAGAACTCGTCGCCGCCCTCGGCACCCGGTTCGCGACCATCTCCCTTACTGCCTTGAGCCTCTGGGAGCCGGACCCCGATTCGCGCTATCCGGTCGTGCGTGATCTCGGCTGGTTGCACGCACTCCTCGTACATCTCCCCGAAGTCCCGGACGAGGCGCGGCAGAAAGCGCGTCTCGTGGTGCAGGACACCCGGCGGGCCCTGTCCGCCCGGTCCGGTGCGCACGGCTACTCCTCCTCCGGCCATTCCGCGTGGGAGGAGAACCGACGGGCCAATGAACTGATCGCCACCATCATGCCGCTCGTCACCGATCCCGTCCCCGCCTTGCCGGGCCGACGCACGGCCTCCCTCGGCGACCCGCAGGGCATCGGGTTCAAGAAGCTGGCCGACGCCGACGAGGACGTTCTCGTCGCCTACCTCGACCGACATATGGGCAATGACACGCTCATCGAGGAGGCCCTGCTCTGCTTTGCCGCCCGCTCCTACCGGAAGTCCCTCACCTTCGACGACGTACTGGCCCGCCACTCCGCCCCCCAGCAGACACTGCTCGATCTCACGCTGCACCTGCGTAGGCGCCTGGGCGGCGGACCCGACCTTCGTGGGAGCTGGGCCGAGATCATATTGGCCCGGCCCGAGTGCCCTGCAGAGTTGCTCCGACTGCTACCTGCCTGGTCAGCACTGAAGGCCCGCGGCCCGCATTACGACACCACTCATCCCGCAGTCGCCGCCTACGTCACCAAGGCGCTCGGAGACAGCGACGCGGCGTGGCAGCGGTTCGCGGCGAGTCCCATGTCGCACGCCGGCCCGAGCGCCTGGCATCGGCTCGGTGACCTCCTCGACGCGGCAGTCAAGGGGACCGCGTGGCCGACGCCTCCGCCGGCACGATGACAGCAGACACGTCGCTCAGTCTCAGTCTCGTGAATCTGATCCCCAAGCGCCTCGCCAAGTACATAGAGAACATCACTGGCAGGGTTCGGACGAGTGGCTCCTCGGGGAGCCATCTGGGAGCCGATCCGCTCCCCAAGCCCCTTCGAGGCCACCCGAGACCACGACACCCGACGCTCTGAACAGGTAAAACGCCATCCGCGCTGGCAAGATCACCAACCAAACCTCATTCGGGACGAAGAGGTCGTGGGTTCAAATCCCGCCACCCCGACAGTGGAAAAGCACGTCAGGGGCCTGATCCAGTGAATGGATCAGGCCCCTGACGGTTTTCTGGAGATCATTTCCGGTGTGCCGCTACGTCGACGCTCCCGTCACTATGCCCAGCAGTGTGAGCGTGAAGAAGATCATGCTCCAGGCCAGTGCGTGGCGTATGCAGCGATATTTGGTCCAGGCGGTCTGGGACAGGGTCGCCAGTTGGGTCAGGTCCCGGGACACGGGGTCGGTGTGGCGGAGCGTTCGGTCAAGGTGGGTGACCGACATCGCCAGCCTCGCGTCGCCGAAGTAGTGGGTGCGGGAGCGGTGGGGGGTTCCGAGCCGTGGGGTCACGGCAAGACCGAGCAGGACGAGTGCCGGTACGCAGGCGGCGCAGCCCGTCCAGAGGAGAAGCTGCGGAACGACCGGGTACTGTCGCGGGGCGATGACGCCGCTGCCGATCGCGCCGAGCAGGGCGGTCAGGGACGCGCCCAGGGACGCCAGGATGAGACCGGCCTTGTTGTCGGCTTTCACGAGCTCCTCACGAGCCTCGGACAGCAGGACCCTGGCGAGTTCCGCGCCGCGGTCGGTTGCGGTGCCGGCGTCGTCTCCGGGTGTGGTCATACCTCCCCCTCCTTGCCGTCGGTGTCGGGCGGCCGCCCCGGCGTGCGGGGCGGCCGTGGTGCTGTGTTCCTGGTGCGGGCGGGTGCGTCAGACCGTCGACGAGCGGCGGATCTCGTCCTCCAGCGCGTTCACCGCCTGCCGGACCCGGATGTTCATCGCTGCCGTGTGTTCCCGGGCCGCCGCCTCCGACTCGGCGCGGTGGCGCCGGACCTCCTGCTCGATGGCGTCCTGGGCGATCTCGAGGTTCGCCATGGCCCGGCGCTCGGTGAGGCGCACCTCCTCGCCGTGGATCTTGACCGCGCTGTTGCTCTCGCTGGTGAGCATCCGGTCGTACGCGGTATCGCCGCTGAGGTATTTCACCAGCACGGGGAGCATGTCGAGGAGTACGAACAGCAGGCGGACCAGCCAGATGCCCACGAACAGCACCGCGTTGCCGCTCGCGAGTTCATCGAGCGCCCTGATCCGTTCCAGGACACCGATCTCCTTCTGCTTGGCTCGCTCCTCGTCCAGCCGCCGCTCGATGCCGTCGGCCCGGGCCTTGAGGAACTCTCCGCGTGACGAGGTCAGCTCGGCCTCGATCTCCGAGATGCGGCTGTTCATGCCGACGAGTCGCTTCTCGTTCTCACTCGTGCGGTGGGTGGTCCGGTAGTCATGCGCCTTGTCGCGCAGGCGTAGGCACTCGGACGTCCGCTGGTAGAGGCCGGTCGCGGCTATGCGGATCAGTCGGCGGCACTCGTCCCGTACCTCGGAGTCGATGGCCTCCAACCGGGTGGTGTCCCGGTCGACCCGCTTCTCCAGGGCGGCGGCGTCCGAGCGCAAGGCGTCCAGTTCCTCGCCCCGTTCGCCGGGCGTCGCGTCGAAGGAGAGAACGTACGTCCTGTCACAGCCCTTCGGCGTGACGGGCTGCGTCGTGGACGGTACCGGGTTGCAGCGGACCAGGTTCGTGCGCAACCGGTCGACGGCGTCCGTACGTTCGTCCGCGACGCGCTCCTCGATGGCCGTCTGGAAGATGCGCAGCACCAGCGGCTCGGCGATCACCACCCCGAGCATCAGCGCGATGAGCAGGCGGGTGAGGAGAGGGCCGGCCCGTCGCCGGGCGTTCGGCTGGGGAGTCACCAGCCAGCGGTCGAGGTTGAGTACGAACAGCATCCAGATGACCGTCGGGACCAGGGCCACGAAGGAGACCTTGCCGAGCGCCTCGGTCGCGAAGTTCCACATGGAGAACGCCGCTATGACGGAGGTGCCGAGCACCACCCCGCCGAGGGCCGTGTACTTGCTCCGCTCGTACTTGACCCTGGCCAGCAGTTCCTCGTCGACACCGGTGAGGGCGCGCAACCGTCGTGCGGCGTCGAAGTCGAAGGGGCGGCGGGTGGTGCGGGCGGCGGGCTCGCCCCCCGTGGTGCGGGCGGCTGCCCGGCCGTTCGAGGTACGAGGGGCAGCCCCGTCGCCAGTCCCGTCGCCGGCCCCCTGGCCGTCCGTCGTGCCGGCCCCCTGGCCGTCCGTCGTGCCGGCCCCCTGGCCGTCCGTCGTGCCGGCCCCTTGGCCGTCCGTCGTGCCGGCGGCCGTCATATGGTTCGTCAGGAAGTCAGTCAACGAGATCGTCCTCGTCCGTGACGAAACCACCCTGCGCGTCGCGCGTCCCCTCCCGGCCCACTGCCGTGCGGCCGGGGCGTGCCTCTCCCGACTCGACCATGCGGCCGGTGTCGGTGGCGGCTCCGATGCCGGGCGTGGCCTGGCCGCCCGTCTCGCGCAGGACCTGTTCCAGGACCTGGTGGTAGTCGACGTACTCGCTGCCGCCCATCTGCCGCAGCAGCGTCAGCAGCATGTCGCGGCGCATCTGTGCCTCCGCCGTCTCCCGCGCCTGCGCGTGGGCCCGCTCCGACGTCTCGGCCGTGTGGCGGCGCTTCGACTCCTCGTCGGTGATCCGGTGGATGCGGGCCGCCACCTCGGTGACGTCCATCTCCTTCCGGGCGATACCGAAGGCGTCCACGTGGTCGGAACCCTGGGAGAGCAGTTCCGCGATCCGTCTGGCGTCCTCGGTCTCGAAGTCGCGCTGGCCGCGTTGGAGTTCCCAGGCACGCCGCTCGTCGCGCAGCTTCTGCTCCCAGTCCCGCAGGTCGTCCGACGCGTGCACCTCGGCGCTGACGAACTCCACGCTCATGCCCGCGACACGCGGCGGCACGATCGCGCTGTAGGCGGTCATGCGATGACTTGCCTCGGTGCGCACCGCGTTGACCTCCTCCACGCGGTGCCCGGCGCTCACCCTCGGCAGGTCGCTGTCGCCCATCAGGTAGGCGCGCAGGGGAACGGTGACGTCGATGATGCCCTGCCGGGCGATGACGGTCGGGTCGGTCACCTGGCAGGTGAAGGAGGCCCGCATCGTGAAGTTGTCCGCCTCGCTCATCGACGGCAGGGGACGATCCACATCGACGAGGCGCGCCCGGGTGTCGACCAGGCTGACGGAGGAGGCGTCGAGCACGTCGGGGTGGGACGGGTCGAACACCATCCCCTCGGGGAACGTGCGGTAGTTCCCGCCGACCCTGAAGACGTAGGCCGCTCCGGGCGGCAGCGGCGGTACGTCCTCGCGGCGGCGACGCCGAGACCACCAGGTGCCCTGCACCGTGGCCAGTATGTGCTCGGCGATGACCGGGTAGTTCACTTGCTTCGACCTCCAGGAGCGGAAGGGACGGGGGCGGTGGATATGAGGGACGCGGTGGAGCGCCGGGGATCGGCCGGTGCCCGGCCGCGCAGTGATCCGAGGAGCACCTGCGCCAGTCGGCGGGCGCCGGGGATCGCGTAGTCGGGGTGCTTCAGGGCGATGGACAGGTGGTGGCAGAGGGCTGCCCACTGGCGCGCGCTCATGGCGTTCCGCATGGCCTCGCCGAGTTCGCGTACGGCGCCGGTGACGGACGGGTCGTCGCGGAGCTGCACCAGCGTGCGGCACAGCGCGCTGACCGCCCTGCTCCGGTTGCTGCTGTGCAGGACGTCCGCCCACAGTGACCCGAGCTGGCGGGCGCTGTCCGGAACGGTACGCAGGAGTGCCGCGGTGACGGGCTCGGGGGCCTCCAGCCGGGTGGCCTCCAGCAGTTGGACGGCGGTTCGCAGCGCGATCGACCGCTCCCGGGACCGGGGCGTCGTCCTGGCGATCACTGTCCGTACGTACCGGAGGATGAAGAGGACGCGTTCGGGGTCCTGTTCGGCGGTCTGGAGCAGCAGGACCAGGGAACGCCGGGCCGAGAACGCGACCCGCTCCCCGCGCTGCGCCAGGAGCCAGAGCCCGTTGAGCGCGTCCAGGCGGTAGAGGGAACCCAGGCGGCCCGTCAGCGCCATGGCCGCCGTCACGGCACGGCCCTGGCCGCTGTTGTCCGTCCAGCTCAGGACGATGTTCAGGGCCTGCGAGGCGAGATGCTCCGCGTCGCACATGAACTGGAGCGTCAGCGCGGCGGTCACCCGCTGGCTGGTGATGCCCTCGGACCACACCGTCAGCAGGTTCTCGTCGACCTCGACCAGCGCGTACCGTGCCAGGAGCGCGACGCCCCGGGCCACCTCCGTCCGGGTGTCGAGGTCGCCCCGCAGGGCCAGCTCGCCCAGCCACTGACGCAGCGGGTACCAGAGCTCGTAGCCGTACAGGTCGTGCAGCTCCGCGATGACGAGCTCGCGGACGCGCGGCGAGGTGAAGACCAGGCGCCGTTCGCTGCGGCCGGCGTCCCGGCCCGGACCCGGACGGTGTTCGGTGGTCACGAGCCCCACCGCCCGCTCCTTCCACCGGGCCCTGGACTGCTGGGCCACCGCGCCGCCCGACGGGGTCCTGGCCTCGTCGTCCGGCTCCGCGACCGGCGTCTCGCCGCTCTGCTCCCAGTTGCGCACATGGGCGGCGAGCGCGGCGCACTCCTTCTCGAACGTCCGCTCCGGGACGCCCTCCAGGAAGGCCAGCGCCGCGAGCGGGAGCAGGTCGCCCGCGGACGGCTGCCCGCGGAACCACTCCTGGACCCGCTCCCGGTACCGGTCCCGCAGCGTGTCCAGCGCCTTCTCCGCGCCTTCCTGGGACAGGGCCACGGCAGCCGCGACGACGTCCGCCGGCCGCCGCTGCTCGCCGACCCGCTCCAGCAGCTCCTGCTCGATGTCCGGCGTGAGGCCGGCGGACGGCGTGAGGCCGGCGGACGGCGTGAGGCCGGCGGACGGCAGCTTCTCCCGGCAGTGATCGAACAGCTCCACGGGGTCCGGGGCCTGCCACGGCACACAGCGGTCCCGCAGCGCCAGCCGCCGACGGGTCGTGTCGCCCGCCGTGATCACCAGGTACGAGCCCTTGCGGTGCAGTTCCTCGCTCAGCCGCCTGATCTCATACGCCTGCACGGCCTGGTCGGGCAGTTCACCGACGTAGTCGAGGATGACGTAGCCCCGGCCCGGCTTGAGGTCCCGTGATGCCGCCAGCTCGGCGAGGGCGTTGGCGGGCGACAGGCTGCGCAGCCTGGCCTGCTCGCCCAGGACGTCCCTGAGCAGGGCGAGGGAACCCGCGCCCCGGCCGCAGCCGTCCGGACCGGTCAGGACCACGAGACCGTCCGCGCGCAGCTTGCCCAGCGCCTCGTCGAAGCAGGGCTGCGGGGGCAGGTAGAACCGCAGTGCCCGGTCCGCCTCCGCGGGCTCGATGGTGCCGGGAGCGAGGCCCGGGGACGAGGCGGCACCGAAGCCGAACGCCGCCCCGGCGGCGTCCACGACGCCGTAGAAGTTGTTGTTGACGAGCTGGTGGACGCGGCGGAGGTCGTCGTAGCCGCGGTCGTCCTCCTCCCGTTCGTCCGGCTCCGCGCGCCGCTCGGGGGCCTTGTCCGGGCCCCTGTCCTCGTCCCCGGCCTGCGGCGCGTCTCCGCCGTCCCCCGGCACGGGCGGCTCGGCGGCCTGGTCGGGCGCGGGGACGGGCGGCGGTACGTCCAGCCCGTCGTCCGGGGCCGTGTCGTCAGCCACCGGCGCTCCCGAAGCCGAAGACGGCACCACGGGCGTCCACCGGGCCGGCGATGTTGGTGACGTTGATGTTGTCGCCCCGGTAGTCGTTGCTGATCCCCGCCCCGCCCGCGGCGGCCGGCTCCGGCCGGTCCGCCGCGGGCTCCCCCGGCACCGGGGCCGCGTGCTTCCCCCGCTGCGCGGCCCCGGGCTCACGCGAGGCCGCGGCCGGTGCGCCGAGCGCGGGCACCCACAGCCAGGCCGTGGCCTCGTACTCCTTCACCTGGACGGTGACGCGGGTGAAGTCCTCGGTGGTCAGGGTCGTGTGGCCGCCCGCCACCGTGGACCGGAAGACGTCGTCGGACAGCAGCAGCACCAGGTCGGCGTCGGGGTGGGCGGCCAGGGCGTCGTAGAGCGGACGCGCGTTCAGCAGGCGCGCCGTGGCCACCACGGCCGTGCCGGCGAAGCCGTTGTCGGCCAGCTGTACCAGTCCCTGGTGGACGACGGCCCGCAGCCGCATCCGGGCCTCGGGAACTCGCTGGGCGTTGTACTCGCGCAGCTCGGCGACGAGATGGCGGACATAGTCGTCGACCAGGCGCGGTTCCTTGCCGTCGACGGGCCGGACCGCCAGCTGCTCGTCGCCCTTGCGCTGGATGTGCCACTGCGCGCGGTCCAGTCCGGCGCCTCTGGCGGCACGGTCGAGGAGCCTCGGCAGATCGTGCTGGATTTCGGACTGCCTACGGTCGTTCTTGCCTCCGTAGGACTGTGCGTCCACGGCTATGCATGTGCAGGGATGGAAGTCAGGCCACGCAGCCACCCGGTCATTCCTCTCTGGGCAGTCGATGGGCAGACACTGCCCACGAATGTGCTGCCCGAGAGGCTAGGAGAGAGTGCTGGAAGTGATTCCGTATCAGTACGGGTTGTCCGCAACGACTTTGGCGAATTCGAGCAACTTCGGAACGTCACAGATGGTCAGTTTTCGGTAACTGCGCTCCACCAGTCCCTGCGCTGTCAGTGCGGCCAGGCTCTTTTCGGCCGTGTTGAGCTTCAGACCCGCCAGCGACGCGAGTTCCTTCTGGGTGAGCGTCACACCGAGGTCGCACCGCCTGCCGTCGCCGTCCGGCACGGGCTGGGCGTAGGCCTGGCACAGCTCGGCCAGGACCCGGGCCAGCCGGGTCAGCGAGTCGTAGGCCTGGAAATCGACCCGGCGCCGGTTGGCCCAGCGCAGCCGGGCGCACAGCATCTGCAGGATGGCCCGCATGGCGTCCGGGTGCCGGGTGAGGAAGGTCTCCAGCGCCCGCACCTGGATGATCCGCGCGGTCACGTCACTGCACGCGACCACCGTGCCGGACCTGGGCCGCTCCTCGAAGGCCGCCATCTCGCCCACCAGGTCGCCCGCTATCCGAACGGCGAGCAGCATGTCGTAGCCGCTCTCCGCGCTGGCGACGACCTTCACCACACCACTCGTGAGCAGCAGGACGTGCCGGCTCTCGTCGCCCTGCTGCAGCAGGGCGCGATGCGGCGGATAGGCGATCGGGGTGCCCTGCCCCAGGAGTTCTTCGCGTGTCGTGTTCCGCAGCCGGCCAAGAAAGGTGGACGGCGGCCACACGTGATTCACCAGCACCCCCGACGATCTCACTCCGCGGCACAGCGCGCCGTTCAAGCGTCTGACCATGCTGCCGCCGAGCCGTGCCCGGGCAAACAGGCAGGACGGGATGTGGCCTGTTTTCTAGCTTCCCAGCCGGAATTGACCGAACGGGCGTTCCTTGCGAGAACACGGTTCGGCTTCGATACCGGTGAGTCAATGAAGTGGCCTTTTGTGGCGGGCTTCATGTGCGGCCGTCCGGCGCGACCGGTCCCGTGCCCGGTGTGGTGCCATGGCCCCTATGGGCGCGGAGCGGGTGCTGATACTTCATCAGGGGGACGGTGAGGTCGCGCCCGATCCCTTGGCCCGTACGGGCACGTACGCATACGAGCTGTCCGGCGGGCGGGCGGTCGTGGCCGTGGTGGTGTGGGCGGACGAGGTCAACGCCTGGGTACGGCGGGTCGTCCCCCAGCACATGGCCAGGGTCCAGGCCACCGGCATGACCCTGACGCGGCGGCCGGGGTGGCAGCGGCCGGCGGGCGAGGACGCGCCGGCGTTCGTCGCCGCGGCCCGGGACGGGGACGGGCGGCGGTTTCGGTGACGACGTGCACGTGGTCGTGAGCCTCCTGCCCAGCACGAAGCCGCGGCGGATGCGGCGGCTCCTGCCCGGCGGTTACATCCAGTGGGTGGACGGCGTGGTCCGCCGCGCCGGCGCGGCACTCGGCCGTGTCGATGTCGCGCACTGGCTCGTGTGCGTGGACGGACCGGCGCGCGTAATGCACCTCGCCTCTCTCTCCGCCGACCGGAACGTGATGGCTTTGCTGCCGTGGGAGTTGCTGTCCCGTGCCGAGAAGCGCGGGGGAAGGAAGAGGACGTAGTGGGTGGCGGGTGGGTGTACGACCTTGACGCCCTGGATCAGCGACGGTGTTCCCGCGTCATCGACAGGGTGTCCATGTCGGCCGCTAGGACAGGACCCCCGCCAGCGTCCCCGCCAGCGTGAGGGTGAGGAAGACCGCGCCCCAGGCCATCGCCCGGCGTATGCAGCGGTACTTGGTCCATGCCGTGCGGGACAGGATCTCCAGCTGGGTCGCGTCGCCGGAAGAGGAGGGCTGGGAGGGGCGCCGGGGGGATACGGCCAGACCGAGGAGGACCAGGGACGGGGCGCAGGCGGCGCAGCCGGCCCATACCAGCAGCTGGGGGATCACGGCGTACTGGCCGGGTGCGATGAGGCCGCCGGCGATCGCCCCGAGCAGGGCGGTCAGGGCCGCGCCCAGGGTCGCCAGCGTCAGTCCGGCCTTGCTGTCGGCCTTCGCGAGTTGGTCGCGGGCCTCGGTCAGGAGGTCCCGGGTGAGTTCCGCCGCGCGGTCGGTCTGCGTCCCGGTTCCCCTCACCGTCCCGGTCTCGCCGCTCGGTGTGGTCATACCTCCCCCTCGCTGATCAGCGGCATTCCCGAGTACCCGGAAGTCGCTCCTCTAGTACGCGAGTACGCGGAGTACGCGGGTTCAGTTGTTCCATGTCTCGTCGTACGGGTCGGCCGGTGCCGGTACCGGTCTGGCTCTGGTGACGTCGAGGTACGGGATCGGGCCGTCGTTGACCGGGTCCTTGGTCCGGCGGGGGGTGTACCGGCCGGTGATCTCCAGCCAGGTGTCGGGGCTCAGGACCGGGGGGACGTTGCCGGTCAGGGCGATCTTGACCGGCTGGGCGTCCGCGGCGCAGCAGTTGAGGCCCATGCGGACCAGGTAGGGGGCGCCCGACCGGTCCAGGGTGACGAAGCCGGTGATCTTCAGCTCGCGGTCGCGGAGGGAGCGGCCGTCGTCGTAGACCGCGCGGCCGGCGTAGTCGGCCACGCCGAGACGGAGGGGCTCGCCCGCGGGGAGGTCCGGGAAACCGAAGGGCTTCGTCAGGGCCGTGCCCGTGTGCGCCGCGCTGTAGGAGCCCAGGGCGGGCGGGGCGACCAGGATCAGGGCGAGGACGGGGAGGGCGAGGAGCCAGGAGATGCGGGGCTCGTGGTGGTGGTGCTGTCGCGCGGGTGCGTGGCGGCGTTCGTACCAGAGCGTCGCCGCGGCCGTCATGATCAGCACCACGCCCGCCAGCAGGACCAGCGGGCGCAGGCCCGCCTTGACGTAGCGCAGGTACAGGTCGGTCAGGCCGGCGTGCAGGAGCGTCGCGCCGAGCAGGAAGAGGAGGGCCGTCTGGGCCAGGCGGTTCACAGCAGGACCATTCCGGTCAGGGCCGACACGACGACGGCCAGGGCGAACGTCGCCGGGGCGAAGCGCAGGGCGAAGGCACGGCCGAAGGTGCCCGCCTGCATCGCGAAGAGCTTCAGATCGATCATCGGCCCCACGACCAGGAACGTCAGACGGGCCGTCAGCGAGAACTGCGTCAGGGACGCCGCCACGAACGCGTCCGCCTCCGAGCAGATGGACAGCAGGACGGCGAGCACCGCGAGGGCCAGCACCGAGAGCACCGGATGCCCGGCCGCCACGCGCAGCCACTCCTCCGGCACCACCGCCTTCAGCGTCGCCGCGGCCATCGCACCGACCACCAGGAAACCGCCGGCGTGCATCACGTCGTGGCGCACCGAGCCCCAGAAGGCCGCCCCCCTGCCCCGGCCCTCGTACGACGGTCTGTCGGGCGGGCGCAGCCAGTCCGTGCGGCCGAGGCGGTGCCAGAGCCAGCCCATCACGCAGGCCACCAGCAGGCTCGCGACGAAGCGGGCCAGGACCATCTCCGGGTTGCCGGGGAAGGCCACGGCCGTCGCCGTCAGGACGATCGGGTTGATGGCGGGCGCCGAGAGGAGGAACGCCAGCGCCGCCGCCGGTGTGACCCCCCGGCGGACCAGCGCCCCGGCCACCGGTACCGAGGCGCACTCGCAGCCCGGCAGCACGACACCCGCCACGCTCGCGACCGGGACCGCCAGGGCAGGGCGCTTCGGCAGGGCCCGGGCGAAGAAGGACGGCGGCACGAACACCGCGATCGCCGCCGACAGCAGCACACCGAGCACCAGGAACGGCAGCGCCTGGACCATGACCGCGACGAACACCGTCATCCAGCTCTGCATCACGGGTGCGGACAGGGCCCCGCGGATCGGGTCCTGGAGCATCACCGCCGTGAGCAGCAGGAGGGTGAGCAGGAGGGGGGAGTTGAGGTGGCGGGCGTCGTCCGGGCTCGTGCCCTTGTCCGCGACCGGTCGGGCGGTCTCGTTCCCGGCCGTCTCGTCGGTCTCCTGCGGGGCGGGTCTGGTGGTGGCCACGGGCCCGGTACCTCCGGTCGTGCGCACGGGCATTGCCTCCCCTTCTGTACGGCCGGGCCACGTCGGGTGTTCAGCCATCGCGGTTCCCTTCTGGAACCAGCCGTCCCGGTGAGGCAGTCTTCTCCCTTGTGGGGAGCGTTCCGAACCAGGGTCTGCCAGGTGGTCCGGCCACGCACATGATCGTGTGCGGGGACGACGGGCTCGCGCACCGGCTGGCCGCCGAACTCCGTGGTGTGTACGGCGAACAGGTCACGCTCGTGGTGCCGCCCTCGGTGCGCCGGGTGCGGCAGCCGGTGGTCGGACGCGCCCGGGCCGCCTCGGCGGCCCTGCTCGACCGGGTCAGCGCTGCCGTCAACCGGACGGGCGCGGGCGGCGCCGAACCGGCCGCGAACGAGCAGGTCGTGGAGGCCACCGAGGTCACCGAGGCCGTGCTCACCGAGGTGGGCGCCGACCGGGCGGCGGCCCTGGCGCTCGTGTACGACGACGACGAGACCAATATCCGCGCCGCGCTCACCGCCCGTCGGCTCAACCCCCGCCTCAGGCTCGTACTCCGTCTGTACAACCGGCGGTTGGGCCAGCACATCGAGGAACTGCTCGACCAGACGGCGGCGGTGGCCTCCGGCACGGGGCCCGGAACGGCAGGGCTGGACGCGTCGACGACCGTGCTGTCCGACGCCGACACGGCCGCGCCCGCGCTGGCCGCCACCGCCCTCGTCGGGACCAGCAAGGTCGTCCAGACGGAAGGGCTCGTCCTGCGTGCCGTGGAGCGGCAGCCGCCGCGGCCGGGCGAGGTGGCCGACCCCGGCCTGTGCACCCTGGCGCTGCTGTCCGCGACGAGCAACGACCCGGCCGGCGCGGACGGTTCCGAGGGCAGCGGGGAGCAGGGGCCGCGACTGCTGCCGGACGAGGCGGCGGTGGCGGCGGCGACCGGGCGCGGGACCGTCGTCCTGGAGCAGGTGTCGTACTCCGGGCCGTCCCTGTCCTCCGGGCGGGGCGGTGTGCCGCCGTTCGCCTCGCTGTTCTCACGCCGGCTGCGGTGGTCGCTGGCCGGGCTGGTGGGGTGTGTGCTCGCGCTCGCCGTCGCGTTGATGTTCGTGACCGGGGAGCATCCGCTGTACGCCACGTACGTCACGCTCCTCGACCTGTTCGGCATCAACGACCCCGCGTACCACAAGTCGACCGAGCGGCAGGTCCTGCAACTGCTGTCCGGACTGGTCGGGTTGCTGCTGCTGCCGGTGCTGCTGGCCGCGGTGCTGGAGGCACTGGGCACGTTCCGCAGCGCCTCCGCGCTGCGCAAGCCGCCGCGGGGGCTCGGCGGGCATGTGGTGCTGCTAGGGCTCGGCAAGATCGGGACGCGGGTGCTGACGCGGCTGCGGGAGCTGCACATTCCCGTGGTGTGCGTCGAGTCCGATCCGGAGGCCAGGGGGATGGCCACGGCGCGGCGGCTGCGGGTGCCGGTGGTGCTCGGGGACGTCACGCAGGAGGGGGTGCTGGAGGCCGCGAAGATCCATCGGGCGCATGCGTTGCTGGCGTTGACCAGTGCGGACACGACGAATCTGGAGGCCTCGTTGTACGCGCGGTCCGTGCGGCCCGATCTGCGGGTGGTGTTGCGGCTGTACGACGACGACTTCGCGACCGCGGTGTACCGGACGCTGCGGGCCGCGCATCCGTTCGCCCTTACGCGGAGCCGGAGTGTGTCGCATCTGGCCGCGCCCGCGTTCGCCGGGGCGATGATGGGGCGGCAGATTCTGGGGGCGATTCCGGTGGAGCGGCGGGTGTTGCTGTTCGCGGAGGTGGAGGTGTCCGGGCATCCGCAGTTGGAGGGGCGGACGGTGGGGGAGGCGTTCCGGGC
>NZ_NGFN01000092.1 GCF_002148965.1 Streptomyces swartbergensis | reverse complement strand
CCCTCCAGCCCCCGCGCACCGCCCGTGAGCTGCTCGCCGATCACCTCACGGCGATGATCTGCTRCGCCGCGATGGACACCGCCGGTGCGACACCGGGCCTGGACTGGCTGGACGGCCCGACCCTCCTCCACAACGGCGAACGCACCGCCGACCTGGCGCCAAAGGTCCTCACCTTGATCGAGGAGGGCGACTCCACGCCATTGCGGGCCTGGCTGGCCGAGCTGGGGATACGCCCCGAGAAGCCGGTCCGGCTCGTCTGACCGCCGGAGCACCCGCTTCCGCTTCTGGCCAATTCGAAACGAACAGTAACGAAGTGCGCGCGTTATGTGATGTGCTTGGACCGTTCGCGTGTATGGCAAGGGCTTGCGACATACGACAAACACATAAGCATGACGGAACCGCACAGCCCCCAGAACACCGCACAGGCCGCGACACCGCACGGCCGGCAGAACACGGCACGGACGGCAGAACACCGCACGGACGGCAGAACACCGTACAGACGGAAAAACACCGCCACACACCACATCAGTACGCACAACCACGGGGGCGAAGGGGAGGGGAAGCACCATGGGTTCGGAGCAGATCCGGCGCTGGGATTCGGGAGCGCTGGCGCACGCCGTGACGGATCCCTTCGGGCTGGGCCCCGTTCCGTGGCTGCGCGGAAACGTGACGTACTTCGACGACAGCGGTCAGGTCGTCCCCTGGTACGTGGACCAGGATCCGGCCCACGCCCCCAAGAAGGGCAGCCGTTCCTCCGGCCCCCGCGCCGCGGACGACATCCACCGCCAGATCAAGGGCTTCACCTCCACCGGCGCGGTCGCGCCCGGCGAGGCCATCGACTTCCACATCACCGTCGACCCGCCGCAGGAGTTCGGCGTCGACATCTACCGCATCGGCCACTACGGCGGTGACGGCGCCGCGAAGATCACCACCAGCCCGCGCCTGTCCGGCATCGTGCAGCCCCCGCCGCTCACGGCGGACCGTACGGTCTCCTGCCACCACTGGTGGCTGTCCTGGCGGCTCCAGGTCCCGTCGTACTGGAACATCGGGGCGTACGTCGCCGTCCTCACCACCGCCGGCGGCTACCGCTCCCACGTTCCCTTCACGGTCCGCCACGACCAGCCCGCCGACCTGCTCCTCGTCCTGCCCGACATCACCTGGCAGGCGTACAACCTCTACCCGGAGGACGGCCGCACCGGCGCCAGCCTCTACCACGCGTGGGACGAGAAGGGCCGTTTACTGGGCGAGGCCGATGCGGCCACCACGGTCTCCTTCGACCGCCCGTACGCGGGCGCAGGCCTGCCCATGCACGTCGGCCACGCCTACGACTTCATCCGCTGGGCCGAGCGCTACGGCTACGACGTCGCCTACGCCACCGCCGGCGACCTGCACGCGGGCCGCGTCGACCCCGCCCGCTACCGCGGCCTGGTCTTCCCGGGCCACGACGAGTACTGGTCGGCCCCGATGCGCGGTGCCGTGGAGCTCGCCCGCGACGCCGGCACCTCGCTCGTCTTCCTCTCCGCCAACTCCATGTACTGGCAGGTGGAACTGGGCCCCTCCCCGTCCGGCGTCCCCGACCGCCTGCTGACCTGCCGCAAGCGCAGGGGCCCGGGCAAGCCGGTGCTGTGGCGGGAGATCGACCGGGCGGAGCAGCAGCTCATCGGCATCCAGTACGCCGGCCCCGTCCCCGAGCCGCATCCGCTGATCGTGCGCAACGCCGGCCACTGGCTGTGGGAGGCGACCGGGGCGCACGAGGGGGACGAGATCGAGGGCCTGGTGGCGGGCGAGGCCGACCGCTACTACCCGCGCACCCCGCTGCCCGAGCACGAGGAGCGCGTGCTGCTCGCCCACTCGCCGTACACCGACAAGGAGGGCGCGCCACGCCACCAGGAGACGTCGCTGTACCGCGCGCCCTCCGGCGCCTGGGTCTTCGCATCCGGAACGTTCGCCTGGACCCCGGCCCTGGACCGCCCCGGCCACATCGACGCCCGTATCCAGCGGGCCACCGCAAACCTCCTGGACCGCATCTGCAAACGCGACTGACCCTCTGTCCGTGATCAGCCCCGCATACGGGAGAATCAACCCCATCAGACAGAACCACGGGGAGGAACCGTGTCCGGATTCGTAGAGAAGCCCGAGCCGATCCAGGTTCCGGGCCTGGTGCACCTGCACACCGGAAAGGTGCGCGAGCTGTACCAGAACGAGGCGGGCGACCTCGTGATGGTCGCCAGCGACCGCATCTCCGCATTCGACTGGGTGCTGCCGACCGAGATCCCCGACAAGGGCCGGGTCCTCACGCAGCTCTCCCTGTGGTGGTTCGACCAGCTCGCCGACCTGGTCCCCAACCACGTCCTGAGCACGGACCTGCCCGCGGGCGCCCCCGCCGACTGGGAGGGGCGCACGCTCGTCTGCAAGTCGCTCCAGATGGTGCCCGTGGAGTGCGTGGCCCGCGGCTACCTGACCGGCTCGGGCCTGGTCGAGTACAACGAGTCCCGCACCGTCTGCGGCCTCGCCCTCCCGGAGGGCCTGGTCGACGGCAGTGAACTGCCCGCCCCGATCTTCACCCCGGCCACCAAGGCCGCCGTCGGCGAGCACGACGAGAACGTCTCCTACGAGGAGGTCGCCCGCCAGGTCGGCGCCGACACCGCCGCCCGGCTGCGCCAGGCGACCCTCGCCGTCTACTCCCGGGGCCGGGACATCGCCCGTGACCGGGGCATCATCCTCGCGGACACGAAGTTCGAGTTCGGCTTCGACGGCGACGACCTGGTCCTCGCGGACGAGGTCCTGACCGCGGACTCCTCCCGCTTCTGGCCGGCCGACCAGTGGCAGCCGGGCCGCGCGCAGCCGTCGTACGACAAGCAGTACGTCCGCGACTGGCTGACCTCGGCGGAGTCCGGCTGGGACCGCAAGAGCGAGCAGCCGCCGCCCGCGCTGCCGCAGCAGGTCGTCGACGCAACCCGCGCCAAGTACGTGGAGGCGTACGAGCGCCTGACCGGCACGAGCTGGTCGTAGGACCAGCGCACAGGACACAGAGAAGCCCCCCGGCCGGAACCGGGGGGCTTCTCGCTGGAGCGAACGACGAGGTTCGAACTCGCGACCTCAACCTTGGCAAGGTTGCGCTCTACCAACTGAGCTACGTTCGCATGCGCCGTGGCGCGAGAACCACTATACCCAACCTCGCTCCCGCGCGAGCCGCACCGCGGCATGCCGGTTCTCCGCTCCGAGCTTCGACACGGCCGACGACAGGTAGTTCCGTACGGTCCCCTGCGACAGCGCGGCCCGCTCCGCGATCTCCGCCACGGGGGCACCGTCGGCGGCGAGTTCCAGCACCTCGGCCTCCCGGGCGGTCAGTGGCGAGTCCCCGGCGGCGATCGCGTCGGCGGCCAACTCCGGGTCGACGTAACGGTTCCCGGCGTGCACCGTGCGAATGAGCTCTGCGAGCCGCTGCGCGCTCACGGTCTTCGGCACGAACCCCCGCACTCCGGCCTCCAGGGCCCGTTTCAGATGCCCGGGCCGCCCGTGGCTGGTGACGATGAGCACCTTGCAGCCGGGCAGTTCGGTGCGCAGGGATGTGGCGACCTTCACACCGTCGGCGCCGGGCATCTGGAGATCCAGTACGGCGACGTCGGGCTTGTGGGCCCGGGCCATCGCCAGCGCCTCCGGCCCGGTGGCCGCCTCGGCGACGACCATGAGGTCTTCCTCCAGCGACAGCAGCGCGGCGAGCGCCCCACGGATGAGGTGCTCGTCATCGGCGAGCAGCAGCCGCACGGGCTCGGCGGCCGTCATGGCGTGACCTCACTCACGGTTCGCACAACGGCGACGGACTCGGAACCGGCGGGCTTCGACGGCAGCGGAATCTCCGCCGTCAGCCGGAACAGCCCCCTGCCCGCGGGTCCGGCCTCCAGGGTCCCGTCGATCTCCGCCAGCCGCTCCCGCAGCCCGGCGAGCCCGGAGCCGGTCGAGCCGGTCGAGCCGGTCGAGCCGGTCGAGCCGGTCGAGCCGGTCGAGCCGGTCGAGCCGGTCGAGCCGGTCGAGCCGGACGAGCCGGTCGAGCCGGACGAGCCGCCCCCGGCCTCGGTGACCCCGTCGTTCTCCACCGACAACACCACACGCCCCTCCAACACCCGCAGCCTCACCGCACACCGCCGCGCGTCCCCGTGCCGCAGGACGTTCGTGGCGGCTTCCCGCACCACCCACCCCAGGGCGGACTGCACCGCGACCGGCAGCCCCGCCGCCGTCGCCCCGCCCACCGTGCAGTCGATACCGGCCGCGGCCAGCACCCCTTGCGCACCGGCGAGTTCCGAGGCGAGGTCGGCCTCCCGGTAGCCCCGGACGACCTCGCGGACCTCCCGCTGCGACTCCTGCGCGAGCCGCTGCACCTCGACCATCTGCGCCACGGCCTCCGGCCTGTCCCGCTGGGCGAGCTGCACGGCCAGTTCGCTCTTGAGCGCGATGACGGCGAGGTTCCGCCCCATGACGTCGTGCAGGTCCCGCCCGAACCTCAGCCGCTCCTCGGCGACGGCGAGCCGGGTCCGGGTCTCACGTGCCTCGTCGAGTTCGTAGACGATGTTGAGCAGCCACACCGAGACGATGGCCGTGAAGGCCATGATTCCGCCGCAGAACAGCACGATCACCGACGCGAAGATCGATTCGCCCGCAGGGGCGCCCCTGGTGAACGCCACGATCCAGGAGCCCGCGGTGAAGGCCCCGACGACGGCGAACACGCGCTTCCGCTCACGGATGCCGAGCGCGATGATGCCGACTCCGATGATGACGACCACCCCGAAGGCCGAGCCCGCGGCGGCGTCCACCCTCTCGCGGTCCGGTCCGCGTTCCGCGATGCCGATGACGGTGACGCCGACCACGGCGCTGACGGCGGCCAGCGACCACAGCAGTCCGACGGGCTGGGGCCGCCTGCCCCGCGTCCAGTCCAGCGCCCGTGAGACGGTGACGCAGCAGAGCGCGGCGTGGACGCCCGCCGGCAGCAGCAGAGCGGCCCCCAGCCACGCTCCCAACGGGATCGTGGCCGTGAGCCCGACCGTGACGAACTCGATCAGCGCGAAGGAGTAAAACGACCAGCGCGTGTACGTCTCGACCTTCTCCGGCTTGCTCTGCCCCCGCCACCACCTGCCCGGCCCCCGCATCAGCCCGTCACTCCCCCTTCGGTCAGCGCCGCGGTTCCCAGCGGAACCACCGCCGTACAGCAAACACCGCGATGACGATCCAGACCACCGCCGTCGCGATGGCACCCAGCGCCTCGTAAGCAGACAGGTCGCCGGTCCAGCCGCCGCGCACCAGAGTGACGACGGGCGTCAGCGGCAGCAGTTCGCAGACGGAGGCCACCCGGTCCGGCAGCAGCTCCAGCGGGAAGAACATGCCGGAGCCCATCATCGAGATGATCATCAGCGGCATGGGCGTGACCTGGGCGCTCTCGCCGGTCCTGGTGAAGCTCGCGGTGGCGGCGGCCAGCGCGGCACACATCACGAGCCCCAGCAGCAGGCCGGTGACGGCCAGATGGGGCGCGGGCGGCGCGGGCAGATCCAGCAGGACCGAGCAGCCCACCGCCAGCACCAGGCACTGCACGAGCCCGGTGAGAACGGCCGGTAGCGCGGAACCGGCCAGGATCTCGACGTCCCGCAGCTCACCGGTGCGCAGCCGCTTGAGGACGAGTTCCTCACGCCGGACGACGAGGGCGCCGACGAGCACCGAGTAGACGGCGAACAGCAGGGAGAAGCCGACCGAGGCGGGCAGCACCAGGGTGCCGGTGCTCAGCCCGACTTCGGCAAGGTCCATCTCCTTGGACACCTGCGATGTGCTGACCGGCAGCACCAGCGGTGCGAACAGCGCGGCGACGAGCGCGCCCTTGGTGCGCCCGAGCAGGATCACCTCGGCGCGGGCGAGCGCCGTCATCCGGCTCACTGGAGTGGTAGCCGCCGGCGCCGGGCGGGTCGTCGTGTGCGTGGCGCTCATGCCGCGTACTCCTTCGTCGTCGTGGCCCGCTCCGCGGAGACCTCCCGGGCGATCCCGAGGAACGCCTCCTCCAGGGAGGCCGACCGCACGTCCAGGCGGCGCAGCTCCACCCGGGCCTGCGCGGCCCACGTCAGCAACCTGGTGGCGGTCCGTTGCAGTTCATGGGTGCGGAGCCGGATTATCCGGCCGTCCGTCTCGTGCCCGGTCACGCCCAGCTCGCCGAGCGGCGGGAGATCGCCGACGAAGTAGCCCTCGGGCAGCTCGAAGGAGATCCGCGACGGTTCGCCGGCGGTCACCTCGGCCGGGGTTCCGGTGGTGGCGATGCGGCCCTCGTGCATGATCGCCAGCCGGTCGGCGAGGTTCTCGGCCTCCTCCAGGTAGTGCGTGGTCAGCAGCACCGTCGTACCGCCGTCGCGCAGCGTGCTCACCAACTCCCAGGTGTCGCGGCGGCCTTCGGCGTCCAGACCGGTGGTCGGCTCGTCCAGGAAGAGCACCTCGGGGTCGCCGAGCAGCGCGAGCGCCAGATCGAGCCGGCGCCGCTGGCCGCCGGACAACTGCTTGACCCGGGTGCCGGCCTTCGACTCCAGCCCGACCAGCGCCAGGACCTCCGCCGGCGGCCGGGCCCCGCTCACACACCCCGCCCACATCCGCGCGGTCTCCGCGACGGTCAGCTCGGACGGGAAGCCGCCTTCCTGGAGCATCACGCCGGTGCGGGGCCGTACGAGGGCCCGGTCGGTGTACGGGTCGTGCCCGAGGACCCGCACCCGGCCGTCCGCCGGTGCCGCGAGTCCCTCCAGCACTTCCACGGTCGACGTCTTGCCCGCGCCGTTGGTGCCCAGCAGGGCGAAGATCTCCCCGCGCCGTACGGAAAAGCTGATTCCGCTTACCGCCTCGAACCCGCCCCCGTACACACGCCGCAGGTCAGTGACCTCAATCACGTGTTCGTGTCCGTTGTTTTCCATGCCTTCAGCGTCCCGGCCGCGCGGCTCCGGGAGCAGTGCGCGCTGTCATCACTCGGCATGACAAATGTCAGAAGCAATGATCAGGGATGAGGAACGGAAACACGAAGAAGACCCCGGTCCATCAGGACCGGGGTCTCATTCCCGAGCGGACGACGAGGCTCGAACTCGCGACCTCAACCTTGGCAAGGTTGCGCTCTACCAACTGAGCTACGTCCGCATATGCTCCCGACCGCCAGCCTGAAAAAGCTCGGCCACCGATCGGTGCGGGCACCAGCCTACCTGATCCACAAGAGTGGTCGGTACTGGCGATGCAGAGCGGGTGACAGGAATCGCACACTGCGCCTTCCCCCTGGAAGGGGGATGTTCTACTACTGAACTACACCCGCACGTTTCCGTGAGCTGGGCCTTTCGGCCTCGCCCCTCGGCGTGCTCCAGACTCTAGCTGATCAGCCCGGGTGCTGCGCAAGTCGGTTGCCGCGAGGGGCGGGTGACCGGTCGTCCGCCCGGCCTCACCGGGCCGTCACTGCGCGGCGGTGAACGCCTCGTAGACCCTCTTGGGGATGCGCCCGCGGGCGGGGACCTCCATCTTGTGGGCCTGGGCCCAGGCCCGCACGGCCGACGGGTCGGGGGCGACCTCCGTCTGGCGGTACGCCCTGCCCGAGCGGGACCGCTTGCGGCCGGCCTCCACGTAGGGCGCGAGCGCCTTCCGTAGTTCGCCGGCATTGACTTCGTTCAGGTCGATCTCGTACGACTTGCCGTCCAGTCCGAAGGCGATCGTTTCCGCCGCTTCCGAGCCGTCGATGTCGTCAAAGAGAGTGACCACGACCTTCTGCGCCACGAATATCGGTCCCTTCCTGCGGCACTTGCCAATTTCATTTCTACAGTGCCTGACAATGCAATGTGAAACCCGACTAAATCTGTCCGCGTGTCCGAACGCAATAGGTTCCGGGTGTCGACCCGGAATCTTTCCCGGAAATTTTCGTGTGTGGGCCGGTCGATGCAGGATCGTGATGACCGTCACGTAGATTCCTACAAGTCGACGCGCGTAGAAATTTTGTGCGGGTAGTCTGAAGGAACCTGCTCAGCACCACACACCGGGAGTGCCAGTGGCACGCGTCGTAGTCGACGTCATGCTCAAGCCGGAGATCCTCGACCCCCAGGGCCAGGCGGTGCAGCGCGCACTGCCGCGGCTGGGTTTCGACGGGATCTCGGACGTCCGCCAGGGAAAGCGTTTCGAACTGGAAGTTGACGGGCCGGTCGACGAGGCCGCCCTCGCCCGCATTCACGATCTTGCGGAGTCGTTCCTCGCGAACACCGTGATCGAGGACTTCACGGTCCGGGTCGAGGAAGTCGCGGAGGCCGTGAAGTGACCGCTCGTATTGGCGTCGTCACTTTCCCCGGCAGTCTGGACGACCGGGACACCCAGCGCGCGATCCGGCTCGCGGGCGCCGAGCCGGTCGCCCTGTGGCACAAGGACAAGGACCTCAAGCAGGTCGACGCCGTGGTGCTGTGCGGTGGATTCTCCTACGGCGACTATCTGCGCGCCGGAGCCATCGCCCGCTTCTCGCCGGTCATGGAGCCGCTGATCGAGCAGGCGAAGGCCGGCCTCCCGGTCCTCGGCATCTGCAACGGCTTCCAGATCCTCACCGAGGCCCATCTGCTGCCCGGCACGATGCTGCGCAACAACCACCTGCACTTCATCTGCCGTGACCAGAAGCTGCGCGTGGAGAACGCCGAGACGGCCTGGACCAGCGACTACACCGCCGGCCAGGAGATCCACATCCCGCTGAAGAACATCGACGGGCAGTACGTCGCCGACCAGCGCACGCTGGACACGCTGGAGTCCGAGGGCCGGGTCGCCTTCCGGTACCTGGACGTCAACCCCAACGGCTCGAACAACGACATCGCGGGTGTCGCCAACGAGGCCGGCAACGTCGTGGGCCTCATGCCGCACCCTGAGCACGCCGTCGAGCCGCTGGTCGGTACGGGCCGTACCGACGGTCTCCCGTTCTTCACCTCGATCCTCAAGAAGCTGGTCAACGCATGAGCCGGACGCCTCTGGACACGGTCGAGCACGCGGCCGCGACCCCCGACGTCGAGCTGCCCTGGGCCGAACTGGGCCTGAAGAAGGACGAGTACGAGCGCGTGGTCGAGATCCTCGGCCGCCGGCCCACCGGTGCCGAGCTCGCCATGTACTCGGTGATGTGGTCCGAGCACTGCTCGTACAAGAGCAGCAAGGTGCACCTGCGCCAGTTCGGCGAGAAGGCCCCCGAGAACGACGCCCTGCTCGTCGGCATCGGCGAGAACGCCGGTGTCGTGGACGTCGGCCAGGGTTACGCGGTCACCTTCAAGGTCGAGTCGCACAACCACCCGTCGTACGTGGAGCCCTACCAGGGCGCGGCCACCGGTGTCGGCGGCATCGTCCGCGACATCATCGCCATGGGCGCCCGCCCGGTCGCGGTCGTCGACCCGCTGCGTTTCGGCGCCGCCGACCACCCCGACACCAAGCGGGTGCTGCCGGGTGTCGTCGCCGGCATCGGCGGCTACGGCAACTGCCTGGGCCTGCCCAATATCGGCGGCGAGGTCGTCTTCGACTCCTGCTACCAGGGCAACCCGCTGGTCAACGCCGGGTGCATCGGCGTGATGCGGCACGAGGACATCCACCTCGCGAAGGCGTCCGGCGCGGGCAACAAGGTCATCCTGTACGGGGCCCGGACCGGCGGTGACGGCATCGGCGGCGCGTCGATCCTGGCGAGCGAGACCTTTGACGACGCCAAGCCCTCCAAGCGCCCCGCCGTCCAGGTCGGCGACCCCTTCCAGGAGAAGCTGCTCATCGAGTGCACCCTGGAGGCCTTCCGGGAGAAGCTCGTCGTCGGCATCCAGGACCTGGGCGCGGCGGGCCTGTCCTGCGCGACCAGCGAGCTCGCCTCGAACGGCTCCGGCGGCATGCGCGTGACGCTGGACGACGTCCCCCTGCGCGACTCCACGCTCTCGCCCGAGGAAATCCTCATGAGCGAGTCGCAGGAGCGCATGTGCGCGGTCGTCGAGCCGGGGAAGGTCGACCGCTTCCTGGAGATCTGCGAGAAGTGGGACGTCATCGCCACCGTCATCGGTGAGGTGACCGACGGCGACCGCCTGGAGATCTACTGGCACGGCGGCAAGATCGTCGACGTCGACCCGCGCACGGTGGCCCACGAGGGCCCGGTCTACGAGCGCCCGTACGCCCGCCCGTCCTGGCAGGACGCCCTCCAGGCGGACGACGCGAACAAGCTGCCGCGCCCGCAGACGTCCGAGGAGCTGAGGGACCAGGTCCTGAAGCTGGTCGGCTCCCCGAACCAGGCCTCCAAGTCCTGGATCACCTCCCAGTACGACCACTTCGTGCAGGGCAACACGGTCCTCGCCCAGCCCGAGGACTCCGGCATGATCCGGATCGACGAGGAGACCGGCCTCGGCGTGGCCCTGGCCACGGACGGCAACGGCCGGTACGCCAAGCTCGACCCGTACGCGGGCGCGCAGCTGGCGCTGGCGGAGGCGTACCGCAACGTCGCCACGACCGGCGCCAAGCCGCTGGCCGTCTCCGACTGCCTGAACTTCGGCTCGCCCGAGGACCCGGCCGTGATGTGGCAGTTCGCGGAGGCCGTGCGCGGTCTGGCGGACGCCTGTCAGCAGCTCGGTACGCCGGTCACCGGCGGCAACGTCTCGCTCTACAACCAGACGGGCGAGGCGGCCATCCACCCGACCCCGGTCGTCGCGGTCCTGGGCGTCATCGACGACGTCGCCCGCCGCACGCCGGTCGCCTTCCAGGAGGAAGGCCAGCTGCTCTACCTCCTCGGTGACACCCACGAGGAGTTCGGCGGCTCGGCCTGGTCCCAGGTGATCCACGACCACCTCGGCGGTCTGCCGCCCAAGGTCGACCTGGAGCGCGAGCGGCTGCTCGCCGAGATCCTGATCGCCGCCTCCCGCGACGGCATGATCGACTCCGCGCACGACCTGTCCGACGGCGGTCTGATCCAGGCGGTCGTCGAGTCGGCGCTGCTCGGCGGCAAGGGCGCCCGCCTGATCGTCCCGGACGGCCTGGACGCCTTCACCTTCCTCTTCTCCGAGTCGGCGGGCCGCGCGGTCGTGGCCGTGCCGCGTTCGGAGGAGGTCCGCTTCAACGACATGTGCGGCGCGCGGGGCCTGCCGGCCACCCGCATCGGTGTCGTGGACGGCGACTCGGTGGACGTCCAGGGCGAGTTCACCCTCTCCCTGTCCAAGCTGCGCGAGCTCCACGAGGGGACGATCCCGGCCCTGCTGGCGTAGTCACGCACGAAAGCCCCGCCCCGCCTGTCATGGCGACGGGCGGGGCTTTCGCATGTCCGGACGGCCCTCTTGCACGTGATTACGTAGTTCCGTAATATCCGCAGCGTGGAACTGGAACAACGTGTTGCCGACCTCGAACGACGACTGGCGGCCCTGGAAGGCGCCCACCGCGCCGGACCCCGCCTCGACGCAGGCGACTTCTGGGCCCTGAACGGGCTGAAGGAGCAACTGTCCGAGCTGGGAGCCGCCGACGGCGGTGTCCTCTACACCGGCTCCGTGCGCCTGCCGACGGGCGAGCAGTACGCGTGGCAGACGGGCGCCGTGACGGACGAGCTGCTCGAGGACGACTGGGCACCGGTCGCCGAGTCGCTGGCGGCGCTCGGCCACCCGGTCCGGCTCCGGCTGCTCCGCGAGATCCTCGGCGGCCGGCGCACCGCGGCGGAACTCGCCGAGCTGGACGAGGTCGGCACGACCGGCCAGATCTACCACCACCTGCGCCAGCTCACCGGCACAGGCTGGCTGCGCACGACCGGCCGGGGCCGCTACGAGGTGCCGCCGGAGCGGGTCGTACCGCTGCTGGTGGCGGTGACGACGGCACGCCCGTGACGGTGACTGAACCGGGGGAGCGTATGTCCGCACGCAAGCTTGGCATGGTGTCCTTCCAGGGCCTCCAGCTGGCCTTCGTCGCGCTGGTGATCGCCCACATCTGCTTCGGCTGGGGCTATCACGTCTTGTGGAACTGCCTGCTGCTGGTCCTCGCGTACGTCGTCGTCACCGTCGCCCACCGGTGGGGCGGCGCCCCCGACGGCCCTCGCCGGGCCCGGGAGCCCGTCGAGGTCGCCCCGCCCGTGACCGGCCGCTGGTCCGCGCTGAACAGCCCGGCCGACCGCACCCCCAGTCACGGCATCCACGCCCACGGGCAGACGTACGCCATCGACATCCTCGCCGAGCCCGAGCCGGGCTCCCGCCCCGCCTTCCGCCGGCTGTGGCCGCTCGCCCGCCGCCCCGAGGCATTCCCGGCCTTCGGCTCCCCGATCCTCGCGGTCGCCGACGCCACGGTCGTACGGGCCGCCGACGGCCGGCGCGACCACCTGAGCCGCAACCTGCTGCGAGCCTGCTGTACCTGATGCTCATCGAGGGCTCGGTGCGAGAGATGTCCGGTGTGTCCGGTGTCCGCCAGATCCTCGGCAACCAGTCATCCTCGACCTCGGCAACGGCACCTGCGCTGCCTACGCCCACCTCCAGCGCGGCACTTCCAGCTGATGGACGGCCCCGACCCGGACGCGGCCCGGGTCGGGGCCTCCCCTTCACCTGGCACGGCATCGGCCTGCCCGCCAACGGGGAGATCTTCGAGACCCCTCCGACAGCGATGACTCGCACTTAGGCTGACGCCATGCCCCCGGCCAAGAAGCGCGCCCGCAGCTACGACCCCGCCAAGATCCGCACGGCCGTGTCCGCCCAGTTCGGGAACGTACGGCAGGCCGTCCGCACCCTCGGCCCCGAGCAGCTGGCATGTCCGACGCGGCTCGGTGACTGGACGGTCCGGGAGCTGGCGGCGCACGTGACGCTGGCCGTGGAGAGCGTCAGCCGCAACCTCGACCGCGAGGAGCCGGCGAAGGCGGAGCTCGCCCTTCTCGACTGGCCCTTCGCCACCGCCGCCCGCGCCGCCGGCATCGCCGACGACACCCGGCGGCTCGCCGAGGCCCACCCCGACCTCGACGCCCTCTACGCCGACACCGGGGAACGCCTCACGAAGAAGCTGGCGGACGCTCCCGGAACCCGCCTGCTCGCGACGCGGACGGGCGCCATGACCCTCGCCGACTACCTGGTCACCCGTACCGTCGAACTCGTCGTCCACACCGACGACCTCAACGCCGCCGTCCCCGGCCTCGACATCCCCTACGACCGCCAGGCCCTCGCCGCCTGCACCCGGCTGCTCGCCGACGCGCTCGCCGCGAAGGCACCCGGAGGCTCGACGGAGGTGCGGGTGCCGCCTTTCGCGGTGGTGCAGTGCGTGGAGGGCCCGAGGCACACCCGGGGCACCCCGCCCAACGTCGTCGAGACGGACCCGCTGACCTGGATCCGGCTGGCGACCGGGCGACTGGCCTGGGCACAGGCGCTCCAAGACGCCAAGGTCAGCGCCGGCGGGGAGCGGGCGGATCTGTCGGCCTACCTGCCGCTCATGGCGTAGGCGCTCAGGCAGTAGGAGGAACAGGCGCGCCGTAAGGGGAACCGATCCCCCCGGGTCCCCCGTCGAAGTGGCATGGACAGGCAGAAGCAGCGCATGACCCTGACGGCCGCCGCCATGCTCGTCCCGCTCATGGCGGCCTGCGGCAACGAGAAGGCGGACGGCGGCAGCGGCTCGGTCGGTGCCGGGAAGCCGGTGACGGGCGTGCGGTGGAGCGTGGACAGCGTCACCGCGGACGGCAGGACCCACAAGGCCCCGGCCGGCGCCCACGTGACCATCGACAAGGGCCGGGCCGAGGGCAGCTTCGGCTGCAACAAGTTCGGCGCCCAGGCCACCGTCGACGGCGACCGCATCCGGCTCAGCAAGACCATGTCCACGGAGATGGCCTGCGAGAACAAGCCCATGGAGTTCGAGGAGACCCTCGCCCGCACGCTCTCCGACCGGGAGTTCCAGGCACGGGTGGACGGCGACCGCCTCACCCTCACCACCGGCCAGGGGGACACCGTCCGCCTGACCAAGGCCGAGGACGCTCCGCTGAGCGGCACCAAGTGGACCGTCACGTCCCCGGAGACCGACGGCCGCGCCCACCTCACCTTCGACGAGAAGAAGGGCACCGTCTCCGGCAGCCTCGGCTGCAACAAGGTGAACGCCGCGGCCACCGTCCGCGACGGCGATATCACCCTCGGCCGCCCGTCCACGACCCGAATGATGTGCGAAGACTCACTAATGTCCGACGAGAAGACGCTGCTGCGACTTTTCGACGGGAAGCTGAAGTACGGAGTCGATCACCAAACTCTGACGCTGACCAGCGAAAACGGCACGAGTGTGCGAGCCGTCGCCGAGTAGTGATCCACTGAAAAGTCCGGTATCCCCAATTCGGACCAGTGGACGACCTCGCCTACACTCGGTGGCGTGCCACGTGGTGACGGACGACTCAACCACGACCTGCTCCCCGGTGAGAAGGGCCCCCAGGACGCTTGCGGCGTCTTCGGTGTCTGGGCTCCGGGCGAAGAGGTCGCCAAGCTCACGTACTTCGGGCTCTACGCCCTCCAGCATCGAGGCCAGGAATCCGCGGGAATCGCGGTCAGCAACGGCTCACAGATCCTCGTCTTCAAGGACATGGGCCTGGTTTCCCAGGTCTTCGACGAGACCTCACTCGGTTCGCTCCAGGGTCACATCGCGGTCGGTCACGCCCGCTACTCGACCACCGGCGCCTCCGTGTGGGAGAACGCCCAGCCGACGTTCCGTGCGACCGCGCACGGCTCCATCGCGCTCGGCCACAACGGCAACCTCGTCAACACCGCCCAGCTCGCCGAGCTGGTCGCCGACCTGCCCAAGCAGGAGGGCGGCCGCACGCCGCGCGTGGCGGCCACCAACGACACCGACCTGCTCACCGCGCTCCTCGCGGCCCAGGTCGACGAGGACGGCAAGCCGCTGACCATCGAGGAGGCGGCCGGCCAGGTTCTTCCGCAGGTGCGCGGCGCCTTCAGCCTCGTCTTCATGGACGAGAACACCCTCTACGCGGCCCGCGACCCGCAGGGCATCCGCCCCCTGGTCCTCGGCCGTCTCGAGCGCGGCTGGGTCATCGCCTCCGAGTCCGCCGCCCTCGACATCTGCGGCGCCGCCTACGTCCGCGAGATCGAGCCGGGCGAGTTCGTCGCCATCGACGAGAACGGCCTGCGCACCTCCCGATTCGCGGATGCGAAGCCCAAAGGCTGTGTCTTCGAGTACGTGTACCTGGCCCGCCCGGACACCGACATCGCCGGCCGGAACGTCTACCTCTCCCGCGTGGAGATGGGCCGCAAGCTCGCGAAGGAAGCCCCGGCCGAGGCCGACCTGGTCATAGCGACCCCGGAGTCCGGCACCCCGGCCGCCATCGGCTACGCCGAGGCCTCGGGCATCCCCTTCGGCGCCGGCCTGGTGAAGAACGCCTACGTCGGCCGTACGTTCATCCAGCCCTCGCAGACCATCCGCCAGCTGGGCATCCGCCTGAAGCTGAACCCGCTGAAGGAAGTCATCAAGGGCAAGCGCCTGGTCGTCGTCGACGACTCGATCGTGCGCGGCAACACCCAGCGCGCCCTGGTCCGCATGCTCCGCGAGGCGGGCGCCGCCGAGGTCCACATCCGGATCTCCTCGCCGCCCGTGAAGTGGCCCTGCTTCTTCGGCATCGACTTCGCCACGCGCGCCGAGCTCATCGCCAACGGCATGAGCATCGACGAGATCGGCACCTCCCTGGGCGCCGACTCCCTGGCCTACATCTCCATCGACGGCATGATCGAGGCGACCACCATCGCCAAGCCGAACCTGTGCCGCGCCTGCTTCGACGGCGAGTACCCGATGGAGCTCCCCGACCCCGAGCTGCTCGGCAAGCAGCTCCTGGAGACGGAGCTGGCCGCCGGCCCGGCCGCCACGGCCGCCGCCGACGCGATCCGCCGCCCGTAGGCAGCCCGCAATACCTGCTGTACGACACGAAGGTTCTCATTAGCCATGTCTGAGACAACTGGTGCCAGCTACGCAGCTGCTTCTTACAAAACAGCAGGTGTCGACATCGAGGCGGGCGACCGCGCCGTCGAGCTGATGAAGGAGTGGGTGAAGAAGGCCCAGCGCCCCGAGGTCCTCGGCGGCCTCGGCGGCTTCGCCGGCCTCTTCGACGCCTCCGCCCTGAAGAACTACGAGCGGCCCCTGCTCGCCTCCGCCACGGACGGCGTCGGCACCAAGGTCGACATCGCGCGTCAGCTGGGCGTCTACGACACCATCGGCCACGACCTGGTCGCCATGGTCATGGACGACATCGTGGTGTGCGGCGCCGAGCCGCTGTTCATGACCGACTACATCTGTGTCGGCAAGGTCCACCCCGAGCGGGTCGCCGCCATCGTCAAGGGCATCGCCGAGGGCTGTGTGCTGGCCGGCTGCGCCCTGGTCGGCGGTGAGACGGCCGAGCACCCGGGCCTGCTGGGCGAGGACGACTTCGATGTCGCCGGCGCCGGTACGGGCGTCGTGGAGGCCGACCGGCTGCTCGGCGCGGATCGTATCCGTACGGGTGACGCGGTGATCGCCATGGCGTCCTCCGGACTTCACTCGAACGGGTACTCCCTCGTCCGGCACGTCCTGCTGAACCAGGCGGGCCTGGCCCTGGACGCCCACATCGACGAGTTCGGCCGCACCCTCGGCGAGGAGCTGCTGGAGCCGACGAAGATCTACTCGCTGGACTGCCTGGCCCTGATGCGCACCACCGAGGTGCACGCCTTCAGCCATGTCACCGGCGGCGGACTCGCGGCCAACCTCGCCCGGGTCGTCCCGGACGACCTGCACGCGATCGTCGACCGCTCCACCTGGACCCCGGGCCCGGTCTTCGACCTCGTCGGCCGCACGGGCAGCGTCGAGCGCCTGGAGCTGGAGAAGACGCTGAACATGGGCGTCGGCATGATCGCGATCGTGCCGCAGGAGTCCACGGACGTGGCCCTGGCGACCCTGGCCGACCGCGGCGTGGACGCCTGGGTGGCAGGAGAGATCACGGACAGGGGCGAGCACACCACTGGTGCCGCCCTTGTGGGTGACTACGCGAGCTGACGACCTGAAGGCAGCACAGAACCCGGTCGGTGACCGAAGTCACCGACCGGGTAAGTGCTCAGTGCAGGGTCAAGCGCCGCGACGGTGTTGAGAGGACTGGTCGTCCTCGTCTTCATCGTCGTCCTCGTAGAGGTCGGCGTACCGTGCGTACAGGTCGTCGTCCTGATCATCGTCCTCGAACGGCCCGCCGTTAGGCGGCTGCGGATTCGAAGGCGATGCACCCAGCTCCTCGGCCAGGCGTGAGAGGTCAGTCCCACCGCTGTTGTACTTCAGCTGGCGGGCGACCTTCGTCTGCTTGGCCTTGGCCCGGCCGCGCCCCATGGCTCGACCCCCTCAACGACGGGGCTCGACGGCCCCAGAGTCTTGACACGCGTTCATGGTCCGGCACGGACTCTCCGCGGAGAGACCGGTCCGTAGGGCTTCCACGGTACCTGAGCCCGCGCCCATACGGTACGTCGCCCGCATGACGTGCCCGCGCCCAGGACCTTCGAGGCGCCCCGTCCTCGCTGGTCAACCGCGATTTTAACCACTTATCGGCGGTCGACCCGCCGGTAGAAGTGAGAGTTCTCTCTAACTGCCCACCGACGGGTACCGGCCAAACGTGCGAGGACGCCTCCGAATCAGCGCGCCCGGCGGGCCGTGGCCGCGTCGTACATGCGCTGCTCGGCGATCCGGTCGGCCGCGGCAGCCGGCGGAATGCCGTCTTCCTTCGCACGTGCGAATATGGCCAGCGTGGTGTCGAAGATCTTCGCCGCCTTCGCCTTGCACCGCTCGAAGTCGAAGCCGTGCAGCTCGTCGGCCACCTGGATGACGCCGCCGGCGTTCACCACGTAGTCCGGCGCGTAGAGGATCCCGCGGTCGGCGAGGTCCTTCTCCACGCCCGGGTGGGCGAGCTGGTTGTTGGCGGCACCGCAGACCACCTCGGCGGTCAGCACCGGCACGGTGTCGTCGTTCAGCGCCCCGCCCAGCGCGCAGGGGGCGTAGATGCCCAGGCCGTCGACGCGGATCAGCTCGTCGGTGTCCTTCACGGCCATGACGTCCCGGTGCCGCTCGGTGATCCGCCGTACGGCGTCCTCGCGCACGTCCGTGACGAAGACCTCGGCGCCCTCCTTCACCAGGTGCTCCACCAGGTGGTGGCCGACCTTGCCGACGCCGGCGATGCCGACCCGCTTGGCGCGCAGCGAGGGGTCGCCCCACAGGTGCTGCGCGGAGGCCCGCATGCCCTGGTAGACGCCGTATGCGGTGAGGACGGAGGAGTCACCGGCGCCGCCGTTCTCCGGGGAGCGGCCGGTCGTCCAGCGGCACTCGCGGGCCACGACGTCCATGTCGGCGACGTACGTGCCGACGTCGCAGGCGGTGACGTAGCGGCCGCCGAGGGAGGCGACGAACCGGCCGTAGGCGAGGAGCAGCTCCTCGGTCTTGATCCGCTCCGGGTCGCCGATGATCACGGCCTTGCCGCCGCCGTGGTCGAGACCGGCCATGGCGTTCTTGTACGACATCCCGCGGGCGAGGTTCAGCGCGTCGGCGACGGCCTCGGCCTCGCTCGCGTACGGGTAGAAGCGCGTACCGCCGAGCGCGGGGCCCAGGGCGGTGGAGTGGATGGCGATGACGGCCTTGAGGCCGCTCGCGCGGTCCTGGCAGAGCACGACTTGCTCATGACCGCCCTGGTCCGAGTGGAACAGGGTGTGCAGTACATCAGCAGGTGCGCCGGTTACGTCGGTCACTGTGGTGACTCCTGAGTAAGTTGCGGCGGGTGGAGACCGGCTCCCGTGCGGGTGGCGGGGGCTGTGAGCACGAGATTAGAGCCTGGGGGGCCCGCCGGCCGCACAGTGCTCAGGATCACCTCCGACCGGAGTACAGCCGTGCGACGATTTGCATAGATTTCCCGTGCTTTTGTGAGTGGTTCCGCAGGTTTTCGCGACGATGGGCGGGGGAGGGAGCAGGCGTGCCCAAGGTGTCCTCGGTGATCGTCCCCTACGCGACCTATCTGCGCGTGTACGAACCGCTGGCCGCCTTCCCGGAGCCGGAGCGCAGCCACTGGGCCCGCTACGCGCGCCGTCCCGACCGTCCCTCGTACCAGGACGAACTCCGCCGCGCCCTGGCCGACTTGGCGCCCACCCCGCCGGTCCTGGTGCCGGTGCACGAGAGCCAGGACGCCTTCGTGCTGGACGTCGACGGCGTCGTCTGCGTCTGCCCCTGGCGCACCCGGCTGCGCGGCTGGCAGGCGCTGGAGGAGCTCTCCGAGGAGCTCCCGCCGCCCGTCCTGGACGCGGTCCTGCCGCCCTTCCTGCGCCACCAGGCGGCCCAGGACTACGAGCGCTGGCTGGCGGAGAACCCGGACGCCCGGCCGTGGATCCGTACGGCGACCTGGCAGGTGCCGATCAACTGGTTCGTGCTGGTCGCAGACGAGGAGCGCGAGTACGACAAGGGCGACAGCGAGGACAGCCCGCCGGTGCTGCGCTACCGCACTCCCATGGTCCAGGCGCGGCGGCGGGTGGCCCGGGGCCTGCGGGCCCTGAAGGAGGCCATGGACGAGGGGCCGCTGATCGACGGCCTGGTGGACGTCGGGCGCTGGCTGGAGGAGTTCCACCCACGCTCGCTCGTGGAGCTGGATTACGGCGGCCTGGTGCACGCCCTGCCGGCCGGGGCGCTGGAGCACGACCACTCGGCCGCGGACGTGGCGGAGGGCATCGCCGCGCTGCGCCGGGGCGACGGGGCGGCCGCGGGGGAGGCGTACGCCCGGCTGGTGGACCGGTGGCGTTCCGTACGGGATCTGCGGTCGGCGAACTGACCTCTGACCTTCGGTTCCTACGGACCGCTCGCGACCGGTCACGAACAGGCGTTTGACGTACCGCCCGTTTTGGGGTTTTGTCCTCGCACCGACGTTCCTGAAGTGCGCTCTGCGTTTACTGACGCCTTGTCAACAACGGACGTAGGTTCCGATCCGGGCGTACCTCTCAAGTAGGCCAAACGTGACGGACTGCACGTACATGGCCCTTGCGCCCCTTGCCCCTCCTCGTGCCAAAATAGGACAAGGAGTCCGGGGGGCTCCTTCCGTCCCGTTGTGCTGCATTGTGGGCGGAATCTCAGCATTGCACGCTTTGGGGGGTCTGAATGACTCCTGATCGCCCTGTGACTGATCGTCACAGTGGCGTGACTGTCCGCTATGGCATGGTCCATCGGCATCCGTCGCTGATGAACACCTGGGAGGGCAATTCCATCGGTTTGGCCGACGCGGCTGGACAGATGGTGTAGTTGTAGTGCCGAGGACAAGCCGTTCGTCCTATAACCGACTCGACTCGCGTCCGCCATTTCGGGCAACGCGGGTCAAGGTGCAGAATTTAGAGGAAAGAACCGAGAAGGTTCGGTTCTCCCGAGGAGGCCGCTCATGACCGCTCGCACCCCTGATGCCGAGCCGCTGCTGACCCCGGCTGAGGTCGCCACGATGTTCCGCGTCGACCCGAAGACGGTCACGCGGTGGGCGAAGGCCGGCAAGCTCACGTCGATCCGCACGCTCGGCGGGCATCGTCGCTACCGCGAGGCCGAGGTCCGCGCTCTGCTCGCGGGCATTCCGCAGCAGCGCAGCGAGGCCTGAACAACTGAATAACCGGGCAAACCGGCTGGTCCCCCATCAGCCGAGACGTCCGGAACCACAGCTCCAAGCGACGCGGGTCCTGCCCCAACAGGCCCCACGCCCACGCCAGTCAGAGCTCTCAGGCATATAACAGGGTGCGTCGTCGGTCGCGCTGGACTCCGCCGGGTCCAGCGCGATCTTTTTTGTGCGCCGGCTGTCGGGCTGCTGAGCCCTGTTGTGAGCGGCCTTGTCAGAGTCTGGGGAGGGGTGCCGGATCCCCTGTGTGCAGCACCGTGGAAGGGGTGCAATTGCACATATTAAATTGACCTGTTGTAGGCGGGGTGTAAGTACCGCACTTTCCAAAACTCATGCCGTGACACCCGTCACATACCGAGCGGCTTGTTAGCTCGGCCGCGGGTGCGGTAGTGGAACCACTGGCTCCAGAACCCCCTGCCCGGGCGGGTGTTGAGACCGGCCTCCGTCACGCCCGCGCCGGGCTCTCGTTCTCGACGGCCCCCTGGGAGGCCTGGGCGGTGCGAGGGGCGGACTGGGCGGACTCCATCGCCAGCCGTAGCAGGTGATGGCAGATCGGGCAGTGGCGAGTGAGATGCCGGTACGACGACGCGGCCGCCAGGTGTGCACGGAGCAGGGCCCGCGTCTCGTGCCTAGCCGATGCCGCCATACGCCACCTCCAGAAGGCCGAACCGGGAACGGCCCTGGGTTCTGGGTACCGAGGGAATGACAGGCCGTCAAGACGGCGTGGGTCCGACACGCTGCTGACTGTGCCGGTGGGGCCGTGAGAAACGCAAGAGAGCCCGGATCCGAAGATCCGGGCTCTCTTGCACTGCGGTCCTGACGGGATTTGAACCCGCGGCCTCCACCTTGACAGGGTGGCGAGCACTCCAAACTGCTCCACAGGACCAGGTTTCGCGGCGCCATTCGTGCGTTGCGCTGCGAGAAGAGACTCTACAGGAGGGCAGGTCCCTGGTCGAACTCACCTTGCGTGCGCACGCCGTCACGGCACCGCCGCGTCGATCGCCTTCACGATCCGCTTGTCCGAGACGGGGTACGCCGTGCCCAGCGCGTGGGCGAAGTAGCTGACCCGGAGCTCCTCGATCATCCAGCGGATGTCCAGGACCGACGACGGCACCGGCCGGCCCTGCGGCATCTGCTCCAGGAGCCAGGCGTACTCGTCCTGCATCTCGTGGACCTTCTGCATCCGCGTGGTGTCCCGCTGGACGTTCGTCGGCATCTGCGTCAGGCGCCGGTCCGCGGCCACCAGGTAGCGCATCAGGTCCGGCATGCGCCGCAGACCCGCCTCCGTCACGAAGCCGGGCTTCACGAGGGCGTCCAGCTGCCTCCGCACGTCCTGGAGGTTCGGCAGCAGCGCGGGGCTGCGTACGGCCTTCAGACGGCGTTCACAGGCCTGCCAGGCGGCCAGGACCTGCTGCACCTGGTCCACCGTACGGACGGTCGTGTCGACGATCTCGGCGCGCACCTTGTCGTACAGCTTGCGGTACGACTCCTCGTCCCACGCCGGCCCGCCGAAGTCCGCGATCAGCTTGTCGGCGGCCGCCATCGCGCAGTCGTCGAACAGCGCCTGGATGGAGCCGTGCGGATTCGCGGACAGCGCCAGCTTCTGCGCGTTCGTCAGCTTCTCGGAGGCGAACTTCGCCGGGTTCACCGGAATGTTGCGCAGGATCAGGCGGCGGGTGCCCTTCCACATGGCCTGCTGCTGCTCGGCCTCCGTGTCGAAGAGGCGTACGGAGACCGTGTCGCCGTCGTCGACCAGCGCCGGGTACGCCTTCACCGGCTGGCCGGCCCGCCTGGTCTCGAAGACGCGGGTGAGGGTGCCGATCGTCCAGTCGGTGAGGCCCTTGCGCTCCAGGGACTCGCCGCCCTGGCGCTCCGCCGTGGCGGCCGCCGCCTGGGAGAGGGCCTTGCGGGCCTTCGGCCGGAGCTTGAGCTTCAGTTCCTGAAGGTCCTTGTCCTCGGCGAGCTTGCGGCGCCGCTCGTCGACGATCCGGAACGTGACCTTGAGATGGTCGGGGACCTTGGACCAGTCGAAGTCGTCCGCCTCGAACGGCACGCCGACCATGCGCCGCAACTCGCGGGTCATGGTGGTCGTGAGGGGCTCCTGGAGCGGGACCGCGCGCTCCAGGAACGCCTTGGCGTAGTTCGGCGCGGGCACGTAGTTGCGGCGGATCGGCTTGGGCAGGGACCGGATGAGCTCCGTGACGAGCTCCTCCCGCAGGCCCGGGATCTGCCAGTCGAAGCCCTCGTCCGTGACCTGGTTGAGGACGTGGAGCGGGATATGGACGGTCACACCGTCGGCGTCCGCGCCCGGCTCGAACTGGTACGTCACCCGGAACTTGAGATCGCCCTGGCGCCAGGAGTCCGGGTAGTCGGCCTTGGTGACCTCGCCCGCCTTCTCGGTGAGGAGCATCTCGCGCTCGAAGTCGAGGAAGTCGGGCTGTTCGTGCCGCTTGTGCTTCCACCAGGAGTCGAAGTGCGCACCGGACACGACGTGTTCGGGGATCCGCTGGTCGTAGAAGTCGAACAGCGTCTCGTCGTCGACCAGGATGTCCCGGCGCCGGGCCCGGTGCTCCAGCTCCTCGACCTCGGTGAGGAGCCTGCGGTTGTCCGAGAAGAACTTGTGGTGCGTGCGCCAGTCGCCCTCGACGAGCGCGTTCCGGATGAACAGCTCGCGGCTGACCTCCGGGTCGATCCGGCCGTAGTTGACCTTCCGCTGCGCCACGATCGGCACGCCGTAGAGCGTGACCTTCTCGTACGCCACCACCGCGGCCTGGTCCTTCTCCCAGTGCGGTTCGCTGTACGTGCGCTTGAGGAGGTGGCCGGCGAGGGGCTCCACCCACTCCGGCTCGATCTTGGCGTTGACGCGGGCCCAGAGTCGGGACGTCTCGACGAGCTCGGCGGACATCACGAAGCGCGGGGGCTTCTTGAAGAGGGCCGAGCCGGGGAAGATCGCGAACTTGGCGTTGCGGGCGCCCAGGTACTCGTTCTTCCCGGTGTTTCGCCCGCCCTCCGCCCCGGCGTCCTTCACGTCCTTCAGGCCGATGTGGGAGAGCAGGCCGGCGAGGAGGGAGACGTGGATGAGGTCGGCCGGGGCATCGTCCTCGTTGAGGTGGATGCCCATCTGCTTGGCGACCGTGCGCAACTGGCTGTAGATGTCCTGCCATTCGCGGATGCGAAGGAAGTTGAGGTACTCCTGCTTGCACATCCGGCGGAAGGAGGACGAGCCGCGCTCCTTCTGCTGCTCGCGGATGTAGCGCCAGAGGTTGAGGTAGGCCAGGAAGTCGCTGGTCTCGTCCTTGAACCGGGCGTGTTGCTGGTCGGCCTGGGTCTGCTTGTCGGCGGGGCGTTCGCGCGGGTCCTGGATGGACAGCGCGGCGGCTATGACCATGACCTCGCGCACGCAGCCGTTCTTGTCCGCCTCCAGGACCATGCGGGCCAGCCGCGGGTCGACGGGCAGCTGGGCGAGCTTGCGGCCGGTGTCCGTGAGCCGCTTGCGGGGGTCCTTCTGTGCCGGATCGAGGGCGCCCAGCTCCTGGAGGAGCTGCACGCCGTCGCGGATGTTGCGGTGGTCCGGCGGGTCGATGAAGGGGAACTTCTCGATGTCGCCGAGGCCGGCCGCGGTCATCTGGAGGATGACGGAGGCGAGGTTCGTCCGGAGGATCTCCGCGTCCGTGAACTCCGGGCGGGCGTTGAAGTCGTCCTCGCTGTAGAGGCGGATGCAGATGCCGTCCGAGGTACGGCCGCAGCGGCCCTTGCGCTGGTTGGCGCTGGCCTGGGAGACCGGCTCGATGGGGAGGCGCTGGACCTTGGTGCGGTGGCTGTAGCGGGAGATCCGTGCGAAGCCCGGGTCGATGACGTACTTGATGCCCGGGACGGTGAGGGAGGTCTCGGCGACGTTCGTGGCCAGGACGATCCTGCGTCCGGTGTGCGGCTGGAAGACGCGGTGCTGTTCGGCGTGCGACAGCCGGGCGTAGAGCGGCAGGATCTCCGTGAACCGGTAGTTCTTCTTGGTCAGGGCGTCTGCCGTGTCGCGGATCTCCCGCTCGCCGGAGAGGAAGACCAGGATGTCGCCCTGGCCCTCCTTCTGGAGCTCCTCCACCGCGTCGATGATCGCGGTGATCTGGTCGCGGTCGGCGTCGTCGCCGTCCTCCTCCAGGAGTGGCCGGTAGCGGACCTCCACGGGGTACGTACGGCCGCTGACCTCGACGATCGGGGCGTCGCCGAAGTGCCGCGAGAAGCGCTCGGGGTCGATGGTGGCCGAGGTGATGACGACCTTGAGGTCGGGGCGCTTCGGCAGCAGCTGGGCGAGGTAGCCCAGCAGGAAGTCGATGTTGAGGGACCGCTCGTGGGCCTCGTCGATGATGATCGTGTCGTAGGCGCGCAGCTCGCGGTCGGTCTGGATCTCGGCGAGCAGGATGCCGTCCGTCATGAGCTTGACGAAGGTGGCGTCCGGGTCGACCTGGTCGGTGAACCGGACCTTCCAGCCGACGGCCTCGCCGAGGGGCGTGTTCAGCTCCTCCGCGACGCGCTCGGCGACGGTGCGGGCGGCGATCCTTCTCGGCTGTGTGTGGCCGATCATGCCGCGGACCCCGCGGCCGAGCTCCATGCAGATCTTCGGGATCTGCGTGGTCTTCCCGGAACCGGTCTCACCGGCGACGATCACGACCTGGTGGTCGCGGATGGCGTCGGCGATCTCGTCCTTCTTCTGGCTGACCGGCAGCTGCTCGGGATACGTGATCTCGGGCAGACGGCCGCGTCGCCGGGCCATCCGCTCCTCGCCCTTGGCGATCTCCGCCTCGATCTCGGCGAGGACGGCGGCCCGGGCCTCCGGCTTACGGATCTTGCGCGCACCTTCGAGCCTGCGCCCGAGCCGGTGCGCGTCGCGCAGGGACAGCT
>NZ_NGFN01000091.1 GCF_002148965.1 Streptomyces swartbergensis | reverse complement strand
GCGGGGAGTTGTCGATGTAACACTGGGCGGCCACGGGGGCGCCGACCCGCTTGCGGATCAGCCGTGTGACGACGACGACCCGTTCCCGGCCGTCGTGCCGCAGGCGCACCTCGTCACCGACGCGCACGGCGTGGGCGGGCTTCACCCGCTCGCCGTTGACGCGGACGTGTCCGCCCCGGCAGGCGGTGGCGCCCAGGGAACGGGTTTTGACGAGGCGTACGGCCCAGATCCAGCTGTCGACGCGTACGGTCCCGCCGCTCTGCGGCCCGGCGGCCTCGGCGGCAGCGATCGCCGCCGCGACCTTCGGGTCCACGGTCTTCGGGTCCACGGTCTCAGGGTCCGCGGCCTTCGGGTCTGCGACCTTCGGGTCCGCGGTTTTCGGGTCCACGGCCTTGGGGTCGACGGCCTTCATGTCGTCCGCTTCGTCGTACTCCGCGCCTTCAGAAGCCATGTCCCCGACCTTAGTCCTTCGCGTCATCTGTTCTCGGGCCGTCCGGGCAGGCAATTGCCCTCCATAGGTTTCGCAAAACAAGTTTTGCAAAACTCTTTTGGTAACTGCTGGCGGCGGCCTACCCTCCCGGCATGGACAGCGACGAGCACAGGCGCGTACTCGATCCCGAGCACGACACCGATGCCCTGAAGGCCCTCACCCACCCCCTGCGCATCAAGCTGCTCGGGCTGCTGCGGCAGGACGGGCCCGCCACGGCCAGTGAGCTCGCCGCGCGGACGGGGGAGTCGTCGGCGTCGACCAGCTACCACCTGCGGGTGCTGGCGAAGTACGCGTTCATCGCCGAGGCCGAGCATCGGGACGGGCGGGAGCGGCGCTGGCGGGCCCGGCACACCGTGACGTCCTGGAGCAACGAGGCGATGGAGTCCTCCGATGCGGGCCGTGCCTTCGTCAGCCTGGCGCGGCGGCGGCAGCTGGAGCACCTGGAGACGTCCCTCGCCCGGCACGAGGCGGACATGGCCGCCGGGCGGCTGGGCCCGGAGTGGGTGGAGCCGTCCGGGATCAGCGACCTCATGCCCCGCCTGACGGCCGAGTCGCTCACCGAGTTCTGGGACACGGTCGCCCGGAAGCTGGAGGAACTGACCGCCCGGGACGCGGAGGATCCGCGCGCCGAGCACGTCGTGCTCCTCACGGCCGGTCTGCCGCTCGCCCCGCACGACCGTGAGGACACGGATGGGGACAGCGCCTCATGACAAAGCTGCGAGAGCCGCAAGAGGCGCCAGAGGTGCCCGGGATGCAGACCGTTCGCCGCCGGTACGTCACCGTCTGCGCGCTCTTATGGCTGCCGCCGGGCCTGGGTATGGCCTCGCTGGTCCTTCTCTTCAGCGAGCGCGGCATGTCCCTCGCGGCGGTGGCGGGGCTCTTCGCCGCTCACTCGCTGACCGTGGCCGCGCTGGAGCTGCCCACGGGCGGCCTCTCGGACGTCCTCGGGCGCCGGCCGGTCCTCGCCATGGCCGGTGCCCTCAACGTGGTCGCCTTCGCCCTGGTCGGCCTCGGCACGACCGCCTGGGTACTCACGGCCGGCATGGTGCTCATGGGCGCGGCCCGTGCCCTGGCCAGCGGTACCGCCGAGGCCTGGTACGTCGACACCGTCCAGGCGCACTCCGGCCCCGACGCCGAGCTGCGGACGGGACTGGCCCGGGGCGGCTCCGCGACCTCCGCCGCACTCGCGGCCGGCATCCTGCTCGGCGGTGCCCTGCCCTGGCTGCTCGGCGTGGGGCCCGATCTCGGCGCCCGGCTGAGCGAGGCGACGTCCGGGGCGGTGCTGCCGTTGTCCGTTCCCGTGCTGCTGGGAGCCGCGGTCAGGGTCGTTTTCGTCTGCTACGTGCTGACCGTCCTGCGGGAGCCGCCGCGACCTCCGGCCACCCTGCGTTCCGTGCTGCGCGGCGTCCCGGTCACCGTCCTGGGCGGACTGCGGCTGGGCGGACGTGACGCGCTGGTCCGGCGGGTCCTGCTCACCGCCGCGGCCGTCGGCAGCGCCCTGGCCGCCATCGAACTGCTCATGCCGGGCCGTACCGTGGCGGTGACCGGGGCGACCGGCTCCGGCGCGATGGCCTATGCCGCACTCTCCTGCGCCGGCTTCGTCTGCGGCGGCGTCGGCAGTCACCTCGCGCCGCTCGCCGCCCGGGTCGCGGGCAGCGGTGAACGGGCCGTACTGGTCTGTCTCGGGGGCTGTGCGGGCGGCGTGCTGCTGCTCGGTGCCACCGCGTCCACCACGCACCTGCTCGGCACGGCCCTCGCGGTCGTCGGTTTCTGCCTGTTCCACCTCGGCATCGGTGCGGCTTCCCCGAACGGGAACGACCTGCTGCACCGCCGCGTCACCAGCGCGCAGCGCGCCACCGCCCTGTCCGTCCAGTCCCTCGCACAGCAGTTGGTCGGCGCGCTCACCGGACTGGCCGTCGGGGCGCTGCCGTCGGGGCCGCTGCCCTGGCTGCTGACCGGTGCCGTGCTGCTGTCCGGCGCCCGGCTCTGGCTCCGGCGCGCCGGCGTCCGGTCCACGCCGGTCGCGACCACCGGCTGAACCGCGCACCGGGGCGTCCGGACCGGGCCGAGGGACCCGCCTCCCCACGACGACCACGACCCCCGCCTGCGCCTACCGTGGAGTGATGGACGCCAGCGGTCTCCCTCTCCTCGACCGGCGCATCACGGACTGCCGGGCCTGCCCGCGGCTGGTCTCCTGGCGCGAGGAGGTGGCCCGGGTCAAGCGAGCCGCCTATGCGGACTGGACGTACTGGGGGCGGCCGGTGCCCGGGTTCGGGCCGCCGGACGCCCGGCTGCTGATCGTCGGACTCGCCCCCGCCGCCCACGGCGGCAACCGCACCGGCCGGATGTTCACCGGCGACCGCTCGGGGGACGTCCTGTACGAGGCGCTGTACGACGTCGGCCTCGCTTCCCGGCCCACCGCCGAGCACGCCCACGACGGCCTGGAACTGTACGGCGTGCGCGTCACCTCGCCCGTGCACTGCGCACCGCCCGCGAACAAACCCACCCCTCAGGAGCGGGACACCTGCCGCCCCTGGCTCGTGCAGGAACTGCGGCTGCTGCGTCCGACGTTGCGGGCCGTGGTCGTGCTCGGCGCCTTCGGCTGGCAGGCCGCGCTGCCCGCGTTCGCCGAGGCGGGCTGGTCCGTGCCCCGGCCGCGGCCCGCCTTCGGCCACGGGGTCCGGTACCGCCTGGACGGCCTGGAACTCTTCGGCTGCTTCCACGTCAGCCAGCGCAACACCTTCACCGGCCGGCTCACCCCGGAGATGCTGCGCGACGTTCTGCGGACGGCCGCGCGGGCGGCGGAACTGCCCACCGAAAGCGGCTAGGGAGCCTCCTCCCCGAACAGATGCCGCACCGTGGAGCGGTAGTTGGTCCGTACGTGTGTGAGCGCGTGCGCGCGGGCCCGGTCCGGGTCGCCCGAGGCGATCGCCTCGTACAGCTCCCGGTGCTCCACGAGGAGCTGAGGCCACTCCTCGTTGCGCCGGGTCATCCAGCGCAGCCGGCCGGCGACCGGTTCCAGGGCCTCGGTCAGCAGGCTGTTGCCGGCCATCGCCACGATGCGGTCGTGCAGGCGGCTGTTGAGGTCCGTGATCAGCTCGGCGTCCCCGGCCCCGGTGGCGGCGGCCGCGCGGTCGAGGAGCCCCCGGACCTCGGCCAGGTCCTGCGGTGTCGCGCGGGAGGCGGCGAGTCCGGCGGCGTAGACCTCCAGGGCCTCGCGCAGTTCGAACAGTTCCTTGACGTCGTTCGGGGTGAGACGGCGTACGACCGTGCGGCGGGGCGTCTCGAAGTGGACGAAGCCCTCGGCGACGAGCGCCCGGATCGCCTCCCGGACCGGAACGCGCGAGACGCCGAAGCGTTCCGCCAGCTCGCGTTCGACCAGGCGGTCGCCGGGACGGAGGCTGCCCGCGATGATCTCCTGCCGCAGCTCGGCCGTGACGCGTTCGCGCACCGCTCCAAGAGGTTCGATCTTCGTCATGGAGACCATCCTCGCCGAGGCGAGGCGTCTTTTACGGAGCGTTAACGAGAGCGACATCGGTCAGAACCGTTGACGGCGGGACCATGACCGGGCTTTGGTATACCAAAACCCCCCCCGCAGAGCGGACCCCGCACCGCATTCCCTCACAGAGCAGTCCTCCGACGTCCCCTCGCTCCTGGAGGCCCCGTGTCCCTCGCCGACCGTGCCGCACCCACCGGCACCCCAGCGTTCGTCCCCGATCCCCGGCTCACCAACGAAGACCTCGCGCCCGCGAAGAAGCGCAACTGGAAGGTCTTCGACCTCTTCGCCATGTGGATGTCCGACGTCCACAACCTCGGCAACTACACCTTCGCCGCCGGGCTGCTCTTCCTGGGCATGAACGTCTGGCAGATCTTCACGTCCCTGCTCGTCGGCTTCGTGATCATCTACATCGGCATGAACTGGATGGGGAAGATCGGGCAGCGCCACGGCGTCCCCTTCCCGGTCGTCAGCCGGATCGCCTTCGGCGTCTGGGGCGCCAACATCCCGGCGCTGATCAGGGCCGTGATCGCCATCATGTGGTACGGCATCCAGACCTACCTGGCCTCCGTCGCCGTCAACGTGATGCTGCTCGCGGCCTGGCCCGGCCTGGAGTCGTGGACGCACAACTCGTTCCTCGGGCTGGACGCGCTCGGCTGGGTCTCCTTCATCGCGCTGTGGCTGGTGCAGGCGGCGATCATCAGCCGGGGCATGGAATCGGTCCGCAAGTTCCAGGACTTCTGCGGTCCGGCGATCTGGCTCGTGATGATCGCGCTGGCCGTGTGGATCCTCGCCAAGGCCGGCTGGACGATCTCGCTCACCTCGACCCCGCACCCCGTCTCCGTCGGGGAGCAGTGGCGTCAGTGGTTCGGCGCGATCGGCCTGGTCCTGGCCACCTACGGCACGCTGATGCTCAACTTCTGCGACTTCTCCCGCTTCTCGCCCGACTACAAGTCGGTCAGGCGCGGCAACTTCTGGGGCCTGCCCGTCAACTCCACGGCCTTCGTGATCGTGTCGGTCATCGTCACGGCGGGCGCGTTCGAGGTGTTCGGCAAGGAGATCACCGACCCGGCCTACCTCGTCGCCGAGATCGGCAACACGTGGGTGCTGGTGCTGGGCGCGCTGACCTTCGCCATCGCCACCATGGGCGTCAACATCGTCGCCAACTTCGTCTCCCCGGCGTACGACCTCGCCAACGTCTGGCCGCAGAAGATCACCTTCAAGGTCGGCGGCATGATCAGCACGGTGGCTGCCCTGCTCGTCACGCCCTGGAACCTCTTCTCCAACCCGACCGTCGTGAACTACTTCCTCGGCGGCCTCGGTGCCTTCCTCGGCCCGCTGTTCGGCGTGATCATGCTCGACTACTACTGGGTCAAGCGCGGCCGCGTGAACGTGGACGAACTGTTCGACGCCACCCCCGGCTCCCGCTACCACTACCGCAAGGGCGTCAACCCCAAGGCACTGTGGGCCTTCCTGCCGGCGGCGGGAGTCGCGGCGGTGCTCGCGCTGGTGAAGGACTTCAGCGACGTGGCGCCGTACTCCTGGTTCATCGGCACGGCCCTCGCGGCCGGGCTGTACGCGGTCCTGTGCCGCAGCGAACGTGCCGCCGAGCGCGTGGCCGTGGAGGTCTGAGAGACGTGCGGATCGTCGTCACCAACTGCAACACCACGCAGGAGATGACCGAGGAGATCGTACGAGGTGCCCGGGCCGCCGCAGGCCCGGGCACCACCGTGACCGGACTGACCCCCGCATGGGGGCCGGAGTCCGCGGAGGGCTGGCTCGACAGTTACCTGTCCGCCGCCGCCGTCCTGGACATCCTGCGGACCTACGACGGACCGCCGTACGACGCCGTCGTCATGGCCGGTTTCGGGGAGCACGGGCGCGAGGGCGTCCGGGAACTGGTGGGCGCACCGGTCGTCGACATCACCGAGGCGGCAGCACATCTGGCCTGTCTGCTGGGCCGCCGCTACGGCGTCGTCACCACGCTGGGCAGGTCCGTCGGCCAGATCGAGGACAGCCTGGAGACGGCGGGCGTGGCGCGGAACTGCGCCGCGATCGTCGGCACGGGCCTCAACGTGCTCGACCTCGGCGACGACGAGCGCACCGAGACGGCGTTCCTGGCCGCCGCCGAGCGGGCGTGCGCGGCCGGGGCCGAGGTGCTGGTGCTGGGCTGCGCCGGGATGACGGGGTTGCAGCGGGTGGTCGGGGAGAAGCTGGGCCTGCCCGTCGTCGACGGGGTCGCCGCGGCGGTGAAACTGGCGGAGTCGCTGGTGGCGCTGGGGCTGACGACGAGCCGGGTGGGGAGCTACGCCGAGCCGCTGGCGAAACGGCGGGTGTGGGGGCGGCCGGAACACCGGCAGTAGCTCACGGTCCCTCGTGGGGGGACACGCCGTCGAGCGGGAGGTCGTCGCGGTGAGCCCCGTACAACTCCACCTGGCGGGCCATCACCTCACGCATCGAGGTGCCGCGCGGGATGCCGTACACCGTGCCGGGGAAGTCCAGCGCCTCCTGCACCTGCCACAGCTCGTCGTGCTCGCCGGGGGCGAAGAGCCGGGCCCGGGGCGCTCCCGCCGCGATCCAGCCGATGGGCAGGACGGTGCCGGGCGGCAGCACGGAGTTGACGTGCAGCACGCTGTGGATCCGCAGTTCGGACCCGGCGCTCGCGACGGCTCCCGGGAAGACGCAGGCACCGGTGGCCACGAAGACCTCGTCCTCCAGGGTCGCCCCGTTCACATGGGCGTGCGGGCCGACGAGCACCGCGTCACCGATCACCGCGGGATGCCGGGCCCGCCCCCGCACCAGGGCGTTCTCCATGACGACGACGTCCGAGCCCACCCGCACCTCCCCGTCCTCGGCGGTGAGCACGGCCCCGTGCAGCACCCGGCTGCGCTCACCGAGGACCACGGCCCCGCACAGGACGGCCGTCGGGGCGACGTACGCGGACTCGGGGACGACGGGGCGCCGCCCTCGGTGCTCGATCAACATGGCGTTCTCCTCAGGCCTCAGGCCGGCGGCTCGCCCGGCACGACCGCTGTCGCCGTAATCTCCACCAGCTGTCCCGTGTATCCGAGGCACGCCACGCCGATCAGCGTCGAGGAGTGCGGACCGGCACTGAGCCCGGACGCCTCGACGACCTCCCAGACGGCCGACAGCACGGCCGGCTCACTGCCCACGACGTACACGTCGGTCGCAACGACGTGCGCCAGATCGCTGCCGACGGCGCGCAGCTGCTCGCGAAGGTTGTCGATCACCTGCTCGGCCTGCCGCACGGGGTCTCCGGGACCGACGAGCTCGCCGTCGGCGTCCAGGGGAACGGACCCGGCGAGAAACGCGAGTCTTGTGCCGGCCTCCACGACGGAGGCGTGGGAGTAGGTGGGCGGCGGAAACAGGCTCGGGACAGTGACTCGCTGGATCACGGGGGTCTCCGATCTTCCGATCTACGGGCGGCAGCCGAGGGCAACCCACCGATCATGCGAGACCCCGGCGCGCGGACGCACCCGTATTTCGGTTCACCCCGACCAGGTGGTCCCCCTACGCTGCACCAGACCCCCGTCACCCCGCCCGCCGAGGAGCCGTGCGTGCCCACCCTCCCGGACCAGACCTTCCTCGACACCACCGCCGACCGCCTCGCCGTCCTCCCCGYCGTCCGGGCCGTCACCCTGGGCGGCTCCCGCGCCCAGGGCACCGAACGCCCGGACAGCGACTGGGACCTGGCGATCTACTACCGGGGAGCCTTCGACCCGGACGACCTCCGCGCGGTCGGCTGGGAGGGCGAGGTCTCCGAGCTCGGCGCGTGGGGCGGCGGCGTCTTCAACGGCGGCGCCTGGCTGACCGTCGACGGCCGGCGCGTGGACGTGCACTACCGCGATCTCGACGTCGTCGAACACGAGGTGGCGGAAGCGGAGCAGGGCCGCTTCCGGGTCGAGCCGCTGATGTTCCACCTGGCGGGCATCCCGACGTACCTGCTCGCCGCCGAACTGGCGATCGACAAGGTGCTGCGGGGCGAACTGCCGCGACCCGCGGCCTACCCGCCGGCACTGCGCGAGACCGCCCCGGCCCACTGGCACGGCATGGCCGCGGCCACGCTCGCCTACGCCAAGGCCGGCCACGCCCCGAAAGGCGCCGTCACTCAGATCGCGGGCGCGATCGCCCTCGCCGCGACGCAGACGGCGCACGCGGTGCTGGCGGCTCGGGGGGAGTGGGTGACCAACGAGAAGGGCCTCGTCGCGCGGGCGGGTCTGCGCGGCGTGGACGCGCTCCTGGGGAGCCTCACCAGCGCTCCGGACGAGCTCACGCAGAGGATCACCGACGTGGAGACGCTCCTGAACCGGGCCGTGGAGGCAGCGCGGAACTGACCGGGTACGGTCGTCGCCGATTGCGTTCACAAGTTCATAAGGCGATGCGTTCATCAAGCGATTGCGTTCATAAAGAACCCGGCTTTCCCGGACTCCGTCACGTTCCGGAAACCTTCCCTCCAGGAACCCGGCCTACCGTGGGCACCCACACCCCCGCCCGGCCACCGTCGCCCGAGGCCCACCCCTGCCCTCGACGAGTCGACAGGAGCCCTGTGTCCCGGTCCCGCCGTGTCCTTCCCAAGCCGCCGCCCTGGCTCGCGCATGCCCTGCGCGCTCAGCGGGGGCCGGTGCCCTGGAGCGCGGTGACGCGGGGGGCTCTGTCCGCGGGGCCGCTGTTGCTGGTGGCCGTGCAGGTCGGGCGTACCTCGCTCGGGGTCGTCGCCGCCATCGCCGCCATGCTCGCCGGGATCAACGACCGGCCCGGGAGCCGGCGGGCCTCGGTCAAGCGGATCGGGGTGCCCGCGCTGGGCGGTGCCCTGGGGATGGTGGCCGGGACCTACGCCGGGCAGCAGACCGGCGCGGTCGTGCTGACCGTCATCCTCACGTTCATCGGGCTCGTCGCCGGGAGCATCAGCGCGATCGGGCCCGTCGCGTCCGCCGTCGGGACGCAGTTGCTCGTCGCCTCGGCGATCGGGGCCGGGATGCCCCTGCCCGAGCCGGGGTGGGAACGTGCGCTCGCCTACGTCGCGGGCGCCGGGTGGCTGCTCGTGCTCCGGCTCGTGCTGCCCACGCCCGGCTCCCTCGCCGGGGACTTCCGGTTCGACGGGGAACGGAAGGCCGTCGCCGCCGTGTACGACGCCGTCGCCGAGCTGCTCGACGCCGTCGGCGGGCCCGAGGCCATCCGCCGCCGGGCCGCGCTCACCGCCGCCCTCGACCACGCGCAGGACGCCCTCGCCGGGCCCCGGCTGCGGCGGTACGCCTCCTCCTCCGCCGAGCGGCGGCTGCACGCGCAGTACGCCGCCGCCCTGCCCCTCGCCGAGGCCGCCACCGCGCTGGCGTGGGCCGGAGAGGCCGTCGCGAAGCGGGCCTCCGAGGGACCCCGGCGGCTCGCCGCCGCCGTACGCGGCAACAGCCACACCGGGCCCCTTCCCGCACCCTCCCGCTCGGCGCCCGCGCTGCGCGCCCTCGACGACGCCCTCCTGCACGCCGCCGAGGTGTTCGACCAGGGCAGGGGCGGCGATCTGCACACCCGGCCCCGTACGCCCAGGGACCGGCTGCGCGCCGCCTTCGGCAGCGCCGGACGCGAGTACGGACTGCGTGTCGCCCTCTGCTTCGGGGCCAGTTCGGCGGCCGCCCAGGCCCTGCACCAAGGCCAGTGGTACGGGCAGCACGAGCACTGGTACTGGCTGCCGGCCACCGCCGTCTTCCTCGTCAAGCCCGACCTGGGACCGCTGGCCTCGCGCGTACTGAACCGGGCCGCGGGGACCGTGCTCGGCGCCGTCCTCTTCGCCGGATTCGCCGCCGTCCTGCCCCGGCCGGAAGGGCTCATCGCGCTCGTCGCCCTCAGTGGAGCGCTCATCCCCGTCGCCACCCGGCACTTCGCCGCCCAGACCGCCGTGGTCACCGTCCTCGTCCTCGCCCTGGTCATGGTCGGCGGCGAGCCGCAGGCCTCCATGGGGCGGATCGGCGAGACGCTGCTGGCCTGCGCGATCGTGCTGATCGTCGGGCACCTGCCGATGCCGGGGCAGCGGGGCGGGGGAGTGCGCGCCCGGCTCGCCGCGGCGAGCGAGGCCGCGTACGCCTACCTCACCCACGTCCTCGACGAGGCCGACACCCCACGCATCGGCACCGCCGGCACGCCGTCCGAGCGCCGCGGCACCTCCGGCACGCCGTCCGAGCGCCCCGGCACCCCCTCCGACCACCGTGCGACCGCCGGCACCCCATCTGGCCACCGCGCCACCGCATCCGAGCACAGCGCCGCGCCCACCGGCCACCGCGCCACCGCCTCCGAGCGCCGCGTCACCCCCTCCGACCACCGCGCCACCCGCTGGACCCTGCGCCGCGAGGCCTACCGCACTCTCGCCGAGGCCCGGACGGCCATCTCCCTGTCCGCGCACGAACTGCCCGCCCTCGCCCGGCACACCGAGGGCGCGGACGAGGTGGCCGACCTCCTCGAACGCCTCGTCGACACCACCACCGCCTGCGCCGTCCACCTCGACGACACGGGAAGGATCGGCCCCGAGCACACCGAGCGCCTCACCGCCCTCCTCGACGAACTCGCCGGACCGGTCGAGCGGGTGGGGCTACGACCTCCCGGGACGTCCCTCGCCGGATAGCCGCCCGGGCCCGATCGCCCTGCCCAACACCCCCACCAGGTCGCCGCCCCGCGCGGTCGCTGCCCGGCGCACCTCGGTCGCGAACCCGTGCCCCGCGACCGCCGGTTCCACCTTCGCGGCGATCTCCCCGGCCCGCTTCCCGTCCGGCGGTTCCCAGCACAGGCACAGCAGGCCTCCTGGCGTCAGCCAGCGCCTCAGCGCGGCAAGTTCCCGGTCCGCCGGGCGGGTCCAGAAGACGTTCACATTGACGGCCAGGATCCTGTCGAAGGAGCCGGTGGCGAAGTCGGCGTCCTCCAGCGACACGGTGTGGAAGGCGGCCCTTCCGGTGGCGAGCGCGTCGCTGTTGCGGCGGCGTGCCGCCTCGACGGCCTTGGCGGAGCGGTCGATCCCGGTGACGGTGCCCGTGACGAGGCGGTCGCAAATCAGCGCGACGGCGACCCCCCGGCCGCAGCCGATCTCCAGCACCCGGTCGTCGGCCGCCGGGTCGAGGATCTGCACCGCCCAGGTCAGGCGCTCGGGGACGTCGATGGTGCTCAGCCCCCGATCCGCACCCACACCGGCGCGTGGTCCGACCCGGGCGCGCCCCGCCGCTGCGCCGGGTCGGGGCCGACCGACGGCAGACCGGGCGGGCCTTCGCCGGGCAGGCCCGTGCCTGCCGTCGTCACCCGGTGCACCAGGCGGTGGCTCACCAGCACATGGTCGATCAGCTCCCGCCGCCCGGAGTTCACGCGGGAGTAGCGCTGCCCGGGCGGGATGAGCGGGGCCACGTCCCACAGCCGGGTCGCGTCGCCCTTGTCGGCCTTCTCGTAGCCCGGCGTGCCGATCTCCGAGCCGGGCGGGCCGAGCAGGATCTGTGTGGTCGCGGCCTGCACCTCGTCGTTGAGATCGCCCAGTACGGCCACGTCCCTGCCCTGCCCGTCGCCGTCCAGGAGTTCGTCCGCGAGGGCGCGCAGGGCCGTCGCCTCGGCGGCCCGCCGGTACAGGGCGTAGGCGCCGTACCGGGCCCGTTCGCCCTCGTCGCGCGGCTGGAACCGGCCGTCCGGGTACGACAGCAGCTTCGACTTCAGGTGACAGACGGCCACCCGCAGCGGCCCGTCCTCGACCTCCACGGCGAGAAAGCCCCGCCCCGCCCGCGCCACCGTCACCCCCGAGTCGTCCACCTGCACGGGACGCAGCTCCGCCGGGAACGCCGTCGTGTCGGCCAGCACCGTCACGGCCGTACGGCTCAGGAACCCGACCCGTATGCCCCGGCTGTCCGCATGCTCGGACAGGGCGAGATGCCAGTCGTCGTCGAGCATCCCCGCCAGGTCCTTCAGGGCCTCGGGGTCCCCGACCTCCTGCACGCCCAGCAGCGTCGGGTCGAGTTCCGTGATCACGGCGGCGAGCGCGGCGAGCTTCGCCCCGTACGCCGCCTCGTCCTCGGGGCCGTACGGGCCGCCGGGCCGGTAGAGGTTCTCCAGGTTCCAGGTGCCGAGGAGCATGCCGGGCTCCTTTCAGAAGCCGACAGGCGGGGTGGTGGGACCAGGGTGCTCGCCCGGCCCGCCCCGCGACAGAGCCGCGACGGGATGTGCGGTTCGGCTCATGCCGCCCTACGACCTCGTCGTACGTTGGCGCGATGACGCCTTCTGCCGCGGACAGTCCCGCATCTCTCATCATCAGCGCATGTACCGTCCTCGTGCACGACGATCAAGAGCGCATCGGGTTCGAGGAGGACGCCGCGATCGTCGTACGGAACGGCGTCGTCGAGGCGGTGACGACCACCGCCGGGGTCGCGGGCCTGGCCGCCGCCGAACGCCTCGACGCCCGGGGCCAGGTCGCCCTGCCCGGTCTGATCAACTGTCACACGCACGCGCCGATGGTCGCGCTGCGCGGCCTCGCCGAGGATCTGCCCACCCAGGAGTGGTTCAACGACGTCGTCTGGCCCGTGGAGTCCAACCTCACGGAGAGGGACGTCGAGTCGGGGGCGCGGCTCGCCTGCGCCGAGATGATCCGTGCCGGCGTCACCTGCTTCGCCGACCACTACTTCGCCATGGACGCGGTGGCGCGAGTGGTCGCGGACTGCGGCATGCGGGCGCTGCTGGGGGAGGCCTACTTCTCCTCCCTGGGCCCCGAAGGCCGGGAGCGGTCACTGGAGTTCGCGCTCCGGCACCGCGGCTTTGCCGACGGCCGCGTCACCACCGCCCTCGCCCCGCACTCCCCTTACACGGTCGACGACACCGACCTCGCCGCCACCGCCCGGCTCGCCGGCGAACACGGCCTGCCCGTGCACCTGCACGCCGCCGAGAACCGCGACCAGACCGAGACCAGCCTCGCCCGCCACGGCGTCACCCCGATCGAGGTCCTGGAACGCACCGGCATCCTCGACACGGACGTGCTCCTCGCCCACGGCACCGGCATCGCCGACCGCGACCTGCCCGTCCTGCAGCGGGCGCCCGGTCGTACGGCCGTCGCCACCGCGCCCCGCGGCTACCTCAAGTTCGCCTGGCCCGACACCACACCGGTCCGCGCCCTGCGCGACATCGGCGTCGACGTCGGGCTCGCCACCGACGGTGCCGCTTCCAACAACTCCCTCGACGTGTGGGAGTCGATGGCCCTCACCTCCCTGGTCCAGAAGTCCTCCGAGGGCGACCCGCGCTGGCTGACCTCCCGCCAGGCCCTGCACCACGCCACCCTCCAGAGCGCCCGTGCCGTGGGTCTGGGGGACAGCGTCGGCAGCATCGCGCCGGGGCGGCGGGCGGACATCGTCCTGGTCGACCTCACCGGACCGCACACCCAGCCCGTCCACGACCTCGCCGCCACCCTCGTGCACAGCGCCCGCTCCGCCGACGTCAGCACCACGATCGTCGACGGACGGATCCTGATGCGCGACCGGACGCTGCTGACGATCGACGTGCCGGCGGTGGTACGGGAACTGGAGGAGCGCCTGCCCGCCCTCGTCGACCGCAGCCACGGCCGGCGCATCCAGGACTACGACACCTGACGTTCCGGAAGACCCCTGGCGACATTCCTTCCCTCCGAAATTCCCTCCGGGGCAGCGATGAGTTCCGTCGCTCCCGCCGGTCACCACCCACGGACGGACCGTTGCCACAGGAGGGCCCATGTCGCTTCCGGAGATCGTCTCGCGTGAGCAGTGGCGCGCGGCGCGCGCGGAACTGCTGGTCAAGGAGAAGGCCGCCACCCGCGCGCGGGACGCGCTCAACGCCGAGCGGCGCGGACTGCCCATGGTGGAGGTCGACGAGGAGTACGTGTTCGAGGGCGGGGACGGCAAGGCCACCCTGCTCGACCTGTTCGAGGGCCGGCACCAGCTCGTCGTCTACCACTTCATGTTCGCGCCCGAGTGGGACGCCGGCTGCCGCAGCTGCTCCGGATTCCTGGACCAAATAGGGCATCTCGCCCATCTCGAGGCCCGCGGTACGTCGTTCGCGGCCGTGTCCCGCGCGCCGTACCCGAAGATCCTGCCGTTCAAGGCGCGGATGGGCTGGACGGTGCCCTGGTACTCGTCCTACGACAGCGACTTCAACCACGACTTCGAGGTGACCCTCGAATGCGAGGGCGAGCTCGTCGAGCGCCCCGGCCTGAGCTGCTTCCTGCGGGACCGCGACCGGGTCTTCCACACCTACTCGACGTATGAGCGCGGCCTCGACGGCCTCGGCTCGACCACCAGCCTGCTTGACCTCACCGCACTGGGCCGCCAGGAGGAGTGGGAGGACCCCAAGGGGCGCGCGTCGGCCCTTGGGGCACCTGCGGGAAGTGAGCGCATCAGGTATCACGACGAGTACGACGACTGATACGGAAAGTGAACAGATCGGCCAAAGGGCTGAGAGGTTTGTCACACTCGGCGGTGAACGAGTGTCAACTACGTCTCAGAACCGTCACTTCGCGAGCCGTTCACCCCATGGTTGGCGTTTAACTCTACGAGTACAGCGCGACATGGAGGTGCAGGGTGAACGGGCGAACAGTGCTCGAGAGCTTTCCCGCCGGTGGGCCGCGTGGCTCCTGGCCGGCGGAGGAGTTCGCGCAGGCGCGGCGTCTGGAGGGCCTGCCTGCCGAGGTCGTCATGGACCTCGCGACGGACATGTTCCTGGTGATCGTGCGCAGCGGGGACGGTGCCGACGCCGCGGCCTGACGCGTGCCCCGAGGGGGGCATGGCTCAGCCCGCCTTCGGCGACGGCATCTTGGGGACCGGCTGGACCGGCGGGACCGTGGTGGGTGACGTGGCGAACTGCTCCGCCTGGAGCGCGTACAGCTCGGCGTAGAGACCGCCGGTCGCCAGCAGTTCCTCCGGAGCCCCGGATTCCACGAGCCGGCCCTGGTCCAGGACGTGCACCAGATCGGCGTGGCGTACGGACGCCAGCCGGTGCGTGATCAGTACGACCGTCTGGCCGCTGTCGGCCAGGGCGCGGATCCGCTCGAAGACCTCCAGCTCGGCCCGGGCGTCCAGGGCCGCCGTCGGCTCGTCCACGATCAGGATGCGGCCCCTGCGGTAGGCCGCCCGGGCGATGCCCAGCCGCTGCCACTGGCCGCCCGACAGTTCGTGCCCGCCGCTGAAGTTGCGGGCGAGCAGCGTGTCCAGCCCGCGCGGCAGGTCCGCGATCACCGTCTCGGCCCCGGCCTCGGCGATCGACTCGGCCAGCCGTTGTTCGCACACCGGCACCGACGTGCGCCCCAGGGCGACGTTCACCCGGGCCGTGAACGGCCACCGCTTGAAGTCCTGCGCCACCATCGCGATCCGCTCGGCCAGCCGGTGCCGGTCGGCGGTCGCCGCGTCCACGCCGTCCCACAGGATCCGCCCCTTCTCCGGCGTGTAGAGCCCGGCGAGCAGCTTGACCAGGGTCGTCTTGCCGGAGCCGTTCTCGCCGACCAGCGCCACGATCCGGCCCAGCGGGAGGGTGAGCGACACGTCGTCGAGGGCGGGGCGGGCGGAGTCGCCCGGGTAACGGAACGTGACGTTCTCGAAGCGGATCTCGCGCGGGTTCTCCGGCAGCGGCAGGCCGCCCGCCGGGATGGCCCGCTGGGCCGCCTCCGTATACAGCCGTTGCAGGTCGCCGACGAAGAGGGCCTCCTCGTGCAGCGCGTTGACCTCCACGACGAGCGTGTCGAGGCTCTGCGAGCCGGTCCGGATCGCGATCACGGCCGTACCCGCCACCGAGAGGGCCATCGCCCCGGCCAGCAGCAGCCCGCCGAGCGTCGCGTACGTCGCCACCGTCGCCAGGCCCGTCCACGCCGCCGCGATCAGGCCGGTGCGGGCGGCGAGCCCGGCCAGCCGGGCCTGCTCGGCCTCCGCCGTCTCCGACATCGCGCGGAAGTGCCGCAGCAGGAACGCGCCCACCCCGTGCACCCGGATCTCGGGGGCCGCCTCGGGCTCGATCAGCAGATTGCCGAGCAGCCGGCCCGCACGGGCGTGCTGCACCCAGGCGTGGAAGGACTCGTAGCGCCGCCGGGCGACGGTCAGCGCGCTCCAGGCGCTCGGCAGCGTCATCGTCACCAGCAGCGGCAGGAGCGCCGGGTGCAGCACGGTCAGGACACCGGCCGCCGCGACCAGCGAGATCATCGCGTTGATCACACGCGTCCCGTACATGATCATCCGGCGGGCGGAGGCCGCCCCGTACTGCGCGGTGTCCAGCAGCTTGTGGAAGGCGTGGTCCTCGATCGCGGCCAGCTCGACGGCCGCTGCCCGCTCCAGGTACCGCTCGGTCGCCACCCGCTCCACCTTCGGCTCCAGCCGTCCGGTGGCGTAGGTGCTCGCGGCCCGCAGCAGCGCCGCGAGCAGCATCACGGCGGCCACCGTGACCAGCGCGGGGACGGCGCCGCGCAGCCGGTCGTCGATCGGGCCGCCGCCCATCAGCCGGGCCAGCACGCTGTTGACCGCGAGCAGTGCCACCGCCTGCGCCACGCCCCGGCCCGCCTCGGCGGCCAGCACGACCCGCGCGGCGCCCCGGTCGGCCTGCCGGGCGAGCCGGAGACTGGACGCCAGCAGGGACGGCAGCCGGCTGATCATGGCGCGGAAGTTCAGCTCCAGGAACGCGTCGGCGTGCTGGTTCCAGCCCATGTCGTAGCGCAGCGGTCCGCCGAAGAGCAGCCGCTCCGACTCGGACACCTCCGGCGCGGTCCGCTTCTTCGCCACCGTCGACCGACCTCCCTGTTTGTGCCCCGCTCTTGGCCGAACGGTCACTATCGCGGGGGCGGAGGCCGCCCGGGCAGGGCGCAGCCCGGGGCGCCGGAGGCGCGCGGGCGCACGACCCGGCCGGGGGAAGCGTGGGGCGGCGCGGAGTCGCAGGGGTGGTGCGTATGCCTCGGCAGAGCCGTGCCCTACGAGCCGGACAAGCTGGACGAGCCCTAGGCGCTGACCGGCCGCGACCAGGCCGGAGCGGTCCCCGTCACGCGGCACAGGGCGAGATACAGCGGTATCGGCGGGGTGTACGGCAGCCTGCCGTCCGGGCGGTGGATCAGTTCGGGCAGCTCGGGGACGTCCGGGACGACCGCGCCGGCGGCGTACTGCGCCGGGGCGGGCCACTCCAGGGCGTGGTCGGAGTCGGACGGCACCAGCCACCACCAGTGCGTCTCGTCGGCGTAGACGCAGCCCACGCGGGGCAGCCGGGGCATGACCAGCGGGCCGAAACGGGCGGGTACGGCGACCGCGTCGCAGCCGAGCGGGGCGGTCATGCCGTCGGGGACGGGCAGCCGCAGCGTCGGACCCGCCGTCCGTAGCTCGCGCCGGAGGCGGGTCAGGGTGTCCAGGTTCAGGACGCGGCCACCGCGTCCGCGGCTCATGCCGGTCCCCGCTCTCGGCGTCGCTCCTGCGGGGGAACCTCCTGGGCGCCCTTCGCATGGCGCGCCCGGTCTGCTTCGTCCCCGTCGCCCGAGTCGTCGGACGGCCCCGGCTTGGGACGGGTGCCCCAGCCCAGGTCGTTCCGGGGCTGCGCCGCCTCGCCCGGGGTGTCCGCCGTGCGCGGCAGCTCGGCCCAGACCAGCAGCCCGGGGCCGTGCTCATGGGCACCCCAGGCGTCGCAGAGGGCGTCGACGAGAAGCAGTCCCCTCCCGTGCTCCTCCTCGGGCCGGGTGCGGCCGGCCGCGTGGGGCTGGCCCGGGGCGCAGCCCTCGTCACGCACGGCTATCCGGACCAGGTCGTCCCCGTCGTGCAGCTCGCACACTATGTGCGTGCTCGCCGTGTGCACGATGGCGTTGGTGACCAGCTCGGAAACCACCAGGGCCGCGCTGTCGCAGGTGTCCTCGCACACCGACCAGCCGGTCAGCCGGGCCCGCGTCAGGCGTCTGGCCTGTGCGGGAGAACCCGGATGTGCGGCCAGCTCGAAACGGAACCGGCGCTCGGCAGCGGCCCCGACGGGGCTTGCTTCCGAGGTGGCACCCAGGCCGAGAGGGCCTGCGGCGGCGTCTGTTCCTAAGGGCGCGGACGGAATCACGCTTGCCACTATCGCCCCGCCGTGAACACTTGGCAAGTGTCACTCTGAAAATTGCAGAGTGCTGTGTGACGGTCTGGAAGGCCGTGGCACACTGCTCGCAACAGCACCTCTCGCGGCGCCAGTTGAGATCGTCGCAGACATGTTCGAAACGCGTGTTCGGATACTCGGCTCTTCGAAACGGTCTTCGAATGGCGCCGCCGGGCTGTCAGCGTTCTTTTGTGGCCGGCTCGTCAGAACTCTTCGTGGAGGTGGAGCGTGAGCGAACCGCGGTCCGCGCCGACGGTGGGCCAGGTCGTTCTCGGCCGGCGCCTGCTGGACCTGCGGGAACGCGCCGGGATGAAGCGCGAGGAGGCCGCCCGCATCCTCCGCGTCGCCCCCGCCACGGTCCGTCGTATGGAGATGGCCGAGGTCGCGCTCAAAATCCCGTATCTGCAACTGCTCCTGAAGGCCTACGGAATCTCGGACGAGGAGGCCGACGCCTTCGTCCTGCTGGCCGAGGAAGCGAACAAGCCCGGCTGGTGGCAGCGTTTCCACGACATCCTGCCCGGCTGGTTCTCGATGTATGTGAGCCTGGAGGGCGCGGCCGCCGTCATCCGCAGCTACGAACCGCATTTCGTCCCCGGGTTGTTGCAGACGGAGGAGTACGCGCGCGGCGTCCTCCGGTCGGGCGCCATCGGCCAGACCCGGCCCGACGACATCGAGCGCCATGTCGCCCTGCGGATGCAGCGTCAGGAACTGCTCACCCGCGAGGACGCGCCCCGGCTGTGGGTCGTGATGGACGAGACCGTGCTGCGGCGCCCGGTCGGCGGCCCGGAGGTGATGCGTGCCCAGATCGACAGACTGCTCGAGGCCACGAAGCTGCCCAATGTGACGTTGCAGGTCGCCCAGTTCGCCAGTGGGCCGCACCCGGGTACGTACGGGCCGTTCGTGCTGTTCCGATTTGCCATGCCCGAACTGCCGGACATGGTCTACAGCGAGTACCTGACCGGCGCGGTCTACCTCGACGCGCGCGCCGAGGTGGCGACCCACCTCGAGGTCATGGACCGCATGGCGGCGCAGGCCGCTACGGCACATCGCACGAAGGAGATCCTCCGGGATCTCCGCAAGGAGCTGTGAATGGATCGCATCAAGCCGCGCAAACACGTCTACAACGGCATGCCCGCGCGCGACTTGGGCAGCGAAGGCTGGCACAAGCCGTGGAGCGGCGGGAACGGCGGGAACTGCCTGGAGGCGATGAAGCTCGCCGACGGCCGGATCGCCGTGCGGCAGTCCACCGACCCGGACGGTCCGGCGCTGATCTACACCACGGACGAGATGACGGCCTTCATCGAAGGGGCGAAGGCGGGGGAAGCGGACTTCCTGCTGTCCTGAGGTGATGGCCGATTCTGCTGCCCTCTGCCGTCTTCTGCCGCTCTCTGTGGCTCAACCTCCTTACGCTGGTGCTGAATTGATCACCCTTTGTGTCTTATGGAGTGCCTCATGACCGGGCAGGACCCCACCTCGGCCGTCGCGATCGACACGAGCAGACCGCATCCGGCGCGGATGTACGACTGGTACCTCGGCGGCAAGGACAACTACCCGGTCGACGAGGAGATGGGCCGGCAGATGCTCACCCTCGACCCCAGGGTGCCGGTCATGGCGCGGGTCAACCGCGCGTTCATGCACCGGGCCACACGCTGGCTGGCAGGGAACGGCGTACGGCAGTTCCTGGACATCGGCACGGGCATCCCGACCGAGCCCAACCTCCACCAGGTCGCCCAGCAGACCGCCCCCGACGCCCGGGTCGTCTACTGCGACAACGACCCCATCGTGCTGGCCCACGCGGCGGCCCTGCTGCGCGGCACGGACGAGGGGGCGACCGAGTACCTCCAGGCCGATGTGCGCGACCCGGACGCCATCCTGGAGGGCGCGAGGAAGGTCCTGGACTTCACCCGGCCCGTCGCGCTGTCGCTCATCGCGCTGCTGCACTTCGTCCCCGACGAGGACGGCGCGCACGACCTGGTCCGCCGGCTGCTCGCCGAACTGCCCTCCGGCAGCTACCTCGTCATCACCCACGCCACGGCCGACTTCACGCCGGAGGAGTCCAAGGCGGCCACCGAGAAGCTCCGCGCCGCCGGTGTCACCCTGGCCTTGCGCTCCCGCGCGGAGTTCACCCGCTTCTTCGACGGCCTCGACCTCGTCGAGCCCGGCGTCGAGGTACCCCACCGCTGGCACCCCGAACTGGGCGAGCCGGTACCCGGGCAGGACGACGGGGTGATTCCGGGATACGGGGCGGTGGCACGCAAGGCCTAGTTTTCCGAGGGCTCACGGGCCGGTCACGGCGGCGGCAGCGCACGGCACAGCGCCTCCAGGGCACGCCCGTACGCGTGCTCGGAGGGAGTCGCGTACCCCACGACGAGGCCGTCGCCCGCCGTCATGTCCGTGTCCGGGTGCCGGAACGCGGCGAGGCCGTCGAGGGCGATGCCCTGCCAGGCGGCGGCCTTGACCGCGGACGTCTCGGTGCCGGGCGGCAGCCGCAGCACCGCGTGCAGCCCGGCCGCGATACCGGTGGCCTCGATGTGCGGCGCGTGCTCGGCGAGCGCCGCGACGAGCCGGTCCCGGCGGCCGCGGTAGCGCTGCCGCATACGCCGTACATGACGGTCGTACGTCCCGGAGACGACGAAGTCCGCGAGGCTCAGCTGGTCGAGGACGCTCGCCCACGCCTCCCGGTCCCCCTTGACGGCAAGGACGGCGTCGACGTACCGCTCCGGGAGCACCATCCAGCCCAGCCGCACCGCCGGCGACAGGCTCTTGCTGACCGAGCCGATGTGGATCACGCGCTCGGGGTCGAGGCCCTGGACGGCACCGACCGGCTTGCGGTCGTACCGGAACTCCCCGTCGTAGTCGTCCTCCAGGACCAGCCCGCCACGCGCGCGTGCCCAGTCGATCACGGCGGCCCGGCGGGCGGCGTGCAGCGGGCCGCCGGTCGGGAACTGGTGCGCCGGCGTGAGCAGCACGGCACGCTCGCGCCCCAACCGGTCGACCCGGGCGCCGTGTTCGTCGAGGGGGAGCGGCACGGTCCGCACACCGGCCGCCGCGAGGACCTCCCGGTGGAATCCGAGCCCGTACGCCTCCACCGCCAGGGGCCCGCGCAGGACGCCCCCTCCGAACAGCAGCCGCAGCGCGTGCGCGAACCCGGAGCAGATCACGATCCTGCCCGGCTCGGCGCGCACCCCACGCGCGCGTGCCAGGTACTCCGTGAGCGCCTCCCGCAGTTCGATCCGGCCGGCCGGGTCACCCGGGCCGAACACCTCGTTGGGCGCCTGCTGGAGCGCCCTCCGGTAGGAGGCCAGCCATGCCGTGCGCGGGAACGACGAGGCGTCGGGCGTGCCCTGCGTCAGGTCGTGCCGGGGCCCACGCGCGCGTGGAGGTGCCTTTCGGGGCACGCGGGCGGCGGGCCGCAGTGGCTCGGCACGCTCCGCGACCCGGGTGCCCGAGCCCTGCCGGGCGGTGAGCCAGCCCTCCGCGACGAGTTCCGCGTACGCGTCGGCCACCGTGTTGCGGGCGACGCCGAGATCGGCCGCGAGCGAGCGGTACGGCGGCAGCCGCGTGCCCGGAGCGAGCCGCCCGCTGCGTACGGCCTCCCGCAGGGCCCGGATCAGCGCCGCGCGCCGGCCGCCCGGCCCGGTCAGCTCCAGATGCAGGTCGGCCCCGATCCGTTCCGCGGAATTGACCCACGAAGTCGCCATGGAAATGCACCCTACAACGGGTCTTTCAGGCTCGTAGGTTGAGGGACATGACGACACACACGAGCACGAACAGCACGCAGGTGAAGGCGCCCCGGCTGGAGTTCGCCAAGTCCGCCCCGAAGGCCTTCCGGGCCCTCGTCGCCTTCGACGCCGCGGCCCGTGAGGGCCTCGACCCGGCCCTCGTCGAACTGATCCAGATCCGCGCCTCGCACCTCAACCACTGCGCGTACTGCCTGCACATGCACACCAACGACGCGCGCAAGGCCGGCGAGAGCGAGGACCGGCTGCACATGGTCGCCGTGTGGCGCGAGGCCCGGCACTTCTTCACCGAGCGCGAGCAGGCGGCGCTCGCCCTCACGGAGGCGATGACGCTCGTCGCCGACGCGGGCGTCCCGGACGAGGTCTACGCAGAGGCCGCCGCGTTGTTCGACGAGCGCGAACTGGCCCAGGTCCTCGCCCTGATCTGCACGATCAACACCTGGAACCGGGTGGCGCTGTCGACGGGGAAGGTGGCGGGGACGGACGAGCGGTGACGCTCCGGCGTCTCGGGGGACCCTCCGGCGTCTCGGGGGACGCGGCGCTTCTACACCGCCATGGGCCGGTCGTACGGTCCGATCGGTGACGGCAGCCTCGAACTGCCCGTCAGATACCGGTCGACCGCCGCCGCCACCGCCCGCCCCTCGGCGATCGCCCAGACGATGAGCGACTGGCCCCGGGCGGCGTCCCCCGCGGCGAACACCCCGGGCACGTTCGTGGCGAACCCGGCGTCACGCGCGATCGTGCCGCGGGGCTCCATTTCCAGCCCGAGCTGGTCGACGAGCCCGTCCCTGCGGTCGGGCCCGGAGAAGCCGAGGGCGAGCAGCACGAGGTCGGCGGGGAGCGTCCGCCCGGTGCCCTCCACCGGGCGGCGCCGCGCGTCCACCTCGACCAGGTGCAGCGACCGCACATGGCCCGCCGCGTCACCGTCGAAGCGCAGCGTGGACGCCGCGAACAGCCGCGCGTCCGCGTCGGCCACCGGGGCCGCCCGCAGGTCACGGGCCTCCTCGTGCGCGGCCGACAGCCGGTAGATCCGCACCGGATACGTCGGCCAGGGCTCGGCGTCCTCGTCGCGCTCGGTGTCCGGCAGCGCGTAGATGTCCAACTGGGTCACGGACGCGGCGCCCTCCCGGACGGCCGTGCCCAGGCAGTCGGCCCCGGTGTCGCCGCCGCCGACGATGACGACGTGCTTCCCGGCGGCCGACAGCGGGGACGTCTCCAGATCGCCCTCGCACACCCGGTTGGCCAGCGGGAGGTATTCCATCGCCTGGTGGATGCCCGTCAGCTCCCGCCCCGGCACGTCGAGTTCACGCCACGCGGTCGCCCCCGTGGCGAGCACCACGGCGTCGTAGCGAGTCCGCAGGTCATCGCCCGTGATGTCCCGCCCGACCACCGTCGACGTACGGAACTTGGTCCCCTCGGCCCGCATCTGCTCCAGCCGCCGCTCCAGATGGTGCTTCTCCATCTTGAACGCGGGGATGCCGTACCGCATCAGCCCGCCGAGCCGGTCGTCCCTCTCGTACACGGCGACCGTGTGCCCGGCCCGGGTCAGCTGCTGGGCCGCGGCCAGCCCGGTGGGCCCCGAACCGATCACCGCGACCGTCTTGCCGGACAGCCGCTCCGGCGGCCTCGACGGCGCGAAGCCCTCCTCCCACGCCCGGTCGGCGATCGCGCACTCGACGTTCTTGATGGTGACGGCCGGCTGGTTGATCGCCAGCACACACCCCGCCTCGCACGGCGCCGGGCACAACCGGCCGGTGAACTCCGGGAAGTTGTTCGTGGCGTGCAGCCGGTCCGCGGCCGCCCGCCAGTCCTCCCTCGACACCAGGTCGTTCCACTCGGGGATCAGGTTGCCCAGCGGGCAGGCCTCGTGGCAGAAGGGGATGCCGCAGTCCATGCAGCGGTCGGCCTGCTTGCTGATGATCGGCAGCAGCGCCCCCGGGACATAGACCTCGTCCCAGTCCCGGACCCGTTCCTCGACGGGCCTGCGCGGCCAGTCCTGGCGGGGGGTGGTCATGAAACCCTTGGGGTCGGCCATGGCCGTCTTCCTTGCGTGCGCGGGTGACAGGCCGTGCGTCGTCGGGCGGCACTCCTTCCGGCAACGATACGTCCACGGCGGCCCACCCGCAGGGGGCGGTCACGCCCGCGGGAGGGCGGGACAGCGTCTGCCCGCGGGCTCAGGTGAGTGCCAGCACGTACGCCACCGCAGCACCTGCCGAGGCGGCCGTGCGGACGTGGTTCCACATCGTCCACTCGCGCACATACGCCGGCCAGTACGCGGCCGCCTCCGGCGTGCCCGGCTCCAGCCCGGCCAGCGCGTCGTTGCGCGGCACGTTCGCGATCACGGTGAGCCCGAACGAGCCGAACAGGTACAGCGCGCTGCCCACCAGCAGCTCCACCGTCCCCTCGTCCGGCCACAGCACGAACGTCACCACGGCGATCACCGCGCACAGCACGGCCGACCCGAGGAACAGGACCATGAAGGGCGGTGTCACCGCGGCCACGTTGATCGCGTTCATCGCGGCGACCCCCTGCGCCGGCGGCAGCGTGGCGAGGCCCCGCATGACGAAGGTCGAGAAGCCACAGAACACCCCGGCCACCAGGCCGGTCCCGAGCACACCCAGCACCGTCACCACGAAGTACGGTCCGTCGATCATGTCAGCCTCTCCCACCCGTTGAGCCGGGATCCTGCCCCGGCACCCTTCCTCACCACAAGTGAAATCCCGTACGAGCACGGTGACCGTGGCCGAGCGGCGCGGCGCCGAACGCGTACGTCCCAGCGGCGCGGGGCCGTACGCGTACGTCCACGGTCCACGCAGGGCCGGGGCCAGGACTCGGTGGCCACCCGGCACGCGAGCGCCACCGTATGGCCGACCGGCCGCGCCGCCGCGGCGACCTGCCGAGCGGGGCGATCCTCCGATCGCATGTCGTGGCGGCCCGGCAAGGGGGGCGATTCTCCGGCCGCATGTCGTGGTGGCCTGGCGAGGGGGGCGATCCTCCGCCGCATGTCGTGGCAACTGCCGTGCAGGCGAACCTCCGGCCGAACCTCCGGCCCACGGTGGCGCCACCGGCCCCGGACCGGGTCACCCGGCGGAACCGAGCCCCGCCTCGGTCCACCCCCTCAGCACCGTCTCCACCGTCGCCGCGATCCGCCGCCGCGCCTCGTGCCGCGGCACCCCGCTCATCAGCAGCCGGTCGTACGGCGTGTCCAGATGCCGTACGGACGCCACGACCGCCGAGGTCATCGCCCCCTCCGTCAGCGCCCGCCCGGCCGCGCTGCGGCCCACCCGCCCGCTGCCCCGCTCCGAGGCGTGCGCGGCGATGGCCCACGCACGGTCGGCCGGGCATCCGGGGAACAGCCGCCGTATCTCCGCCGCGAACGCCTGGGCGAACACGGCGTCCTGAGCCGCCCGCCGCCGCGCGTCCCGCACGCGGCGCCGCCGCCGCGCCTCGGCGTCCTCGAGGCACCGCTGCTCGGCCCTCGCGAGCGCCGCCTCCTCGACCAGAACGCCCTGCCGCTCGTAACGGCTCTTGCGCCGGTTGAACCGCACGACCACCGCCGACAGCGCGCTCTCCTCCCGCGATCTGCGCGTCAGCGYCGTGTCGCCGCTCGGCAGGAACACCAGATGCCCGAGGTCGGCACAGTCGAGGCAGCGCGGGACACCGTCCTCGAGGACGAGCAGCGGCAGCGGCCCTCGCCGGCACTCGGCGCAGTGCCGCCGCTTGAGGGGCTGGAAGACGAGAAGTCCGGTGTGGGGCGGGAG
>NZ_NGFN01000090.1 GCF_002148965.1 Streptomyces swartbergensis | reverse complement strand
CCGCCCTCGCCCGGCTCGGCTCCCGCAAGGTCCGTACCCACCTCGGCACCTTCGCCGGAGTCGTCATCCTCGGGGTGCTGCTGTGGCGGCTGGGCACCGGGGTCTTCCTGGACGGGCTGCGCCGCATCGACGCGGTGACCCTGGTGCTGGCGCTCGGAATCGGGCTCGTCACCACCGTGTTCAGTGCGTGGCGGTGGGCGCTCGTGGCCCGGAGCCTCAGGATCCGGCTGCCGTTCGGGCCGGCCGTCGCCGACTACTACCGGGCGCTGTTCCTGAACGCGGCGCTGCCCGGTGGTGTGCTCGGCGACGTGCACCGGGCGGTGCGGCACGGGCAGAGCGAGGGGGATGTGCGGCGGGGCGTGAAGGCCGTCGTCCTCGAACGGGCCGCCGGGCAGATCGCGTTGTTCGCCGTCGGGGCCGTGGTCCTGCTGACCATGCCGTCCCCGGTGCTGGCCCAGGCCCGGCACATCGCCCCGCTCGCGGTCCTGGCCGCGCTCGGGGCACTCGCCGTCGTCCTCGCCCTGCGCATGAACCGCCCGGCGCCCTCCCGCCGGGGCCGGGCGCTGCGCACCATGCTCGCCGAGGCACGCGAGGGGCTGCTGTCCCGCCGTAACGGACCCGGAGTCGTCGTCTCCTCGGTGGTCGTCCTGGCAGGCTACGTCGCCATGTTCGTACTCGCCGCCCGCGTCGCCGGAGCCGCCGCCTCCGTGGCCGTACTGGTGCCGCTCGCCGTACTCGCGCTGCTGGCCATGGGCCTGCCGCTGAACGTCGGCGGCTGGGGACCGAGGGAAGGCGTCACCGCCTGGGCGTTCGGCGCCGCGGGCCTGGGCGCCGGCCGGGGACTCGCCGTCGCGGTCGTCTACGGGGTGCTGAGCCTCGTGGCGAGCCTGCCCGGCCTGGTCGTGCTCGTGGCCCGCTGGTACGCGGGCCTGCGTGCCGGGTCCGAGTCCGCCTCACCGGCCCCCGAACCCGGTCCAGGACCGTGCCTGACTACTCGTCGGAGGTCAGCAGCGAGAAATACGCCCCGAAGGAATCCGCCAAGCTCGCCAGGAGTTCCTTCCCCTTTTCCGCCGAACCCAGCGAAGGACGGCCGATGACACCGGAATCGGTATAACCGGACATGCCGAGGGTGAGCAGATGACGCCGGTCGTCAGCGACGAAATCGGAAGTCTCATAACCGGGTCGGAGCATTTCGGGATGAGCGTGCAGAAGGATGGAGGTCTCTATTTCCCCCGCGTGCATGTCGGTGAGCAGCGAGGCGACCACACCCGCCCGCTCCCGCGCCGCCTCCCAGTCCTCCGCGGCCGGGAACAGCGCCATCCGCTCGCCGCGGGCGGAGGATTCCTGAACGACGTTGCCCAGCACGTAGTTTCCGCCGTGCCCGTTGACCACCACCAGGGCGTCGACGCCCGACCGGCGGAGCGAAGCCGCTATGTCCCGTACCACCGCATGAAGGGTCACCGAGGAGATGCTCACGGTCCCCGGCCAGGCCGCGTGCTCGTGCGAGCACGAGATCGTCACCGGAGGAAGGAGGTGCACCGGGTACGCGCCGGCTATCTCCCGCGCGACGGCACAGGCGACGAGCGTGTCGGTCGCCAGCGGGAGATACGGACCGTGCTGCTCGAAGCTCCCCACGGGAAGCACCGCGACCTGCCGTGAGACACCGGCGCCCCGCGTCCGTACGTCTTCCGTGGTGTCCGCCGGCACCAAGTCACTCATAACGTCACGGCCTTTCGTCTCTGCTTAGGAACTCGAGAATCATGACAGAAAAAATTGGCGTACTCGGCAAGAAGTCACCGCAGCGGACCGGCGTGGAACGCGTCGTGAATGCGCCCTTGCCCACCGTGTACGGGAAATTCCAGGCGGTCGGCTACCTGGACCACGACCGCGGTGACGAACAAGTGGCGCTGGTCTACGGCAACCTCGGCACCGACGACGTGCTCATCCGGCTGCATTCGGAGTGCCTGACCGGCGACGCCTTCGGCTCCCAGCACTGCGAGTGCGGCGACCAGCTCGACGCCGCCCTGCGCGCGGTCGTCGCCGAGGGCGCCGGTGTCGTCGTCTACCTCAGAGGGCATGAAGGCCGCGGCATCGGCCTGCTCGCCAAGCTGCGCGCGATGGCCCTCCAGGCGGAGGGTCTGGACACCGTCGAGGCCAACCTCGCCCTCGGTCTGCCGGTGGACTCCCGCGACTATGGTGTGGCCGCCCGGATCCTGGACGACCTGGGCGTCAAGTCCGTCCGCCTGATGTCCAACAACCCGCGCAAGCGCGAGGCGCTGGTGAACCACGGCATCGAGGTCGCCGAGCAGGTGCCGCTGCTGATACCGCCGTGCGAGAACAACATCACCTATCTGCGGACCAAGCGGGAGCGCCTCGACCACCACCTGCCCCACCTCGACGCGGTGGTCAGCTCCTCCTGAGACGCCGGGGCGGATCCGGTGCCCCCGGCGTGACCTGGGCGCAGAGGTGCGCGACCCGCGCGGGTCGGGCCGCGTACGCTTCGTGGACGTCCGACCCTTGAGCGTCGGCCCTCGGCGGCCGGCGCCTCACGTCCGGAGGCCCACCCGGTATGACCGAGCTCCATCTGTGGCTGCGCCACGAGGCCCGAACGACCGAGCGGCGCACGCCGGTCGTGCCCGACGACGCCCGGCGGCTCGTCGAGAACGGGGTGGCACTGACCGTCGAGGACTCCCCGCAGCGGGTCTTCCCGATCGAGGAGTACGAGGCGGCCGGCTGCCGCGTCGTCCCCGCGGGTTCCTGGGTGTCGGCCCCGCGGGACGCCGTCGTGCTGGGCCTGAAGGAACTGCCCGACGAACCGGCCGAACTGACGCACCGGCACATCTTCTTCGGCCACGCCTACAAGGGCCAGCCGGGAGCGGCCGGCCTGCTGCGCCGGTTCGCCGCCGGGGGCGGGGCGCTGTTCGACCTGGAGTACCTGGTGGACGACAGCGGGCGGCGCCTCGCCGCCTTCGGGTTCTGGGCCGGCTATCTGGGCGCGGCCCTGGCGGTGCTCCAGCACCGCGGCCGGCTGCGGGCTCCGCTGACGCCCACGACGAAGGAGGCCCTGGACGAGACGCTGAAGCCCGCCGCGGACGACTCCGAGTTCACCGGCCTGGTCATCGGTGCCCTGGGACGCAGCGGCCGCGGTGCCCGCACGGCCTTCGCCACCGCCGGTGCGGACCCGACCTGCTGGGACCTCGCCGAGACCCGCGACCTGGACCGCCGCGCCCTGCTGGAGCACGACGTGATGGTGAACGCGGTGCTCGCCACCAGCCCGGTCCCGCCCTTCCTCCGCGAGCAGGACTTCGACACCCAAGGCCGCCGCCTGCGCACCCTGTGCGACGTCACGTGCGACGTCGGCTCCCCGCTCAACGTCCTTCCGGTGTACGACGAGACCACCGACTGGGACGAGCCCGTCCGCCGGCTGCGCGAGGACCCGCCGCTCGACCTGATCGCCATCGACAACCTGCCCTCCCTGCTGCCGCTGGAGTCCAGCACCGACTTCTCCGCCGCCCTCCTGCCCCATCTGCTCGACTTCGGCGTCACCGGGCCCTGGGGCCGCTGTCTGGACCGGTTCCGTCAGGCATGCCGTGAACACGGCCTCGGCAAGGGGGAGCCCCTTGACCACTGACCCGGTCCCCGCGAGCGGCACCGTCCACTGGATCGGCGCCGGCCTGTCCACGGGCAGCGGCCTGGCCGCCCTGTGCGACACCGCCGAGCGCGTACGGCTCTGGCACCGCACCGAGAGCCGCGCGGCCGACGCCCTCGTCCGGCTGGGCCTCGCCGGACGGGCCGAGCCCCGCGCGTACACGCTGCCCGCCCTCGCCGCCGAACTGGCGCCCGGCGACGTCGTGGTGTCCATGCTGCCCGCGCCGGAGCACGCGCCGCTGCTCGCCGAATGCGTCCGGCTCAGGACGCACTTCGCCTGCTCCAGCTACGTGTCCCGGGCGGTCCTCGACCAGGTGCCCGCCGCCGAGGAGGCGGGGGTCGTCGTCCTCACCGAGGCCGGGCTGGACCCGGGCATCGACCACCTCTTCGCCCACGCCCTCGTCGCCCGCGCCCGGGAGGCCATCGGCGACCGGACGCCCGCCTCGTACGGCCTCACGTCGTACTGCGGCGGCGTCCCGGCCGTCCCGAACGACTTCACGTACCGCTTCAGCTGGGCACCGGCGGGTGTCCTCAACGCCCTGCGCTCCCCGGCGCGTTATATCGAGGGCGGCGCCGAGACGGTCGCCGACCGGCCGTGGGAGGCGACCCGGCGGCACGTCGTCGACGGGGAGGCCTTCGAGGTCTACCCCAACCGCGACAGCGTCCCCTTCATCGCGCAGTACGCACTGCCGGACGCCTGGACACCGCGCACGTTCGTACGCGGCACCCTGCGTCTGGAGGGCTGGCTGCGCGCCTGGGACGGCGTCTTCGAGGAGCTGAAGCGAGGCGACGACGCCCGGATCGCCGCCCTGGCGCGGGAGCTGGCCGCCGCCCACCCCACCACGGACGACGACCGCGACCGGGTCGTCCTCGCCGTGTCGCTGGACGTCCGGGCCGGGCCAGGGCGGACCTGGGCGGGCGGCTACCTGCTGGACCTGGTGGGCGATGCGCGGGAGAGCGCGATGGCCCGCTGCGTCTCGCGCACCCTCGCCCTGGGCGTCCGCCACGTCCTGGACGGCTCCCTGCCGCCGGGTTTGAACCGGGCCGCCGAGACGGCGGCCCGGTCCGAACAGTGGCTGCGTGAACTCGCCCGGGACGGCGCCGAGTTCACGCTCCGCGTCGACCGGTAGAGCAGGTCATCCCGACACGGCCTCGTGGACGAACTTCTTGAGGTCGCGGAAGATCGTGTGGGAGGTCCTGGGCCGCACCTGCGTCATGAACTGCACCGTCAGGTCGCGTCCCGGGTCGACCCAGAACGTCGTCGTGGCCACCCCGCTCCAGCCGTAGGCGCCGAGCCCGGAGGGTGCCTGGGTGCGGGACGGGTCGATCACCACGGAGACGTTGAGCCCGAAGCCGAGCCCGTCGTTGCCGGGCTCGTCGTGGGCCGGGCGGCTGCCGAAGGCCCGCAGATCGGCGTTGCCGGGCAGGTGGTTGCGGGTCATCAGGTCCACCGTCCGAGGGGCGAGCAGCCGCACGCCGTCGAGTTCGCCCCGGCGGCGCAGGAACTCCATGAAGCGGTGGTAGTCGTGGGCGGAGGCCACCATGCCGCCACTGCCGGACAGGAACCGCGGCCGGCCGCCGCGCAGCGGCAGCCCGGCGATCCGCTCGATGCCGCCGCCCTCCTTCTCCCCGTACATCTCGGACAGCCGGGGCGCCTGCTCGTCCGTGACGTGGAACCCCGCGTCCGTCATGCCGAGCGGCCCGAAGACGCGCTCGGCGCAGAACACGTCGAGCGGCTGCCCCGACACGACCTCGATGATCCGGCCCAGGACGTTGCTCGCCACCGAGTAGTTCCACTGCGTGCCCGGCTCGAACTGCAACGGCAGACTGGCGTACATCTCGATCGTCTCGGCCAGGTCCGCGCCCGGCCGCACCGACGACTCCAGACCGGCCTCGCGGTACAGGGCGTCCACCGGGTGGGTGTGGTAGAAGCCGAAGGTCAGGCCCGAGGTGTGGGTCATCAGGTGCCGGACGAGTATCGGGCCGGTGGCCGGGCGGGTCCGGACGTCGGCCCCGGAGCCGTCGACGTAGACCCGCGGGTCGGCGAAGGCCGGCAGGTGGTCGGCGACCGGGTCGTCCAGCGACAGCCGGCCCTCCTCCACCAGCAGCAGCGCGGCGACCGCGGTGACCGGTTTCGTCATGGAGTAGACCCGCCACAGCGTGTCCGGCTCGACGGGCTGCCCGGCCGCGATGTCGCGCAGGCCGTGCGTCGTGAGGTGGGCGACGCGTCCGGCGCGGGCGACGGACACGAGAAAGCCCGGCAGCCGGCCCTCGTCGACGAGCCGGGCGAAGTGCCGGTCCAGGCGGCCCAGCGCCTCCGGATCCAGCCCGGCCTCACCCGGGTCGACGTCTTGTCGCAGCTGTGCCATCGATCGTCCTCCGTCGCGCTCGTCGAGGTGAGATCCGGCATACCCCGCCCGGACAGCCTCAGACCCCATCCTCGTGCAGGAACCATTCATGATCACGCAGGAACAGGTGAACGGTCCGATCTTGCCGGGCGCCACCGGGTGAGTACGGGCAGCGGCGCAGGTGACTTGATAGGCAAGTCGCTGCTTGCCTATCGTGAGGGCATGGCGGAGGATGTCTTCAAGGCGCTGGCCGACCCCACCCGTCGGCGCATCCTGGACGAGCTGGCCGAACGAGACGGACAGAGCCTGTTCGAGATCTGCACACGGCTGGTGACCAAGCACGGTCTGGGGCTGTCTCGGCAGGCGGTCAGCCAGCATCTGGCCGTACTGGAATCGGCGGGTCTGGTCGTGTCACGGCGCGAGGGCCGCTACAAGTTCCACGACCTGAACACCGAACCCCTTGAGCGCGTCATGACCCGATGGCTCAAGCCCGACGCACCGGAGGACATCTCATGAGGATCCACATCACCAGCGTCTTCGTCGACGACCAGGACAAGGCCATGCGCTTCTACACCGACGTCCTGGGCTTCGTGAAGAAGCACGACGTCCCCGTGGGCACGGACCGGTGGCTGACCGTGGTCTCGCCGGAGGACCCCGACGGGACGGAACTCCTGCTCGAGCCCTCCGGTCATCCCGCGGTGCAGCCGTACAAGACGGCCCTGGTCGAGGACGGCATCCCGGCCGCGTCCTTCGCCGTGGACGACGTGCAGGCGGAGTTCGAGCGGCTGCGCGGTCTGGGGGTGCGGTTCACCCAGGAGCCGCTGGAGATGGGCAGCATCACCTCAGCGGTGCTGGACGACACCTGCGGCAACCTGATCCAGATCGTGCAGACCAAGGCCTAGGCTCCAGGGCCCAGGACCGATGGCCGATGTCACGCGGCGGCCGGCTTCCTAGGCTGCGAAGCGGATCGCCGCCGCAGACCAGGACGCCACGAGAAGAGGTCGCCATGCCCGTGAACGGTCGCAGCCACATCCGGATCGCCCGTCCTTCCCGCGACCTCGCGGCGGCCGAGCGGTTCTGGCGCGAGGGGCTCGGGCTCGGTGTCGTGTGGCGGTCCGAGGGCGGATCCGAAGCGGGCCACCACGACCTGCTGATGCTCGGCTGGCCCGACGCCGACTGGCATCTGGAGCTCGTGCACGAGCCGGTCAGGCCGGTGGAGCCCCGCCCCACCGAGGAGGATCTGCTGGTCGTCTACGCCGACGACCCGGTCCCGGACGACCTGATCGCCCGCTTGGAGCGGCACGGCGGCAAGCGGGTCGCATCCCCCAACCCCTACTGGGACGAATGGGGCGTCACCATCGAGGACCCCGACGGCTATCGCCTGGTGCTGTGCCGCCGGGCTTGGTCCAACAGCTGAACGGACCGACCACCCGCCGCCGGGCCCGGAGGGCCCGGCAGGGAGTGGTCCGGGCTCAGGCCGTCACTTTCTCCGGCTCCGTGGCCGCCCGGGCCGGGCGTACGCCCAGCGCCTCCGTCGGGACTCGGTGCGTCTCGCGGGCCGACAGCGCGGCGACGACCGGCGGCACGCACAGGGCCGCCGTGAACAGGGCCACCGCCGACCAGTCGTCGCCGCCCGGCCCCGCGATCCGCGCGGCGAACGTCACCGCGAAGCCGGCCGCCGCGAAGCCGATCTGCGTGCCGATGGCCACGCCGGACAGCCGGACCCGGGTCGTGAACATCTCGCCGTAGAAGGCGGGCCACACACCGTTCGCGGCGCTGTAGACCACGCCGAAGCAGAGGATGCCCAGCAGGAACGTCAGCGGGTACGAGCCCGTGGAGACGGCCCACAGGTACAGGAACATCGTCACCGCGCTGCCGACCGCACCGATCAGGTACACCGGGCGGCGGCCGATCCGGTCGGACAGCGTGGCCCACAGCGGGATCGCGGCGAGTGCGACGAGGTTGGCCAGGGCGCCCACCCACAGCATGGCGGTGCGGGACATGCCGACCGCGTCGCTCGTGGCGTACGCCAGCGCCCACACCGTGAAGATGGTGCTGACCGAGGCGATGAGCGCACCGGCGATCACCCGCAGTACATCCGCCCAGTGCTCGCGCACCAGCACCACCAGCGGCAGCTTGACGACGCCCTCCTCAGCGGTCTGCTGAGCGAAGGCTGGTGTCTCGTCCAGCTTGCGGCGGATGACCCAGCCGACGACGGCGACCGCGACGCTCAGCCAGAACGGCACCCGCCAGCCCCAGGACAGCAACTGGTCCTCGGGCATCGCGGCGACCGGGATGAAGACGAGCGTGGCCAGCAGCTGGCCGCCCTGCGTGCCGCTGAGGGTGAAGCTGGTGAAGAAGCCGCGCCGGCCCGGCGGCGCGTGTTCCAGCGTCATGGAGTTGGCGCTGGCCTGTTCGCCCGCCGCCGAGATGCCCTGGAGGACCCGGCACAGCACGAGCAGGACGGGGGCGAGCGTGCCGACCTGGTCCCGGGTCGGCAGACAGCCGATCAGGAACGTCGACAGGCCCATCAGCATCAGCGTGAAGACCATGATCTTCTTGCGGCCGAGCTTGTCGCCGAAGTGGCCGAGGACCAGCGCGCCGACCGGGCGGGCGGCGTACGCGACGCCGAACGTGGCCAGCGACAGCAGGGTCGCGGTGGCCGGGTCGGACTCGTCGAAGAACACCTCGGGGAAGATCAGCGCGGCGGCGCTGCCGTAGATGAAGAAGTCGTAGTACTCCAGCGCGCTGCCGATCCAGGCGGCGGTCGCGGCCTTCCTGGGCTGACCGGGCGGGGCTGCGGCCTCTTGGGGCGTGGCGGGGACGGACACGGCGGCTCCTTGGGGGCTCCACACCATAGGCGGAGTGAACAGAAGGACGAGCGAAGACAGGACGAGCGAAGGGGACGTGCCGGATCGCGGCTAATTAACCCACTGGGTAGTTAGTAGACGATGGCTAGGGATGCTGCGCCCGAGTGCCGCCGGTGTCAAGGGGTCGTGCGCCGACGTTCGACGGCGGGCGTTCAGTCCGCCGCGCGCTCCGCCGTGAGGTACGCGATCACCATGTCGCCCAGCATGGTGCGGTAGTGCGCGCGCTGCGCCGGGTCGACCAGGTCGCGGCCGAACAGCGCGCCGAAGGTGTGCCGGTTGGAGACCCGGAAGAAGCAGAAGGAGGAGATCAGCGCGTGCAGGTCGACGGCGTCGACGTCCGCCGTGAACAGCCCTGACCGGCGGCCTTCCTCCAGGATGCGGCGGATCACGTCCAGGGCGGGGGAGCCGATCTTCCCCAGCTTCCCGGAGGCCGCGATGTGCTGCGCCTCGTGGATGTTCTCGATGCTGACCAGGCGGATGAAGTCCGGGTGCTGCTCGTGGTGGTCGAAGGTCAGCTCGGCGAGGCGCCGAATGGCCGCCACGGGGTCGAGGTGGTCGACGTCGAGCTGCTGCTCGGCTTCCCGGATCACGCCGTAGGCCCGCTCCAGCACGGCCGTGAACAACTGCTCCTTGCCGCCGAAGTAGTAGTAGATCATCCGCTTCGTGGTGCGGGTGCGGGCGGCGATCTCGTCCACCCGGGCCCCGTCGTAGCCGGCCCGGGCGAACTCCTGCGTGGCGACGTCGAGGATCTCGGCCTGGGTGCGGGCGGCGTCACGGACGCGCTCGCGCTCGCCGGGACGTGCCGGTTCTTCGACGCTGGTCATCAGGTTCCTTCGGGCGGAGGGGCCGGTGCCGGTGATTCTAGAAGCAGGGCCCGGATCTCACCGGGGCCTTCCCGCAGTCGCCCTTGGCTGATATAGCTAACGTACTAGTTCGTACATTAGTGAACCGCTACAGCCGCTACAGCCGCTCGGGAGGCCCGTGTGCCCAAGGACTCGTATCTCGTCGGACTGATCGGTTCCGGCATCGGCCCGTCGCTGAGCCCGGCGCTGCACGAGCGGGAGGGCGACCGGCAGGGTCTGCGCCTGCTGTACCGGCTGATCGACATCGACTCGCTCGGGGTTCCGCCCGAGGCGGTGGGCGATCTGGTGCGTGCCGCCCGCGACCTCGGGTTCGACGGGCTCAACATCACGCACCCCTGCAAGCAGCTCGTCATCGAGCACCTGGACGCACTCGCCCCGCAGGCCGAGGCGCTGGGAGCGGTCAACACCGTCGTCTTCGAGGACGGCCGCGCGGTCGGCCACAACACGGACGTCACCGGTTTCGCCGCGTCCTTCGCGCGCGGGCTGGCCGACGCGCCGCTGGAGCGGGTCGTGCAGCTGGGCGCCGGCGGCGCGGGCGCGGCCGTCGCGCACGCCATGCTCACCCTCGGCGCCGAGCGGGTCACCGTCGTCGACGCCCTGCCCGAACGGGCCGCCGCCCTGGCCGACGCCCTGAACCGCGCCTTCGGCCAGGGCCGTGCCGCCGCCGCGAGCCCGGACCGGCAGGCGCCGCTGCTCGCGCACGCCGACGGCATCGTCCACGCCACGCCCACCGGCATGGCGGCCCACCCCGGCCTGCCGCTGCCCGCCGAGCTGCTCCACCCCGGGCTGTGGGTCGCCGAGGTCGTCTACCGCCCGCTGGAGACCGAACTGCTGCGCACCGCCCGCGCGCTGGGCTGCGCCACCCTCGACGGCGGCGGCATGGCCGCCTTCCAGGCCGCCGACGCGTTCCGCCTGTTCACCGGGCGGGAACCCGACGCCGCGCGGATGCTGGCGGACCTGACCGAACTGGCCGGAGCCGTAGGGGCATCGAACTGAAGAGAGGTACCGACGTGCGTACGTCCATCGCCACCGTCTCCCTCAGCGGATCCCTCACCGAGAAGCTCACCGCCGCCGCCCGGGCCGGCTTCGACGGGGTCGAGATCTTCGAGAATGACCTGCTGGCCAGCCCCCTCACCCCCGAGGAGATCCGCGCCCGCTGCGCCGACCTCGGCCTCACCGTCGACCTGTACCAGCCGATGCGGGACATCGAGGCCGTCCCCGAGGACGAGTTCGCCCGGAACCTGCGGCGGGCCCGCCACAAGTTCGAGCTGATGCGCAGGCTCGGCGCCGACACGGTCCTCGTCTGCTCCAGCGTCTCCGCGCGGGCGGTGGACGACGACGCCCTCGCCGCCGAGCAGCTGAGCCGGCTCGCCGGCACGGCTCAGGAGTTCGGCATCCGGGTGGCCTACGAGGCCCTGGCGTGGGGGCGGCACGTCAGTACGTACGACCACGCCTGGCGCATCGTCGAGTCGGCCGGACATCCCGCCCTCGGCACCTGCCTGGACAGCTTCCACATCCTCTCGCGCGGCTCGGACCCCAAAGGCATCGAGGACATCCCCGGCGAGAAGATCTTCTTCCTCCAGCTCGCCGACGCCCCGCTGCTCGCCATGGACGTCCTCCAGTGGAGCCGCCACTACCGCTGCTTCCCCGGCCAGGGCGGCTTCGACGTCGCCGGCCTGGTGCGGCACGTGCTGCGCACCGGCTACGACGGCCCGCTCTCCCTGGAGGTCTTCAACGACGTCTTCCGGCAGGCCGAGGCCGGCCCGACCGCCGTCGACGCCCGGCGTTCCCTGCTGGTCCTCCAGGAGACGGTGGGCCGGGCCGCCCTGCCCGAGCCCGTCGTCCCCACCGGCGTCGCCTTCGCCGAGCTGGTCACGCCCGACGCCGAACCCCTCACCGCCCTGCTCGGCGCCCTCGGCTTCACCCGCACCGCCCGCCATCGCGGCAAGCCCGTCGCCCTGTGGGAGCAGGGGGACGCCCGGATCCTGGTCAACACCGGGCCGGCCGTCCGGCGGGACGGCACCCAGCTCGCCGCGATCGGGCTGGAGTCACCGGACCCGGCCGCGGCGGCCCGGCGTGCCGAGGCGCTGCTGGCTCCCGTCCTGCCGCGCCGCCGCGCACCCGAGGACGCCCCGCTCGACGCGGTCGCCGCCCCCGACGGCACGGAGCTGTTCTTCTGCGCCACCGGCCGCCCGGGCCTGCCCGACTGGCGGGCCGACTTCGAGGACACGGACCCGGCACCCGCGCCCGCGTCCGTCCGCCGTATCGACCATCTCGCCCTCACCCAGCCCTGGCACCACTTCGACGAGGCGGCCCTGTTCCACCACGGTGTGCTCGGCCTGCACGCCCAGGAGAGCGTGGACGTCGCCGACCCCTACGGTCTGCTGCGCAGCCGTGCCGTGACCAACGCCGACGGCAGCGTCCGGATCGCCCTCACCGTCGGCCCCGCGCCCACGGACGACACCGTCCACGCCCAGCACATCGCCCTGGCAACCGACGACGTGGTCGCCTCGGCCCGCCGCTTCCGGGACGCCGGCGGCGGTCTGCTGCCTGTCCCGGCGAACTACTACGACGATCTCGCGGCCCGCTTCGAGTTCGCCGACGGCGAGCTGGAGACCTACCGCGATCTGGGCATCCTCTACGACCGCGACGCCCACGGCGTCTTCCGCCACTGCTACACCCGCACCGTCGGCCGCGTCTTCTTCGAACTGGTCCAGCGCGACGACGGCTACCGGGGCTACGGCGCCGCGAACGCGCCGGTGCGGCTCGCGGCACAGCACGCGGTGCGGGCGCTCACTGGCGGCTGACGGTGCGGGTGATGCCGGTGACGACCGTCGTGGCGAGGATCCAGCCCGTGAGCACCAGGGTGTAGGAGAGCCACTGGTACCCGCCGGTGGGGGCGAACGCGCCCTCCTGCCCGAAGGAGATCACCGGCAGCAGCAGATCGAGCGTGTAGAAGACCGGGTTGAACTGCGGGGCCTCGTCCGCCTTCAGCGGCTGGGGGTGGTGCAGCGCGTAGGCCACAGAGCCGATCACCAGCAGCGACACCAGCCAGCCGGCGGCGCGCAGGGGCCGGAAGCCGTAGCCGACGGCCGCGTCCTGGACGTAGCCCCACAACCGGCCGTACCACGGCAGGGTGCCGCGGCGGCGGCGCTGTTTGGCGAGCTGGACGACGCGGGCGGCGTCGTCGTCGCCGATCCGGCGGTAGGCCGCGGTCAACTGCTCGTAGGCGTGCGGGACATAGCCCTCGCGGTCCCGCTCCAGCATCGCCAGGCGCCGCTCGGCGGGTTCGTGCGGGGTGAGGGAGGTGTAGACGAGGCTGTTGAGCAGGACCTCCTCGGGGACCACGTCCGGTTCGAGGAACAGGACGTCCAGCTGGGCGCGGCGCAGGTTGAGGGCGCCCGTCATGGGCGGGCTCCGGCGCAGCCAGAGTTCCCCGACGGTGCAGCTGCTGGCGCGCAGTGCCGTGCCACCGGGGTTCGCCAGGCGCGCGTGGGAGAGGTCGAGGCGGCCCGCGACCCGGGCGCCGCGCAGGCCGACCCAGCCGAGGACGTCCACGTCGCGCAGCAGGACGTCGCCCTCCACCGTGAGCGTCTCCGCATCCAGGGCGACCTCGCCGGTACCGGCCTCCAGCCGCGCCCCGTTGAGGTCGATCGTCCCGGCGATCGAGGCACCCGTCAGGCGCACCTCGCCGCGGGTGCGCAGTCCCGGCGCCGACAGGCCGTCACCGATGGTCACGTGGTTGAGCTGGAGCGCGGCCTGACCGGCGGGCGGTTCGCCGATATCGGCCCTGTCCATGAAAAGCGCCCCGGAGATCTGCGCCCCGCCGAGCCGGACGGGCCCCTCGAACAGGCAGTCCGACATGCGCAGCACGCCGTCCACGCGGAGGGTGGCGGCGTCCAGCCCGGGCAGGGCGGAGTCGCGCAGGTTCAGCTGCCGCAGCCGCGCCCCGTACAGGACGGGGACGTTCTCGAAGGAGCAGTCGCTGAGGCGTACGGCGTGGTCGACCTCTCCGTACTTGAGGTCCAGCACGCCCGTGATCCGTGCGCCCGCCAGCCGGAGGGCGGCCGTCTCGCCGTCCTCCTGCGGGGCGCTCAGCAGCAGGGCCCGCACCACGGCCGCTCGTACGGTCCGTTCGGGTCCCCAGTCCGCGCCCCGCGCCGGGTCCTCGTCCGCCGGCCCCGGCCCCCGGAAGTCCACGTCGTCCCCGCGCGGAAAAGCCCGCCACACCCGCTCCTCGGCGGGCGTCATGTCGTCGATCTGCATCGACGGGGACTCTGACGCGCCCGGCCGGAGGCTGTCAACTCACCTCCGGCCGGGGCCGGTTACGCCGTGGTGTTCACGCCCTGGTGTTCCACTCCGCGATCACGGGCCGCCCGTGCTCGGTCGACAGCCGGCAGACCGTGCCCGTCTCCAACCGGAACAGCCGCCCCTCCGACGGCGGCAGGCCCAGCCGGCGGGCCGTCAGGACGCGGAGGAAGTGGCCGTGCGCCACCAGCAGCACATCGCCCTCGGGCAGCGCGTCGGCCACCCGGGACAGCACCCGGTCGGCGCGCTCGCCGACCTCCTCGGGGGACTCGCCCGGCTTGCCGTCGGGGCCGGGCGGGCCGCCGTCGGTCCACAGGTCCCAGTCGGGGCGGGAGCGGTGTATCTCCTCGGAGGTGACGCCCTCGTAGGCGCCGTAGTACCACTCGTGCAGGTCCGCCTCCCGCACGGCCCCGGTCAGCCCCGCGAGTTCGGCGGTGCGCACCGCGCGGCCGAGCGGGCTGGTGAGGACCAGCGCGAAGGAGCGGCCCGCCAGGAGCGGGGCGAGCGACTTGGCCTGCTCCTCGCCGTTCGGGGTGAGGGGCAGGTCGGTGAAGCTGGTGTGCTGTCCGCTCCGGCTCCACTCCGTCTCGCCGTGGCGGACCAGCAGCAGATCTCCCACGTCCTACGCCTTCTTCGCGGACTCGACGGCGTGGCCGCCGAACTGGTTGCGCAGCGCCGCGATCATCTTCATCTGCGGCGAGTCGTCCTGCCGGGAGGCGAACCGGGAGAACAGGGAGGCGGTGATCGCGGGCAGCGGCACGGAGTTGTCGATCGCGGCCTCCACGGTCCAGCGTCCCTCGCCGGAGTCCTGGGCGTAGCCCCGCAGGCCCTCCAGGTGCTCGTCCTCGTCGAGCGCGTTGACCGCGAGGTCCAGCAGCCAGGAGCGGATGACGGTGCCCTCCTGCCAGGAGCGGAACACCTCGCGGACGTTGTCCACCGAGTCCACGGCCTCCAGCAGCTCCCAGCCCTCGGCGTAGGCCTGCATCATCGCGTACTCGATGCCGTTGTGGACCATCTTCGCGAAGTGCCCGGCGCCCACCCGGCCCGCGTGGACGAAGCCGTACGGGCCCTCCGGCTTGAGCGCCTCGAAGATCGGCAGCAGCCGGTCGACGTACTCCTTCTCGCCGCCGACCATCAGGGCGTAGCCGTTCTTCAGGCCCCACACGCCGCCCGAGACGCCCGCGTCGACGAAGCCGATGCCGCGCTTGCTCAGCTCCTCGGCGTGCTTCTCGTCGTCCGTCCAGCGGGAGTTGCCGCCGTCGACGACCGTGTCGTACGGCTTGAGGAGGCCCGCGAGCTGGTCGATGACGTGCTGGGTGGGGCCCCCGGCCGGGACCATGACCCAGACCGTGCGGGGCGCTTCCAGCTGGTTGACCAGGTCGGCGAGGCTGGAGACGTCCGACTTTCCGGGGTCGGTGTCGTAGCCGATGACGGTGTGGCCGGCATTGCGCAGGCGATCGCGCATGTTGCCGCCCATCTTGCCGAGACCCACAAGACCGATCTGCATGTCAGTTCACTTCCCGAAGGTTGCGGTAGGCGGCCACCAGCGCGGCCGTGGACGGATCGAGACCGGGGACGTCCGCGCCCTCGGTCAGGGCGGGCTCGACGCGCTTGGCGAGGACCTTGCCGAGCTCGACGCCCCACTGGTCGAAGGAGTCGATGTTCCAGACCGCACCCTGCACGAACACCTTGTGCTCGTACAGGGCGACCAGCTGGCCGAGGACCGACGGGGTCAGTTCGGTGGCCAGGATCGTCGTGGTGGGGCGGTTGCCCTTGAACGTGCGGTGCGGCACCTGCTCCTCGGGCACGCCCTCCGCGCGCACCTCCTCGGCGGTCTTGCCGAAGGCGAGCGCCTGTCCCTGCGCGAACAGGTTGGCCATCAGCAGGTCGTGCTGCGCCTTCAGTTCGTCGCTCAGCTCCGCGACCGGCCGCGCGAAGCCGATCAGGTCGGCGGGGATCAGCTTGGTGCCCTGGTGGATCAACTGGTAGTAGGCGTGCTGCCCGTTGGTGCCGGGCGTGCCCCACACCACCGGACCCGTCTGCCATTCCACGGGGTTCCCGTCACGCTCCACCGACTTGCCGTTGGACTCCATGTCGAGCTGCTGGAGGTAGGCGGTGAACTTCGACAGGTAGTGGCTGTACGGCAGGACGGCGTGCGACTGGGCGCCGTGGAAGTTGCCGTACCAGATGCCGAGCAGGCCCATGATAAGCGGGGCGTTGGCCTCCGCGGGGGCGTTGCGGAAGTGCTCGTCGACGATGCGGAAGCCGTCGAGCATCTCCAGGAAGCGGTCCGGGCCGATCGCGATCATCAGGGACAGGCCGATCGCGGAGTCGTACGAGTAGCGGCCGCCGACCCAGTCCCAGAACTCGAACATGTTGTCGACGTCGATACCGAAGCCGGCGACCTTCTCGGCATTCGTGGACAGTGCCACGAAGTGCTTGGCGACCGCCTTCTCGTCGCCCCCGAGCCCCTCCAGCAGCCAGGAGCGCGCCGAGGTCGCGTTCGTGATGGTCTCGATCGTGGTGAAGGTCTTGGACGCGACGATGAACAGCGTCTCCGCCGGGTCCAGGTCGCGGGTGGCCTCGTGGAGGTCGGAGCCGTCCACGTTCGACACGAAGCGGAACGTCAGCTCCCGGGCCGTGAACGGCCGCAGTGCGTCGTAGGCCATCGCCGGGCCCAGGTCCGAGCCGCCGATGCCGATGTTGACGACGTTCCTGATCCGCTTGCCGGTGTGGCCGGTCCACTCACCCGAGCGCACCCGGTTCGCGAAGCCGGACATCTTGTCGAGCACGGCGTGCACGCCCGGGACGACGTTCTCGCCGTCGACCTCGATCACCGCGTCTCGCGGGGCGCGCAGCGCGGTGTGCAGGACGGCCCGGTTCTCGGTGGTGTTGATCTTCTCGCCGCGGAACATGGCGTCGCGCTGCCCGAACACGTCGGTGGCGGTGGCCAGCTCCTGGAGCAGGGCCAGCGTCTCGTCGGTGACCAGGTGCTTGGAGTAGTCGATGCGCAGGTCGCCCACGTGCACGACGTAGCGCTCGGCGCGGCCCGGGTCCGCCGCGAACAGCTCACGCAGGTCCGGCTGCGGCAGCGCGTCCTTGCGGTGGTTCTCCAGGGCGGTCCACTCGGGCCGCTCCGTGAGCCTGGGGGAGCGGGAGGGGGAGTCAGACATGAGCAGGGGTCTCCTCGGTTGCCTCGCCGTTCAGGGCGATGGCGTACATCTCGTCCGCGTCGAGGCGCCGCAGCTCCTCGGCGATGAGTTCGGAGGTGGCACGGACCTTCAGGGCGAGGGTGCGGGAGGGCTGGCCCGGCAGGGTGAGCGTGGCCAGCGGTCCCTCCGGGCGGTCGATGAGGATCTCGCCGTTCTCCGTGCCCAGGCGGACGGCCGTCACGACCGGCCCGGCGGTGACCACCCGGTCGACCCGGACGTGCAGCCGCGCCTCCAGCCAGCGGGCCAGCAGCTCGGCGGCCGGGTTCTCGGCCTCGGCCTCCACGGCCGCCGAGATGACCCGCGCCCGGGCCTGGTCCAGCGCGGCCGCCAGCATCGAACGCCACGGCGTCAGCCGGGTCCAGGCGAGGTCGGTGTCGCCGGGCGCGTAGGAGCGGACCCGGGCCTCCAGCATGGCCAAGGGGTCCTCGACGGCGTACAGGTCGGTGATCCGCCGCTGGGCCAGCGCCCCGAGCGGGTCCTTCGAGGGCACCTCGGGGGCGTCCACCGGCCACCACACCACCACCGGCGCGTCCGGCAGCAGCAGCGGCAGCACCACCGAGTCGGCGTGGTCGGACACCTCGCCGTAGGTCCGCAGGATCACCGTCTCACCGGTGCCCGCGTCGGCGCCGACCCGGACCTCGGCGTCCAGCCGGGACTGGGTGCGGTCGCGCGGGGTGCGTGCGTGCCGCTTGATGACGACCAGGGTGCGCGAGGGGTGCTCGTGCGAGGCCTCCTCGGCCGCCTTGATCGCGTCGTAGGCGTTCTCCTCGTCCGTGACGATCACCATCGTCAGGACCATGCCCACGGCGGGCGTGCCGATGGCGCGGCGGCCCTGCACCAGCGCCTTGTTGATCTTGCTTGCCGTGGTGTCGGTCAGGTCGATCTTCATGGCCTGCGCCAGCTCCGTCCGTCTCGTGCGAGCATCTCGTCGGCTTCCGCGGGTCCCCAGCTGCCCGAGGCGTACTGCGCGGGCCGGCCGTGCGTGGCCCAGTACTGCTCGATCGGGTCGAGGATCTTCCAGGACTCTTCCACTTCCTGGTGACGGGGGAACAGGTTGGCGTCGCCCAGGAGGACGTCCAGGATCAGCCGTTCGTACGCCTCGGGGCTCGATTCGGTGAACGACTCGCCGTAGGCGAAGTCCATCGTCACGTCCCGGATCTCCATCGACGTACCCGGCACCTTGGAACCGAACCGCACCGTCATGCCCTCGTCCGGCTGGACGCGGATGACGATCGCGTTGGAGCCCAGCTCCTCGGTGGCGGTGGAGTCGAACGGGGAGTGCGGAGCCCGCTGGAACACCACCGCGATCTCCGTCACCCGGCGGCCCAGCCGCTTGCCGGTGCGCAGGTAGAACGGCACACCCGCCCAGCGGCGGTTGTCCACCTGGAGCTTGATCGCGGCAAAGGTGTCGGTCGTGGAGGCCGGGTCGATGCCCTCCTCCTCCAGGTAGCCGCGCACCTTCGCGCCGCCCTGCCAGGCCGGCGCGTACTGCCCGCGTACGGTGTTCAGCCCCAGGTTCTCCGGCAGCTTCACGGCCCGGAACACCTTCAGCTTCTCGGTGAGCAGCGAGGCGGCGTCGAAGGCGGCCGGCTCCTCCATCGCGGTGAGCGCCATGAGCTGGAGCAGGTGGTTCTGGATGACGTCACGCGCGGCGCCGATGCCGTCGTAGTACCCGGCCCGGCCGCCGATGCCGATGTCCTCGGCCATGGTGATCTGCACGTGGTCGACGTACGACCGGTTCCAGATCGGTTCGAACATCTGGTTGGCGAAGCGCAGCGCCAGGAGGTTCTGGACGGTCTCCTTGCCGAGGTAGTGGTCGATCCGGAAGACCTGCTCCGGGTCGAACACGTCGTGCACGAGCGCGTTCAGCTCGCACGCGCTGTCGAGGTCGTGCCCGAACGGCTTCTCGATGACCGCGCGGCGCCAGGCTCCCTCGGGGGCGCTGGCCAGCTTGTGCTTCTTCAGCTGCTGGACGACCTTGGGGAAGAACTTCGGCGGCACCGACAGGTAGAAGGCGTAGTTGCCGCTGGTGCCCCGGGAGGCGTCCAGCTCCTCCACGGCGGAGCGCAGCTGTTTGAACGCCGTGTCGTCGTCGAAGTCGCCGGGGATGAACCGCATGCCCTCGGCGAGCTGCTGCCAGACCTCCTCGCGGAACGGGGTGCGCGCGTGCTCACGGACCGCGTCGTGCACCACCTGCGCGAAGTCCTGGTCCTCCCAGTCCCGGCGGGCGAAGCCCACCAGGGAGAAGCCCGGCGGCAGCAGGCCGCGGTTGGCCAGGTCGTACACGGCCGGCATCAGCTTCTTGCGGGACAGGTCGCCGGTCACGCCGAAGATGACGAGGCCGGACGGGCCCGCGATCCTGGGCAGACGGCGGTCGCGCGCGTCATGCAGCGGATTGGTGAAGTCGGGGTCGGCGTGCTCCGTGCGCGGGGCCGCCTGTGCCTGGCCACTCACCCCCGTCTGCTCGACCCCTGCGGCCTCCTGCGCCGCCCGAGCCTCCTTGTCCTCCTTGGTTCCGATGGTCTCCTGCTCGGCCGTCTGGGGGATGCCCTCGCTCATTCCGCGTCAACTCCCTTGCTGTTCAAGGACTTGGTGACCGCGTCCAGCAGGTCCTGCCAGGCCACCTCGAACTTGGCGACGCCTTCGTCCTCCAGTTGCCGCACCACCTCGTCGTACGAAATGCCGAGCCGCTCGACGGCCGCCAGGTCGGCGCGCGCCTGGGCGTAGCCGCCGGTGACGGTGTCGCCCTGGACGTCACCGTGGTCGGCGACGGCGTTCAGCGTGGCCTCCGGCATGGTGTTGACCGTGCCGGGGGCGACCAGTTCGTCCACGTACAGGGTGTCCTTGTAAGCGGGGTCCTTCACACCGGTGGAGGCCCAAAGGGGGCGCTGCCGGTTCGCACGGGCACCGCCCAGGGCCTGCCAGCGCGGCCCGGCGAAGACCTGTTCGTACGCCTCGTAGGCGAGCCGCGCGTTGGCCAGGGCCGCCCTGCCCCTCAGGGCGAGGGCCTCGTCCGTGCCCAGCAGCGTCAGCCGCTTGTCGATCTCGGAGTCGACACGGGAGACGAAGAAGGACGCGACCGAGTGGATGGCCGACAGGTCGAGACCGGCCGCCTGCGCCTTCTCCAGGCCGGCGATGTAGGCGTCCATCACCTCGCGGTAGCGCTCCAGCGAGAAGATCAGCGTCACGTTCACGCTGATGCCCGCGCCGATCACCTCGGTGATCGCCGGCAGACCGGCCTTCGTCGCCGGGATCTTGATCATCACGTTGGGGCGGTCCACCAGCCAGGCCAGCTGCCGGGCCTCGGCGACGGTCGCCGCGGTGTTGTGGGCCAGCCGCGGGTCGACCTCGATGGAGACCCGGCCGTCCCGGCCGCCGGTGGCGTCGTACACCGGCCGCAGGACGTCGGCGGCGGCCCGGACGTCGGCCGTCGTCATCATCCGGACGGCCTCGTCGACGCTGACGCCCCGCACCGCCAGGTCGGCGAGCTGCTCCTCGTAGCCCTCGCCGGAGCCGATGGCGGCCTGGAAGATGGACGGGTTGGTGGTGACGCCGACGACGTTCCCCGTCGCCACGAGACCGGCCAGGTTGCCGGACTCGATCCGCCGGCGGGACAGGTCGTCCAGCCAGATCGACACGCCCTCGTCGGACAGGCGCTTGAGTGCTCCCGCGCTCGCGGTCGCTTCGGTCACAGTGATCATCTTCTTTCGGGCGCTCGGATCAACCGCGGGCGGCGGTCAGGGATTCCCGGGCTGCGGCGACGACGTTCTCGGGGGTGAAGCCGTACTCGGCGAACAGGGTCTTCGCGTCGGCGGAGGCGCCGAAGTGCTCCAGGGAGACGATGCGTCCCGCGTCCCCCACGAACCGGTACCAGGTCAGGCCGATACCGGCCTCGACCGCGACGCGGGCCTTCACGGACGGCGGCAGGACCCGCTCGCGGTACTCGCGCGGCTGCTCCTCGAACCACTCCACGGACGGCATGGACACGACCCGCGTGGGCACGCCCGCCGCCTGGAGGTGCTCACGCGCCTCGACGGCTACGTGCACCTCGGAACCGGTGGCGATCAGGATCACCTGCGGCTCGCCGCCTTCCGCCTCGGCCCTCACGTAACCGCCGCGGGCGACGTCCGGGTCCGGCTCGTACGTGGGCACGCCCTGGCGGGTGAGCGCGAGACCGTGCGGGGCCGGGTCGGTGGTGTGCCGCCGGAGGATCTCGGCCCAGGCGAGCGAGGTCTCGTTGGCGTCGGCCGGGCGTACGACGTTCAGGCCCGGGATGGCGCGCAGCGCGGCCAGGTGCTCGACCGGCTGGTGGGTCGGGCCGTCCTCGCCGAGGCCTATGGAGTCGTGCGTCCACACGTACGTCACGGGCAGCTGCATCAGGGCCGACATCCGGACCGCGTTGCGCATGTAGTCGGAGAACACCAGGAAGGTGCCGCCGTAGATGCGCGTGTTGCCGTGCAGGGCGATGCCGTTCATCTCCGCGGCCATGGAGAACTCGCGGATGCCGAAGTGGATCGTGCGGCCGTACGGGTCGGCCTCCGGCAGCGGGTTGCCCTGCGGCAGGAAGGACGACGACTTGTCGATCGTGGTGTTGTTCGAACCGGCCAGGTCGGCCGAGCCGCCCCACAGCTCGGGGACGATCCCGCCGAGGGCCTGGAGGACCTTCCCGGACGCGGCACGGGTGGCGACCGCCTTGCCCGGCTCGAACACCGGCAGGGCGTCCTCCCAGCCCGCGGGCAGCTCGCCCTTGCTGACCCGGTCGAACGTGGCGGCCCGCTCCGGGTTCTCGCCGCGCCAGACGGCGATCCGCTTGTCCCAGGCGGCGTGCGCCTCGGCGCCCCGGTCCAGGGCCTGGCGGGTGTGCGCCAGCACCTCGTCGGCGACCTCGAAGGTCTTCTCCGGGTCGAAGCCGAGGAGGCGCTTGGTGGCGGCGACCTCGTCCTCGCCGAGCGCCGAGCCGTGGGAGGCCTCGGTGTTCCGCGCGTTCGGGGCGGGCCAGGCGATGATGGTGCGCATCGCGATGATCGAGGGACGCCCGGTCTCGGCCTGGGCCTCCTTCAGCGCCGCGTACAGCGCGTGCACGTCGACGTCGCCGTCCTCCCGCGGCTCGATCCGCTGCACGTGCCAGCCGTACGCCTCGTACCGCTTGAGCACGTCCTCGGAGAACGCGGTCGCGGTGTCGCCCTCGATGGAGATGTGGTTGTCGTCGTAGAGGAAAACCAGGTTGCCGAGCTTCTGGTGGCCGGCCAGCGAGGATGCCTCGGCGGAGACGCCCTCCTGGAGGTCGCCGTCGGAGACGATGGCCCAGATCGTGTGGTCGAAGGGGGACTCGCCCCCGGGCGCGTCCGGGTCGAACAGGCCGCGCTCGTAGCGGGCGGCCATCGCCATGCCGACCGCGTTCGCGACGCCCTGGCCGAGCGGGCCGGTGGTGGTCTCCACGCCCGCGGTGTGCCCGTACTCGGGGTGGCCGGGCGTCTTCGAACCGTGCGTGCGGAACGCCTTCAGGTCGTCCAGCTCCAGCTCGTAGCCCGCGAGGTACAGCTGCGTGTACAGGGTCAGCGACGTGTGACCGGGGGACAGGACGAAGCGGTCACGGCCGGTCCACTCCGGATCGGCCGGGTCGTGCCGCATCACCTTCTGAAAGATCGTGTACGCGGCCGGGGCCAGGCTCATCGCGGTGCCGGGGTGGCCGTTTCCGACCCGCTGGACGGCATCCGCCGCCAGCAGACGGGCGGTGTCGACGGCACGCCGGTCGAGTTCGGTCCATTCGAAGCTGTCCGCTGTCTGCGTGCTCATCTTCAAGAAATCCTCGATAGGAACGAAGTGGCTGGTCTGACTGTTCAAAACTAAAAGTCTGACTTTTTCGACGGAAGGTCACGGTGTGCCAGCCTGTGGTGAAAGTGGGACACCCAGAGGCAGCGCGGCACACGAGCGGGGCGGTAAGAGGGGTACATGGTGCACATCGCGGACAGAAGCATCCGAGGCGGTGACGGGATCAGAACGTTCCCCTTCCCGGTCGAGCTGAGCGTCGGCGGCGTCGGCATGCAGGTCGGCCCGATGGGCACCGGCCGCACCTGGCACGCCGACGCGCCCCTGGAGCGCGTGCACCGCATCGACTTCCACGTCGTGCTGCTGTTCGGCGAGGGCCCGGTCCGGCACATGGTCGACTTCACCGAGTACGAGGCCGCGGCCGGGGACCTGCTGTGGATCCGCCCGGGGCAGGTCCACCGCTTCTCCCGCACGAGCGAGTACCGCGGAACGGTGCTGACCATGCAGCCGGGCTTCCTTCCCCGCGCGACCGTGGAGGCCACCGGCCTGTACCGCTACGACCAGCCGCCGCTGCTGCGCCCCGACGCGGCCCAACTCGCCGGTCTGCGCGACTCGCTCGGCCAGCTGCGACGCGAGTACGAGGACACGGCCACGCTGCCGCTGAGCCTGCACACGGCCGTCCTTCAGCACTCGCTGACGGCGTTCCTGCTGCGGCTCGCCCATCTCGCCGCCAGTTCGGCGGAGTCGGTGCGACAGCCGTCCGACTCCACCTTCACCCTCTTCCGGGAGGCCGTGGAGAAGGACTTCGCCACCAACCACAGCGTCAGCGCCTACGCCGACGCGCTCGGTTACTCCCGCCGCACCCTGGTCCGCGCGGTCCGCGCCGCGACCGGCGACACCCCGAAGGCCTTCATCGACAAGCGCGTGGTCCTGGAGGCCAAACGCCTCCTCGCCCACACCGACCTGCCGATCGGCCGGGTCGGCGCGGCGGTCGGCTTCCCCGACGCCGCGAACTTCTCCAAGTTCTTCCACCAGCACACGGACCTGACGCCGGCGGCGTTCCGGGCGGAACTGCGCTGAGGCCACGAGATCCGGGCAGCGAAAAGGGGCCCCACGCGCGCGTGGAGCCCCTGCCGAGGATCGTCAGTGCCCGAAGGTGAACCAGTTGACGTTCACGAAGTCCGCCGGCTGTCCGCTGGTGAAGGTCAGATACACGTCGTGCGTGCCCGTCACGGCGCTGATGTTCGCCGGGATCGTCCGCCACGACTGCCAGCCGCCGGTGTTGCCCACCGCGAAACTCCCGACGGGCGCGTTGCTGCGGCTGTCCAGCCGCACCTCGACCAGTCCGCTGACGCCGCCCGCCGCGCCGCTCGCGACCCTGGCGCTGAACTGCCGGGCGGCCGTGGAGCCGAAGTTGACGCCCTTGAAGTGCAGCCAGTCGCCGTTGGCCAGCGAGCCGACGTTCTGGCCGCCGCCGGAGTCGGACGTCGTCTCGGTCATCACCCCGGACTGGCCGTCGTAGGACTCGGCCTGGATGGTGGAGTAGGCGTCGCGGTTGCCGGTCGGGGGAGGTGTGGTGCCGCCGCCGGACGACAGCACCTGGACGTAGTCGACGACCATCGGGTGGCCGGGCTGTGTCCCGGCGTCCGGGCCGCCGCCGAACGCGTCGGGGAAGCCGCCGCCCATCGCGACGTTCAGGATGATGAAGAAGCCGTGGTCCGTGGCGTTTCGCCAGGTCGTCGCGTCGACCTGGTTGGCGCGCACGGTGTGGAAGTTGACGCCGTCGAGGTAGAAGCGGATCTCCTCGACGCTCGTCGAGCGGTCCCACTCCATCCGGTAGGTGTGGAAGCCGGCCTGGCAGGTGGTGCCCTGGCAGGTGGTCGAACTGCCGATGCCGCTGTTCTCGTTGCAGGGGCCGCCCGGGGAGGTGCCGCAGTGCATCGTCGCGAACACCGTGTTCTGGCCCTGGGTGTTCTCCATGATGTCCAGCTCGCCGACGGCCGGCCAGTTCCAGTAGTTGCCGCGGTAGGGGGCGCCCAGCATCCAGAACGCGGGCCAGTAGCCCTTGGCCGCGGCCCCGGTGACGTTCGGCACCTGGATGCGCGACTCCACGCGGAGCTTGCCGCCGGCCGGGGGCTGGAAGTCGGTGCGGTTGGTCTCGATGCGGCCGGAGGTCCAGTTGCCGGCGCCGTCGCGCCGGGGGGTGATGCGCAGGTTGCCGTTGCCGTCCAGCGAGACGTTGTCGGTGCTGTTCGTCATCGTCTCGATCTCGCCGGTGCCCCAGTTGGCGGGGCCGCCCGGGTAGCCCTTGCCGGTCGCGTACTGCCAGTCGGACGTGTTGACGCCGCTGCCGGCCGGGCCGTTGAAGTCGTCCAGGAAGACCTGGTTCCAGCCCGACGGGGGCGGCGGCGCGGAGGCGCTCGCGGAGGGAGTCGCGGCGGTGGCGGCGACCGCGGCGAGGCCGAGTGTGCTGACGACGGCGAGGAACGCCCGCCGCAAGGGGCGCCGTGCGCGGGATCTGCCGGAGGTGTCACTCATGTGGGGATGCCTCTCGGGTACGGGTGCGGGAGGGTGAGAGCGCTCTCAAAGTGCCGTCAATGTGCTCCACGCCACCCGGGTCGTCAAGAGGTAAAGCCGGGAAAAGTACGGAGCGGCCGATGAGTGCACGTC
>NZ_NGFN01000009.1 GCF_002148965.1 Streptomyces swartbergensis | reverse complement strand
TGCCCGCCCCGTCGCCCCCACCGCCTACACACCCTGAACACGCCGTACCCGAACGGTGGTACCGGCGGCACCGACTAGGCACCGGACGAACGCGCCCGCGTCCAGTCAGTCGCTGAACCGCATCTTCGAACTGCTCCCGGCTCACCCAGGAAGGGACTGGCATGCACAGAACCCGGCACTTACCGCTCCTTCGGATCCTTTTGACCACGCTCCTGCTCGCGCTCGGCGTGACCCTCGCACCGTCGGCCACCGCAGCCCCCGCCGCGGCCCCCGTACGCATCATGCCGTTGGGCGACTCGATCACCGGCTCACCGGGCTGCTGGCGGGCAGTGCTGTGGAACCGTCTGCAGAGCACCGGCTACAAGAACATCGATTTCGTCGGCACCCTCAACCAGCAGGGCTGCCCGCAGGCACACGACGGCGACAACGAAGGCCACGGCGGTGAGCTCGTCACCAACGTGGCGAACCAGAACCTGCTTCCCGGCAGGCTCGCCGCCACGCGTCCCGACATCGTTGTCATGCACTTCGGCACCAACGACGTGTGGAGCAGCATCTCCCCCGACACCATCCTCGCCGCATACACCAAGCTGGTGCGGCAGATGCGGGCGTCGAATCCGGACACGAAGATCCTCGTCGCCCAGCTGATACCGATGAACCCGTCCGGCTGCACCGGCTGCGCCCAGCGCGCGGTCGCCCTCAACGCACGCATCCCCGAGTGGGCCCGGGCAACCAGTACGAGCCGCTCCCCGGTGACCGTCGTCGACCAGTGGACCGGATTCAACACCGCCACCGACACCTACGACGGCGTGCACCCCTCCGCCCCCGGCAACGAGAAGATCGCCGCCCGCTGGTACCCCGCCCTCACCGCCGCCCTCGACAAAGGCGTACCGGGCGGGCCGGGCACCCCGGGCGGCGACTCCGCCTGCACCGCCTCCTTCCGGGCCGTCTCCTCCTGGCAGAGCGGTTACCAGGGCGAGGTGACCGTGACCAACGCGTCCACGTCCTTCGTCAACGGTTGGACCGCGACCGTGGTACCGGCCGCGGGCGCCCGCCTCACCCAGGTCTGGAACGGCAGCCTCGGCACGACCGCCGGCGGCAGGACCACCGTCGGCAACGCGTCCTGGAACGGCACGCTCGCACCGGGCGCCGGCACCACGTTCGGCTTCACCGCCGACACACCGGCGACGGCCGGCAGCCCCTCGGCCACCGTCCGTTGCACGGCACGAGCCGCCCTCTCCTGAACACTCCGTCTCCGTCGAATGGGAGCACCCATGAAATCCCCCACCCGCGCCGCGCCACGCATGGCCGCGGTCATGGCCGCCCTCCTTGGCCTGCTCGTCCCCCTGCTCGGTCTCGGTACACCGGCGCACGCCGCGCCCACCGGCTTCCGCGTCCAGAACGGCCGACTGCTGGAAGCGAACGGGAACGACTTCGTCATGCGCGGCGTCAACCACGCCCACACCTGGTATCCGACCCGGATCAGCTCCATCGCCAACATCAAGGCCAAGCGCGCCAACACCGTCCGCGTCGTCCTCGCCAACGGTGACCGCTGGACCCGCAACGACACCGCCGACGTGGCGAACGTCGTCTCCCAGTGCAAACGCAACCGGCTCATCTGCGTCCTGGAGGTCCACGACACCACGGGCTACGGCGACCAGAGCGGAGCGACCACCCTCTCCCGCGCCGCCGACTACTGGATCAGCATCAAGAGCGCCCTGGCCGGCCAGGAGAGCTACGTCATCGTCAACATCGGCAACGAGCCGTACGGCAACAACAACGCCTCGAGGTGGACCGCCGACACCAAGGGAGCCATCCAGAAGCTGCGCAACGCCGGGCTCAACCACACCCTCATGGTGGACGCCCCCAACTGGGGCCAGGACTGGTCCTTCACCATGCGGGACAACGCCGCGTCGGTCTTCGCCGCCGACCGGGACCGCAACACCGTCTTCTCGGTGCACATGTACGGCGTCTACAACACGGCCGCGAAGGTCAACGACTACCTGAACCGCTTCGTCGCCGCGAAACTCCCCATCGTCGTAGGGGAGTTCGGCTTCAACCACTCCGACGGCAACCCCGACGAGGACGCCATCATGGCCGCGGCCCAGCGTCTCGGCATCGGCTACCTCGGCTGGTCCTGGAGCGGCAACAGCAGCGATGTGCAGTACCTGGACCTGGTGACCGGCTTCGACCCCAACCGGCTCACCAGCTGGGGCCAGCGCCTCTTCAACGGCGCGAACGGCATCGCCGCCACCTCCAAGGAAGCCAGGGTCTACTCCGGTGCCGCGCGCGGCACTTCCCCGACCGCTGCCCAAGCCGACCGTTGATCCGTCCCGGCAGGCAAGGGCCAGTCATGCGCACGCCGTCCCTTGACTCACCCGCCGATCGCACTCCCCTGGCCACGACCCATGTATGGAGGAACAGGACGATGCACCCCAGCGTCACCGATGTCCCGGTGTCCGAGGACATCCGGGCCACCAGGACAGGACTTCGACGGACCGGCAGAACGGTCAGGTTGCGGGCAGCCGTGGTCGCGGCCGTGACCGGCCTGATCACCGCACTGGTCGCGATCCAGCCCGCGTCGGCCCGGCCGGCGTCCGCCCAGGACAACCCGTACGAGCGGGGCCCCGACCCCACCGTGAGCAGCGTCGCGGCCCAGCGAGGGACGTTCGCCACCGCGGAGGTCACCGTGCCGCCCGGCAACGGCTTCAACGGCGGCAAGATCTATTACCCGACCGACACCAGCAAGGGCACCTGGGGCGCCGTCGCGGCCGTGCCCGGCTACACCGCCAAGTGGGCCGCCGAGGGCGCCTGGATGGGGCCCTGGCTCGCCTCCTTCGGGTTCGTCGTCATCGGCATCGACACCAACAGCCCCAACGACTACGACACCGCCCGCGGCACCCAACTGCTCGCCGCACTGGACTACCTCACCCAGAAGAGCCCGGTGCGCGACCGAGTCGACCCCAACCGGCTGGGAGTGATCGGACACTCCATGGGCGGCGGCGGCGCCATCAGCGCGGCCGAACGGCGACCGTCACTGAAGGCCGCTTTGCCGCTGGCGCCCTTCTCCCCCTCGCAGAACCTGTCCTCCCTCCGGGTCCCGACAATGATCATGGGAGCCCGGGACGACGGCACGGTCACCCCGTCCTACCTCAACGGCCTCTACGCCGGCATGCCCGCCGCCACGCCGAGCGCCTACATCGAACTCACCAGCGGCGGCCACGGCTTCCCCACCTGGGGCAACTCCAACGTGACGCGCCGCACGATCCCCTGGCTCAAGATCTTCCTCGACAACGACACCCGGTACACCCAGCTCCTGTGCCCGTCGCCGGCGGACCGCACCGGCGTCTCCCGGTCCCAGGTCAAGTGCGCGTACGTGCCCGGCGGCGGTACGACCCCGCCCCCGCCAAGCAGCGGCCAGATCGTCGGCGCCGCCTCCGCCCGCTGCCTGGACGTACCCAACTCCTCCCAGACCAACGGCACCCAGCTCCAGCTGTGGGACTGCCTGGACCAAACCAGCCAGAAGTGGGCCCGCACCGACGCCGGGGAACTGCGCGTCTACGGCAACAAGTGCCTGGACGCCGAAGCCTCGGGCACCTCTGCCGGCACCCGGGCCATCATCTGGGACTGTCACGGCGGGCAGAACCAGCGCTGGAACGTCAACGCCAACGGCACCATCACCAGCGCCCGGTCCGGCCTGTGCCTGGACGCGAACAACGCAGGCACCGCCAATGGAACCCAGGCCATCCTGTGGACCTGCAACGGAGGCTCCAACCAGCGGTGGACCCTGCGATAGCGGCAAGCTGAACCCGGTTCACGAAAGAGCCGGACCGAAGTGCCGGGCGACGCTCGGCACTTCGGCCCTTTCGGACGTCTTCTCCTCACCCGCCAGACGCAGTACGGCGAGTTTCTGCTCCCGCTGAGCCGCGCCCAGGCGGTCCCTGGCGGTCCCTGGCGGTGAGGACCTTTCGCCCCGGACCGGAGAACCCGGCGACGGGGGTCGGTCGGTGCCCGCCCTATGACGACGACCAGTTCGTCCGGCGAGGCGAGACCGGCGCTGCCGTTCGTATCTGGTTGCGGCCCGACGACGTAACGGTGACAAGTTGCGACCAGGCCACCCACGCCACGCGCAGTTCCGCACTCGCCGTCCCCGGCCGGGGCCGAAGACCACCGTGAGCGCCCCGGGCTGCCCGGGCCATATCGCCGGTGGCACTCGGTGTCGAGTCGATTCCGAACGCCAGGAGCACCTGTCGACAGCAGACCTTCCGGAGTGGGAGCCGGTACCGGTGAACATTGACGGTGCCCCCGCCAAGGGCCGCTTCGCGGAAGTGGATTCCCTCAGCGAGGGCACCGTCGGTGTGTGCACGACGTGACCGTCGAGGTCGAGCGTCAGCCGGTTCGCACCAGCTCGAAGTCGTCGACGTTCACCGAGTTGCCCGGATTCGCGTCGGAGGACACGCCGACCTGGACCGACCCGTTGGTCACGGTGATGCCGGAATTGCTGACCTTCGTCCAGTTGCCGATCGACTGGTTGATCGCACGGTCCATTTCACCCGCGCCGAAGTTCTTGGCGAAGATGTTCGCCGACTTCTACCCTCCGCCGCTTTTCACCCAGGCCGACAATGTGTACGTCCCGTTCGGCACAGTGATGTTCTGGTACATGCTCGCCTTGTAAGCGGAGGAATAGGACTGCGAAATCGCCCAGCGTCCGGTGTGTGTCCGCCCAGCTGGTTGCTGTTCGGATCGCTGCTGACATTCGACGAGTTCGTCCAGCCGGCCAGCTTCTGCTGGGCAACCCGGTCGGCCTCGACGCTTGGGTTCAGGACGTAGTTGTTGCCGCTTCCGACGGACCACGTGCCTGCGGCGGCATCCACGTTCCAGTGGTTCCCAGCAGGAGCAGTCAGCGAGATGCTTTCACCAGTAATCACTTCCAGGGTCTGCCGCAGAGCGCAGCACCGGTGATCGAGTTCATCCAGAGCGGGTCGACAAGAAGACACCCCGTACATGTACTTCCGTATGCATCCGACACCTGAATGTCCACTACAGGCCGGCGTCGGACCACACCTAACGCCCGGAATACCCGGATCTTCCGCATGGACAGCAGACAGGGACGACAATACGCGGGCCCGAATTCGACCCGGATTCGACCCGAGCAGTTTGTTTAAGGGTTGTCCCGTAACTGCTGGTCACGGGTGAGATGATCTTGCCGTGTCTGGTGTGATCACGGCGTCGGAGCCCTCCTGGACAGCCCCGTTCACCGGGCTGAGCCCGCGCCAGTTCGGCAAGCTGATCACTGCTCTGCGGCGTGAGGGTGCGGACCCGGTGCGCAAGGGCCGTCCCTGGAGCCTGCCGCTGGAGGACCGCGTGCTCCTGGTCGCCGCTTACTGGCGGACGAACCTGACCTTGCGCCAACTGGCCCCGCTGTTCGGGGTGTCCAAGTCGGCCGCCGATCGCATCATCGACCACCTCGGGCCTGCGCTCGCGCTCCAGCAGCGCAAGCGGTTCCGCAAGGACACCGTGCTGATCGTGGTCGGCACCCTGGTCCCCACCGGCGACCACACCATCGCCGAGCAGTCCAAGAACTACCGCTACTCCACCAACCACCAGGTCGTGATCGACGCCGACACCCGGCTCGTCGTCGCGATCGGCCGACCAGTCGCCGGCAACCGCAACGACTGCAAGGCGTGGGAGCTGTCCGGCGCGAAAGACGCCGTCGGTAAGACCACGGTCATCGCAGATGGCGGCTACCGGGGTACCGACCTGGTCATCCCGCACCGCCGCGAGAAAGGCCACAGCGAACTCCCGGACTGGAGGAGGGGGTGTGTCAATTTAACGGCTGATCTTGGTTGTTGAGTGGTCAGTTGTTGCTCGGGGTCAGGCGGCCTTCGAAGGCGATCTGGAACGCGTTCAGGGGTGCTTTCCAGCGCATGGTCCACCTCTTGCGGCCCTTCCCGGTCGGGTCCAGGCTCATCAGCGCCATGTAGACGCACTTGAGGGCGGCGGCCTCGTTGGGGAAGTGTCCGCGGGCGCGGACGGCCTTGCGTATGCGGGCGTTCACGCTCTCGATCGCGTTTGTGCTGCAGATGACCTTGCGGATCTCGACGTCGAAGGAGAGGAAGGGCACGAACTCGGCCCAGGCGTCCGACCACAGCTTCACGATCGCCGGATACTTCCGTCCCCAGGACTCCTGGAACTCCAGGAACCGCTCCGTCGCCGCGTCCTCGCTGGGCGCGGTATAGACGGGCTTGAGGGCCTTGGCGACCTTGTCCCAGTCCTGGCGGGCTGCGTAACGGAACGAATTTCGCAGCAGGTGAACCACGCACGTTTGGACGATCGTGCGAGGCCAGACGGTCTCCACGGCCTCGGGCAGGCCCTTGAGCCCGTCGCAGACCAGCATCAGCACATCGTCCAGGCCACGGTTCTTCAGCTCGGTGAACACGTGCAGCCAGTACTTCGCGCCCTCGCCGCCGTCGCCGGCCCAGATCCCGAGGATGTCGCGGGTGCCGTCCACGGTCACCGCCATCACCACGTAAATGGGACGGTTCGCCACCTGCCCATCGCGGATCTTCACGTTGATGGCGTCCACGAACAGCACCGGGTAGACGCGATCGAGGGGGCGGTTCTGCCATTCGGCCATGCCCTCCATGACCTTGTCCGTGATGGTGGAGATGGTCTGCTTGGACACCTCGGCGCCGTATACCTCGGCCAGGTGCGCGGAGATCTCCCCGTGCGTGAGGCCCTTCGCCGACAGGGACAGCACCATCTCGTCCACCCCGGTCAGGCGCCGCTGCCGCTTCTTGACGAGCTGCGGCTCGAAGGTGCCGGCGGTGTCCCGGGGTACCTTCACCCCGACCGGCCTGACGTCGGTCAGCACGGTCTTCGCACGCGTGCCGTTACGGCTGTTGCCGTTGTTCTTCCCTGCCGGGTCGTACTTCTCATAGCCGACGTGGTCAGTGATCTCGCCCTCCAGGGCAGACTCCAGCACCCGCTTGGTCAGCTGCTGCAACAGCCCGCCCTCGCCGGTCAGCTGGAGTCCCTCGCTACGGGCCCGGTCCACGAGCATCGCGATCAACTGCTCGTCCGTCGTCGCATTCGACGGCGTCGCAGCGTCGTTCAGTTCAACGGGCTCGGACCCCACGGCGGTCTCGGTCATCTGGCGTCTCCTTGATCATCAGATCCGCCGTTGATTAGACACTCCCCTTCATGGACCGAATCGGGCTCTTCGCAGTTGAGGGTGTGAGCTCCGCGAATATAGAGCTGTTGGACGTTCGATCAGGACGTGTGAGCGTCGCAGTTCTCGCGGTTTGCGAGGACCTCGGCCATGTGTGTCTGCGCCCAGTTTCTGAGCCCGCGCGTCATGTGGTGGAGCGAGACGCCGAGGTCGGTCAGCTCGTAGGAGACGGTGACGGGGACGGTTGGCGTCACGGTGCGGGTGAGTAGACCATCGTGTTCCAGCGACCGTAGCGTCTGGGTCAGCATCTTCTGGCTGACCCCGGCCAGAAGGCGAGCAATCTCGGAGTAACGCATCGCCTTCGGAGCGTCTGCGTGTGCTGCACAGGGGGGTTCAGGGTTGTGGTCACCGCCCAGCGCACACAGGATCAGGACGACCCACTTGTCCGAGATTCGGTCGAGCAGTTGCTGGCTGGGGCATTCTGCGAGGAAGGCGTTGTACTCCACCTTGGCCTGAGCCCTCTTCTGGGCCGCCTTCATCGTCGTCACTGATCGCACCTCTCACCGATGGGTGGGTTACGCACTCCAAAGTGCCTACTTCCTGACAGGAAGTTTCTCTCCAATGCTGATGCAGGGAGGCAGCAGGCGCCACCCTCAAGTGCACGACGAAAGGCAACTCGATGAGCACACGCTCCCTCTCTCTTCCCGGCGGCACCTGGACTCTGGGTGACCTGACCGTCACCCGGTTCGGCTACGGTGCCATGCAACTGGCCGGCCCGTGGGTGATGGGGCCGCCGGCCGATCGCGAGGGTGCCCTAGCCGTTCTGCGTGAAGCGGTCGACCTCGGTGTCGCCCACATCGACACCAGCGACGCCTACGGCCCGCGGGTCACCAACGAGTTGATCCGCGAGGCACTGCACCCCTATCCCGAGTCGCTGCACATCGTGACCAAGGTGGGCGCGACCCGCGACGAACAGGGTGGCTGGCCCACGGCCCGGCGACCCGAAGATCTGCGCCGCCAGGTCCACGACAACCTCAAGTCCCTCCGGCTCGACGTACTCGACCTGGTCAACCTCCGACTCGGCAACGCCGAAGGTCCCCAGCCCGGCTCGCTCGCCGAGTCGTTCGAGACGCTCGTCGAACTCCAGCAGCAGGGCCTGATCCGCCACCTCGGGGTCAGCAACGCCACCGAGGAGCAGGTCACCGAGGCGCAGAGCATCGCGCCGATCGTGTGCGTGCAGAATATGTACAACCTCGCCCACCGCCACGACGACAAGCTCATCGACCGGCTCGCCACCGACGGCGTCGCGTACGTGCCCTTCTTCCCCCTCGGGGGCTTTACCCCGCTTCAGTCCTCGGCGCTCTCGGCGGTCGCCGCTCGATTGGTGACGACACCGATGTCCGTCGCACTGGCCTGGCTGCTGCAGCGATCACCGAACATCCTGCTCATCCCCGGCACGTCATCGACGGCGCACCTGCGCGAGAACATCGCCGGCGCGGGACGCTCCCTCTCTCATGAGGATTTGACCGAGCTGGACGACATCGGCCGCTGAGTGCCCAGAGCTGAATGGCTCACAGGCCACCACCGGAGCCACCGTTCAAGTCTCGGCCCCGGACACTTTCGTGCGACCGGGGCCGAAGCAGGACGATTCGCCCTCACCTGGTTGACTTCAGATCATCAACCGTCAGGAACTTGTGTACACCGTCGGTGGCAGCTCACCCCGCGTCGGTGGCCGGGTAGGCGTCGAGGTCTCCCGAGGGGTTCCTACACCAAGCCCATCCGGAAGACCTCGACGTTGCACGACGCTACCCCTGAGGCCGGCTTCGCCCGCGCCGACATGACTACGTTCTGCCGCCTTGACGAGCTCGGGCTCGAAGTCACCGGCCAGCAACTCACCCCGTATCGTGCGGTTCTGGCGTGCCGGGTCGTCGAGTCCGATCAGTGGTGCCACCGCTGCGGTTGCGAAGGCACACCGCGTGACACCGTGACCCGGCGGCTGGTGCACGAGCCACTCGGCTGGCGGCCCACGATCCTTCACGTCACGATCCGACGCTACCGCTGCATCGACTGTGCGCACGTGTGGCGGCAAGACACCACCAAGCCGGCTGAGCCGCGGGCGAAGCTCTCGCGCCGCGGGCTGCGATGGGCGCTTGAAGCCATCGTCTGCCAGCACCTCACTGTCGCCCGTGTCGCCGAAGGGCTCGGAGTCGCCTGGAACAACGCCAACGACGCCGTCCTGGCCGAGGGAAAGCGCGTCCTCATCGACGACACCGGCCGGTTCGACGACGTCACCGCTATCAGTGTCGACGAGCACGTGTGGCGACACACCAGGCGTGGCGACAAGTACGTCACCGTGATCATTGACCTGACCGGCAACCGCGACGGCACCGGCCCTGCCCGGCTGCTCGACATGGTCGAAGGCCGCTCCAAGCAGGCTCTCAAGACCTGGCTCGCCGAACGAGAAGAGTCCTGGCGTAATCGCGTCGAGGTCGTCGCGATGGACGGTTTCACCGGGTTCAAGACCGCAGCCAACGAGGAATTGCCCGACGCGGTCGCGGTCATGGACCCTTTCCACGTCGTGCGTCTGGCTGGCGACGCACTCGACCGATGCCGCCGACGTGTCCAGCTGGCCATCCACGGGCACCGCGGACGCAAGAGCTACCCGCTCTATACCGCACGGCGAACCCTCCACACCGGCGCTGACCTGCTCACCGACAAGCAGAAGGACCGACTGACGGCGCTGTTTGGGGGGTCTACCAGCGGATGATCGCCGCCTACCGAGAACCCGATCGGAGTAAGGGCCGAGAGCTGATGGTGAAGTTGATCGAGTCGGTCAGCCAGGGCGTCCCGAGCGCGTTGAGCGAGATCATCACGCTCGGCCGGACACTGAAGAAGCGAGCCACCGACGTGCTGGCCTACTTCGAACGCCCCGGCACGTCCAACGGGCCGACCGAGGCCATCAACGGACGGCTCGAACACCTCCGCGGCTCCGCCCTCGGATTCCGCAACCTCACCAACTACATCGCCAGATCCCTGCTGGAAACCGGCGGCTTCAGGCCACGCCTACACCCTGGATTGTGAAGAGCCCCGAATCGACGCCGGCCAACTACCGATGGCGACCACACAGTGGCTGGGCAGAACCACTATCGCGGGCGTGTATATCGCCGCGCTTACCGGCGCCTCCCTCAACCAGGTCTACAACGCCACCCGTGATCACGGCTGGCGGCAGGGCGCCCTGGACAGGCCCGGCCGGTGCCCGCTCCGTGTCCCGGCCACCGGCAAACTCGATGGCACCCCCTGGAGGGAGGCCGTCGACTACACCGAAGCAGGCTTCGTGATGCGCCAGTTGGGCACGGCGTGCTTCATCGTCATCGCCTATCTGACCGGGATGCGTCCCGGCGAGGCGGCCGGGCTGCGCAGCGGCTGCTGCCCCGACCCTGAGCCGGACAGCGCAGGGCGGAAAGGGCGGCACTTGATCACAAGCACCGTGTACAAGACCGCCCGCGACGAAGACGGCAACCACCGCTCCGAGGGCGAAGTCCGCGATGTTCCCTGGGTGGCCATCGCCCCCGTCGTGAACGCCATCCGTGTCCTGGAACGCATGGTCCCCGAAGGCCAGCTGCTATTCGACCACCACGCCCACGACCTGCGCGGCACCCGGACCGGCACCGGATCCCTCACCGTGCACACCCTGGGCATCCGGGTGGAGGACTTCATCACCTGGGCCAACCATGAGGCAGCCGCCCGCGGGCTGGCCGGTGAGTTCATCCCGCCGGATCCGCACGGGAAGATCGGTACCGAACGGTTCCGCAGGAGCCTGGCCTGGCACATCGCCCGCCGTCCCGGGGGCCTGGTCGCGCTCGCGATTCAGTACGGCCATCTGCGGACTTCCGTATCGGCCGGATACGCCGCGCGCAGCCGGGACGGCATCCACGACCTCCTCGCCGTCGAGACGGCCCGCGCCACCATCGACACCGTCGCCGACCTGAATGCCGCTCTCGAGGACGGCCTCCACATCTCCGGGCCCGCCGCCCGCCGGGCCATCAAGGCCGCCGCCACCGCGCCCCAGTACACCGGCACCGTCATCACCGCCCGGCAGGCCCGACAGATCCTCGCCAACCCCCACCTGGCCATCTACGACAATCCCCACACGCTGCTGATGTGCGTCTACAAGCGCGACAAGGCCCTGTGCCACCGCGGCCTCAAGGACACCCCCAGCCTCGACCAGTGCGTCCCCGCCTGGGCGAACATCGCCCGCACCGACCAGCACGCCGCCGGCCTCCGTCTCCGCGCCACCGCGCTTGACCAGCAGGCAGGCCATGTCCCCGGCCCGCTGGGCGAGCGACTGCGCGACAACGCCACCCGGCTGCGCGACCTCGCCGACGCCCACCACCGCACCCGCGCCACCCTGCAGGACGGCACCGCATGAGCCCCGCGCCCGACGAACGCCGTATCCGCGCGGCCATAGGCCGCATCCTGCAGGGGACCCTGCAGCACTCCAACGGCGCGCTGACGATCGTCGCCCTGGCCCAGGAAGCCGGCGCACCTCGCAACGCGCTCACCCAGCGCCACCTGGATCTCAAGAATGACTTCTACGCGCAGGTCAGGGCGCGCGGACAGATGCCGGGATCCGAGATCCGCCTGCGCCAGCAGATCGTCAAACTGAAGGAGCTCCGCGCCAAGGACGCCATCGAGCTGGCCCAGCTGCGGACCGACGTCGAGCACCTCGTCCGCGCTGTCAACCAACTGACCGCGCACAACCGACAGCTGCTCCACGCGCTGTCCCAGCCCAACCTCCCGGTCCGGGCGCTGCCGACCCAGCCGCACCTGGGCCGAAGCCACTGAGTCGCCGCCCGATGTCCGGTGCAGATGGAGGCTTCGTCGCAACGTGCGGCTGACCAGCGGAAAGCGTGTCTTCACCGCACACGTCGAGCTTGTGAAGATCTACCTTGCAGTTCCTGCGAACGTACCCGGCCAGCGGCTGTTCCGCGCCTGACCACCGGATCTGCGGGTAGTCCCGATGGAAGGGCCGTGGACGGCGGAGGTCATCCGTGGCTGGGTGGCTCGTCACGCGGCGAGGGCGAAGAACGACGTCGCGATGATCCGCAGTGTGGTTCTTCTCCCGTGCCTCTCGGACGGCGTGCTCGGCCGCAGAGAACTGCCAGGCGACCGCGGCGGCAGAGGAGACCTCTATGACGGAATCCAGGCCGAAGCCGATCAGGGAGTTCGGGGTCAGGTGCGGCGGGCGGCCCAGACGGTGCGCTCGGTGCGTACCGTCAGGTCGTCGCGGCGCAGGAGGCTGTGCGGGCTGCTGGTGTCGAGGAGCTGGTCGAGCGCGGCGAGATCCTCGGGGGAGAGTCTTTCGGTGATGACGCTGCGGATGCGCTGCAGGACGCCGAGGGCGTAGCGGCCGATCGCTTCGCTGCGCGAGCCTTCGATGTTCACGGCGATGGTGCGTTCGCCCTCGACTGTGAAGCCGGCGGCGGTCAGCATCGGGCCCCAGTCGGCGCCGCGGTGGGGCATGTGCTCGGCTTGGAGGCGGTCGGCTGCGGCGTGAACGCGCTCTTCCAGGCCGGGCCGGTTCTTGGGGGCGTTTTCGGGCAGGAAGCGGGGGTGGCCGGCCAGTTCGACGACGGCGAACAGGCCGCCGGGGGCGAGCGCGTCGTGCACGGTGCGCAGTGCGCGGTCGGGGTGGTCCATGTGGTGCATCGAGGCCGACGCCCATACCAGGTCCGGTGAGCCGAGGTCGGGCCAGGCGGCTTCATCGAGGTCGGCCTGCACCGTGCGCACGCGCTCCTGGACGCTGCGGGTGCACGCCTTGGTGCGCAGGCGCTGAAGGTGTTCGGCGGACGCGTCGACGGCGGTGACGTGTGCGTCGGGGAAGCGGTCGAGGAGGGCGAAGGTGCCTGCGCCCGTGCCACAGCCCAGGTCCACGATGTGGTGTGGGCCGGTATGCAGCGGCAGCCATGCGGTGATGGAGGCGGTGTGCTCGGCGAGGACCTCGGCGTCCAGGTCGAGGATCTCCACTTGGTCGTCGGTTCCGTGTTCATGGTGGTGATCGTGCGAAGCGCCGTGGTGGGGGGTGTGCGGGTGTGCTTGGTTCATGCTCTCGACACTAAGACTCTATGCGTGTGCGGCACGAGTTCTTCCGGTTTACGCAAGACGATGGCCGGGGGTGCTGCCCGACGGGCAAGAGGTCGCCACTACGCAGGCCGTCGCGCAGCCCGCGCCGTCATTCGGGAGCGCCCTGAGCGTCGTCGCCGTCGCGCTGGTGGCCGCGGCGGGCGTCGCGGTCGAAGATGCCGAGGATCTCGCAGGGCCCGCTTTCGGCGCCGATGGCGTGCGGCATCATCGTGGGGAACTCGGCCGCCTGGTTGGTCTCAAGGCGGAAGCGGCGGTGGCCGAGCATGAGGATCGCCGTGCCGGACAGGACGACGAGCCATTCGTGCCCTGGGTGGGCGCGCATGCGCGCCGGGTTCTCGGGGGGTGGTTCGGTCATGCGCTGGCGCACCACGCTCATCCCGGGGTCGGCCTTGATGGTCCAGCGCATCTGGCTGTGGGTGCTGTCGATCGTCGGGCTGGTGACGATGTCGTCGGTGGCGGTCTCCACGAGTTGATCCAGCGTGGTGTCCAGGGCGCGGGCGAGAGTGACCAGCTGATCCAGTGCGAGGCGGCGCTGGCCGTTCTCGATGCGGCTCAGCGAGGACTGGCTGAGGTGGGCGCGGGTGGCCAACTCCTCCAGGGACCAGCCCTGCGCTACCCGCAAGGCTCGGATGCGTTTGCGTACGAGGCTGTCCAGATCTCCATCTTCTTGCGTCATGCGCAACATCATATGCCTTCAGGGCAAGTCCGCTTAGCTTCGTGTGCGGACGGTCCGAGGCGATGGGGCCGCGCATGAGGAAAGGCAGGAGGCCATGGCTGTGACGACTTCTCCGTATGTGAGCGACGTACTGCCCAGTGGAACCGTCGACGCGGTGGTGATCGGTGGCGGTGCTGCGGGGCTGAACGGTGCGCTGATGCTCGCCCGCTCCCGCCGCTCGGTCGTCGTGATCGACAGCGGCACCCCGCGCAATGCGCCGGCAGAGGCCGTGCACGGCTTCATCGTCCTGGACGGCACCCCGCCCCGCGAGATCCTTCGGCAGGGCCGGGAGCAGGTGCGCCAGTACGGAGGGCGCGTCGTCTTCGGTGAGGTGGCCTCGGCCGAGCCCGTCGTCCCGTCGGCTGACGGGGATCTGCGGTTCACCGTCACCCTGGCCGACGGCCGGAGCGTGACCGCGCGCCGGGTCCTGGTGGCCACCGGCCTGCAGGACGTTCTGCCCGAGATCCCCGGCCTCACCGAGCACTGGGGACACAGTGTGGTGCACTGCCCGTACTGCCACGGCTGGGAAGTGCGCGACGAGCCCATCGGCATCCTCGCCACCGGCCCGGCCTCCATCGGCCACGCACTCCTGTTCCGCCAGCTGACCGAGGACCTGACCTACTTCACCCACGGCACTTCTCTGGATGAGGACACCCGCGCACGCTTCGCCGCCCGCAGCATCCACATCGTCGACACCCCGGTGCAGGAGATCGTCAACAACGAGGACGGCACCCTCGCCGGGGTGCGCCTGACCGACGGCCAGGTCGTGGCCCGCCGCGTCCTCGCGGTCGCCACCCGGATGGAGGCCCGCACCGAGGGCCTGGACGGTCTGAAGCTGCCGATGCAGGACCTGCCCGACAACATGGGCCGCGGCTTCGCCTCCGGCATGGCCGGCACCACCGAGGCGCCGGGCGTGTGGGTGGCCGGCAACGCCACCGACCTCTCCGCCCAGGTCGGCGCCTCCGCCGCAGCCGGCGCCCTGGCCGGTGCCCACATCAACGGCCTGCTGGCCACCGCGGATACCGACGCGGCCCTCGCCGCAGCCCAGGGCGAGCCCCCCGCCCCCTGACGTCCCGGCACGGCATCGGCCCACCGCTCGACCGCACCCGGCGACGCGCGCGGCGGGCCCAAGCCCCGCCTCCCCCTTCACTCGGCGACCGGCCCTGCTCCGGCGCTGACTCGGCATGCCCATTTTGAGAGGAATCCATGAGTACGAACCAGCCCATACAGGCCGCGCAGGCCAGTGGCGGGGGTGTTCCCGACGAGCGTCAGCTGCGCACGATCCTGATCACCGTCTCCATCGCCCTGATGGCGGTCATCGCCTCGGTGACCGGGCTGAACGTCGCGCAGACCCACATGGCCGTGGAATTCGGCGCCTCCCAGAGCACGGTCCTGTGGATCATCAACATCTACACCCTCGCCCTGGCCGCGCTGCTGCTGCCACTCGGCGCCCTGGGCGACCGCCTGGGCCGCAAGCCCATGCTCATCGCCGGACTGGGCGTCTTCGGCATCGCCACCGTCACCGCGGGCCTGGCTCCGACGGCGGAGGTGATGCTCGCCGCCCGCGTGGCCAGCGGTATCGGCGCCGCAATGATCATGCCGATCACACTTGCCGTCATCACCTCCACCTTCCCCGAAGAGCAGCGCGGCAAGGCGATCGGCGTGTGGACCGGTGTCGCCGGAGGCGGCGGCATCCTGGGCATGTTCCTCTCCGCCCTCCTCGTCGACGTCGCCGACTGGCGCTGGCTGTTCACCCTGCCAGCGGTCCTGGTCCTCGTGGCCCTGGCGATGACGCTGAAGTCGGTTCCCAACTCCCGCGAAACCTCGGCCCACCGATTCGACACCATCGGCGCCCTGGTCTCCGCGATCGCCGTGACCGGCCTCATCTTCGTCCTGCAGGAAGGCCCCGAACACGGATGGACCGCCCCCCAGACGCTGATCAGCCTCGCCGTCGGCCTCATCACCGCCATCGGCTTCGTGACCTGGGAACTGCACCGCCGCGAAGCCTCCCTGCTGGACGTGCGGCTGTTCCGCAAGCGCAGCCTGGCCAGCGGCTCGATCACGCTGCTGGTGGTCTTCGGCGTCCAGGCGGGCATCGGCGTGGTCCTCTTCCCGTTCTTCCAGGCCGTACTCGGCTGGTCGGGCCTGCTGTCCACGGTGGCGATGATGCCCATGGCCGTCATGATGATGATGGCCTCCGGCCTGGCCCCCAAGCTCGCCGCAGGTATCGGCGCTCGCTCGACCATGGTGGTGGGCATTGCGCTGGCCGGCATCGGCATGGCTCTCATGGCCTTGTTCGTCTCCGTCGGCGGAGGCTACCTGTCCGTCCTGCCCGGCCTGCTCGCCATGGGCATCGGCATGGGCCTGTCGATGACCCCGTCCACGGAGGCCATCACCGCCTCCCTGCCGCGTGAGAAGCAGGGCGTCGCCTCCGCCCTCAACGACGTCACCCGCGAGTTCGGCACCGCACTCGGCGTCGCCCTGCTCGGCGCGCTCGTGTCCGCCGGCTACCGCAACGCCATAGACGCCAGGCTGCACGGCATCCCCCAGGGCGCCGCGGACACCGCCCGGGAAGGCGTCGCCAACGCCGTTGAGGTGGCGGACAGCACCGGCCCGCACGCACAGGACCTGCTCCACGCAGCCCAGCAGTCCTTCGTCGACGGCTGGCAGCAGGCCATGTGGGCAGGCGCCGCCATCATGGGCGTCTTGTTCGTCTACATCGCCTTCCGTGGCCCCAAGAACACGCCCTCCGCGGTTGCGGACGAGTGCGAACCCGCTGAGGCCGTCGCCGCCGGCTGACCGCACAAGAGCCGGGCGCACAGCAAGCAGACCGCTCCGCGGACACCGCCTTCGCCAGCCGCTCGCCGGGGACCAGGAAGCCGCTGAACGCATCGAGCTGCCCCTGCCCGAGACCGGAAGTGTGCCCCGGCGCCGGCCTCTTCGACGCCCCCAGGCCGAGGCGTCGGACGGCGATTGCTGCGGCTCCCCAGCAGCCCTCCAGATCGGCGTAGTGCCTGACTGCAGTAGCAACCCTCGGCATGAGCGAGGCCATGACCGGAAGCGGGGCCGGTCGCGGCCTCGCTCATGCTGCGTGCACCATCTGACCCGCCCCTGGCCAGAGGTTCCATGCGTATGGGTTCAACACGCTGTACTTGACAGGGAACGCACCTGGACCGACGACACCACCCACGCGATCCACGAATCACAGACTCTGCGCATCGAACGCGTCCACGAAACCGATCCGCGTGAGGCCGCCTGGACCGTGGCCGCATACGAGACACCCGTCTCGGACCGGATGTGGCACCTCACCGCGACCGGCACTACCCCCGCCTCCGTGCTCCAGGCCCTGCTGCACCACCTCGCCGAAGGCGACGCATGGGACACCGCCATCGGCAGCCCCGTCGACGAGAAGACCGTCACCGCCGCCACCAAACCCCTCACCGACGCCGGATGGAAGCACACCATAGACGGACGCTGGATCCGCTGGACAACCCCGTCCGAGGACGTTGGTATCCAGTTCGATGCCTTCGCCGCCCAGACGCCGAGCAGCACGCTCGCCACCTGGACCATCTGGGCCGGCCCCAGCATCGACCACCCCACCTGGACCGTCACGGCATCCCCCTACACCCCCAGCGTGCTGCTGACCGACCTCGCCGAGAACCTCGCCCACGGCACCGGGCCTCGGACGTACACCCCCGTGGAGGTGAAGCGCCCCGCGCACCTCACCACCGCCCCCACAGGACCGCGCCCCAGAGCAACAACAGCACACTCGAGCCGACCCCGCTGACGGAGTTTGACCCGTGCCCAGCCCTCGGTSACCGCGCAGTTGGCCGGGCATCGGTCATCGAACACCGACGGGCAGGGGATCGGGCTTCGGGAGCGAGACTATGGTGAGACCGGTGGCGGCGCGACGGCGTCCCCGCAGGATGATCGGAGGCAGGAGTTGACAGGTGGCAGACGCTGACCGGCTGCCGTTGCCGCTCAGACCGGACGCGCGGCTCTGGATGACCGTCTCGCCGCAGCGGAGGGTTCTCGGTGTGGTACACAACATCACATCAGCCACCCGGCTCCTGGAACTTCTTGCGGTCTTCGACGGCGACGAGCGGATTCAGGTTGTCTTCTCCTGCACAGACTCCTCCGCCCTGGACGGAGGCGTATCCGATTTCTTGCTCCGCCGGGGAGTGCTGACGATTCCTTGGCGGGTCGCCGTCGCGGAGAACTTCGACCCGGCTCTCGCTACAAATCGAGGCGGAGACTTGCACAAGCTTCGATTTCCACTGATAGGCGCACCCCACGGGGCAGGATATAATAAACACTTGAGCCGGGAGCCGGGAGCCGGGAGCCGGGAGCCGGGAGCCGGGAGCCGGGAGCCGGGAGCCGGGAGCCGGGAGCCGGGAGCCGGGAGCCGGGAGCCGGGAGCCGGGAGCCGGGAGCCGGGAGCCTTCGGACTCACGGAGGAGTGGCTCCTGCACGATGGGCACGTTGTCCCGTCAGCGATCGTACTGTCCCACAAGGAGCAGCTCGATCGGCTTGCAGTCAGCTGTCCGCAGGCGTTGCCCAAGGCTGTTGTGGCCGGCGACCCGTGCATCGACCAACTGCGCGTCAGTCTTCCCTTCCGTGAGAGCTACCTGCAGGCGTTCGGGCTGTTGCCGGGTCAGCGGCTCGTGGTCGTGTCCTCGACCTGGGGAGCCGGTTCGGTGCTCGGCTCACCGCGCGCCGACGTTCTCCGTCGATTTTTGGCCGAGCTTTCCGCTGAAGAATTCCGTGTCATCGCGGCCGTCCACCCGAATATTTGGCATGGCCATGGCTCGTGGCAGCTACACAGGTGGCTGGCTCCCTTTCTGGACTCCGGGCTTCTCCTGCCGGTTCCGGAAAGCGACACATGGAAGGCAGCTCTCTGTGCGGCTGATTTTCTTCTGGGAGACCACGGTTCCTTGACCATGTACGGAATTGCATTGGGTATCCCCTGCATTCTCGGTGCCTTTGACGAATCGAAGGTGGCACCAGGGTCCCCCATGGCCAGGCTCGGCCGGCTACTGCCCCGCCTGGCCGCCGATCGCCCCGTGCAGCGTCAGCTTGCCGCCCTGCACGGGCAGCGCGACGATCCGGAACTCCAGGCGGTCGGGGAGACGGTCACGTCGGAACCGGGCCGCTCCACCGAGTTGCTGCGCCGGCTGTTCTATACCTGGCTGCGGCTGGAGGAACCCGGCCATCCCGCGTGCGTGTCCGCGATACCCGTACCGTCCCAGCCTTCCGGCCCGGGTGCCTGCCGCGTTCCTCATGAGGCGCCCATGTTCGTCACCGTTTCCGTGACGGACGACAGCGCTGGGGAAGCCGACGGTGAAGTGACCGTCCGCCGCTACCCTGCGGCGCGGCAGCACGGCCATGGCCCACACATCGCCTCGGCTCATCTGGCCGCCGACCGCGACGATCCGGACCGGCGGTGGCCGCGTACCGCCGACGTGCTGCTGGTTCCGCGCGGGCGCACGGCGGCCCGTCCGGAGGACGACCCGTGGTGCGCCTATGCCGCGGAATCCTCCGGCTGCGGGCTGCTCGCCGCGGAAACCGAGGAGGGCGGGTGCCTGGCGCTGCTCCCGGACGGCGGTCGCGTGCGGGTGAGCTGGCGAGAGCGTCCCGCCTGGGCAGCGTTCCCCCTGGCAGCGTCGGCGGTCTACGCGTGGACGGTGCGAGAGCACACGGTGGGGACGGCCCGTGCCCGCCCGACACGATCGGAGCGGATCGTCGTGCGCGCCGGCGACCTGCCCGACCCGGGGCTGCTCGACCTGGCCTACGTCTGAGCCCACCTTGGCGGCGCCCTGTTCGTGGCCGGCTCCTACGCCTGCTCTCCTCCCTCCCGCTCCAGGCGGTGCCGCGCCTCACCCTCGTGAATGCTGCCTTCTTCCGCGAAGAGCGCGCGGGCGGACGTCCAGTCCTCGACGGCCAACGCCCGCTGCCCCAACCGCAGGCGGACGTCTCCGCGCAGCAGGAGGGCCTGCGCGGCGTAGTAGGCCGAGCCCACGCCGGTCATGCCGTCCACCGCCAGGTCCAGCGCCTCGACGGCTTCGCGCAGTCGCCCGCAAGCGCCGCGGTTCTCGGCAAGACGCAGCCGGGCCTTGGCCATGTTGAAACGGTCCGGTCCGTCCGGAAGACCCTCGAACTCCTCTACCGCGGAGAAGTTCACCTTCCGCGGCGTCGTGGCGCCCGAACGCCGTGTACGTACTGCCCAGGTGCAGAGCGAGGAGAGCCTCGCCACGGGGGTGGTCGATCCCCTCAAGCGCCGCTTGGGCACGGCTGAACAGATCGATCGCGTGCCCGGGGCGCTTGAGTTTGCGTTGGAGCAGTCCCAGCCCTTCCAGAACGCTGGACTCCGTGCGACGTTCACCCTCGCTCCGGCCGGGCACACCGGGGTTCACCAGGCTCAGCGCCTGTTCGAAGTGCTCCCGGGCCAGCCGCGAATCGCCCTCCTCCACGTTCCAGCGTTCAAGGTGCGCGAAGCCCAGCTCATAGGACGCACGGGCCACCGCCATCGTGTCACCGGTCTCCAGCGCCGAGGCGAGGCCGAGCTCGGCCGCCTCGATCCACTGGGTGTCGCGCCCGGTACGGAGGCAGAAAGTCCGGATGGCCTGACTCAGCCGCCACGCCTCCGGATGAAGCCCCGCCTCGGCGGCCAGACGCACCGCGGCGAAGATACCCGCCTCGCGTCGAGCCAGCTCACGCAGAGCTTCGGTCTGTCGGCGCTCGTCGGCTGCCGTGTCCGCCGGGAAGGTGTTCATGGGACTGTAGAGCCAGCGCATCGACAGCGTCTGCTCACCCCGCTCTGTGATCCGCAGGAAGTGATGGGTGATCCGCCGCCGCACCGCCTCGCGTTCACTTTCCGTCTCGTCGCGCTCCGCGACGGTCGACGCGTGGTCGTGGACGAGGATGTGCATCCGGTACGTGTCGAGAGCCTGGCGCTCGACCAGACCGCCCGAAATCAAGGCGCTCAGCGCGGTGCGCGCCTGCGACGGCTCCCAGTCCGGTACGAGCGCGAACACGGTGTCCAGCTGGAAATCCTCACACATCAGCATCCCCAGGCGGCGATAGAGCTGCGCCGTCCGCACGGCCATGCGCCCGTAGGCCAGTTCGAGGGCTTCCGGCAGGGGATTCGGATCGTCCACGTCGAGCAGCTCCTGTCGTGCGGCGCGGTCGGCGAGCCGGGCACCGACGTCCTCCACAACGCCGGGGACGGGCGCCTTCAGATGTCCGGCGATCAGCCGCAGCGCCAGCGGCAGACCGCCCAGGTGCCGGACAATCGGTACGAGCTTGGCCGAATCCTCGGTGGTACGGCTCACCTTGACCAGCAGCTCCAGAGCGTGCTCGTCCCGCAGCGCCGGAACCGGGAGCGGAAGGAACTCCAGGAAGGTCGTCAGGTCGTGCGGTGCCTCCTGCCCCGTCATGAGGACCACGCCGTACGGCTGGTCGGTCAGCAGGTCACGCACCTGACGGGTCGTCGTGACATTCTCCAGCAGGAAGACCGCTGACCGGTCACGCAGTTCGTGACGCACCCGCCGTGCCTTGGCCGGGACGTCGGCCGGACGCTCGTCCCTCGGCACGTCGAGCTCGTCCAGCCAGTGCTCCAGCACCACCGCCGGGTCGACTATCCGCCCACCCTGCATCCCAAGGTCGGCCTGGAGGCACGCCCCGACGAGGACGTCCCGGTGCGAGTGGATCCACTGTCGCGCCGTGCTGCGCTTCCCCACCCCTCGTACACCGTTGAGGAACACGGACGTCACGACCCCGGCCGCCTGGCAGGCGCGCCAGTGGCTGTCCATCTCCCGGAACAGTGCGGTGTGGTTGACGTAGTGGAGAAGAGCCGAGGATGCCTCGGCGGGTGTCGCCCTCGTCAGAGCCTCTCCGACGAGTTCGCGCACCTCCCGCACGGTGTCGGGACGTTCAGCGAACAGTTCCAGCACACGACTCGACCACTCGTCCGTGATTTCGGTCACCGTGTCCTCGTCGCCGGCCTCTCCCGCCTCCACCGCCTGGCGACGAGCTTGCTCCAGCTCGTCGTCAACCGCCGCCTCCTCGGCTCCGTCACGGACGAACAGCGCCACCAATCGGCCCTTGCCCCAGGTCCAGGCGTCCTGCACGGCGTTGCCCACCAGGCTGCGGATCACGATGCTCCCGAGAGCGACGATCTCCGGGTCCACTGCACTCCCCACGAACGATCTGAAACTTGGTCACTTCACCGTAGGGATCACACGTGCGCGTCCGCAGGCGTTCGAACCAACCTGGCACGTGCAGATTCACGCACAACTTCCTAGCCGGAGCTATCGGACCGTCAGAGCGCGGACCTGCGGCGGCGCGGATCCGCGACACCAGCGCTTGACGTCACGGAGCCCGGCCCTTCTGGCCCGCGCGAGCTGTTCCCTGGCATGTCGCACGGCCCGTTTGTGGTCTCTTACGGGGCTCGGCAGGCGCTAGCTCGCCATGCGGCAAGTGCCCCCGGAGCCTCGCGTCGCTCACCGGAGTACGGGCAGCCATGTGGGGCGCAGGGCATCCAAGAGCTGAGGGCTCTCCACCCGCCGAGGGGATTCAAGCCCAGAGGTCGCGCAGTGCGCCGCCTACTTCGCCCAGCATTCGATGACAGACGTCAAGGACGCCGCCGATCCAGAGAAAGCCGTGTATGGAGTCCTCATAGTGGAGGGCGACCGTGGGCACCCCGGCTGCCACGAGTCGTTCGGCATACAGCAGCCCCTCGTCCCGGAGGATGTCGAACCCGGCGGTCACGATCACGGCGGGTGGCAGGCCCTCCAGCGAAGGCGCCCGCAACGGGCTGACCCAGGGGCTCACACGCACCGATTCGTCGGGGGCGTACTGCTGCCATGACCAGCGCATGTCCTCGGTGGTGAGGCCGAATCCCTCGGCGTAATCCTTCGCCGATACTGTCTCCAGATCCGGGTCGAGGGCCGGGTAGATGAGGACCTGTGCCGCCGGCACCTGCTCGCCGAGGTCACGTGCCTTCAGGCACACGGCGGCAGCCAGGTTGCCGCCTGCGCTGTCGCCGGCGACGCCGATCCGGGCGGGGTCGATGCCGAGTTCACGTGCGTGCTCGATGGTCCAGGTGTAGCCGGCGTGGCAGTCCTCGAGTGGGACCGGGAACGGATGCTCGGGAGCCTTCTGGTAGTTCACGGCTACCACGACGCATCCGGTTTCCGCCGCGAGTGCCCGGTGGGGCCGGTCGGAGAGGTGAATGTTCCCGACGATCCAGCAACCGCCGTGGAACACCACCAGGGCCGGGAACGGGCCTTCGCCCGGTGGCGTGTAGATGCGCACCGGGATCTCGGCGGTACGAGAGGGGATGATGCGGTCCTCGACCTTGGCCAGGGCCGGTGGCACGCCCATGTAGGGCAGCCACCCCCATGTGGCGGCCCGCGACTCCTGAACGGTTGCTTCCCGCATGGGGCGATCGCCCGCGGCGGCCCGTTCGGCGAGCACGGTCTGTGTCTGCGCGTCGAGTTCGCTCACTGGTAGAAGTTCCTCGGCCAGCCATGTGCCGCGAGAGCCTCGAGGAGTTCCTCGGGGAACGGGGCACCATCGGAGTAGGCGACGTTCATGTCGACCTCGGCGGGAGTCAGCATGCCCGGGATCACGGTGGACACCTCGGGCCCGGCCAGCGTGTAACGCAGTGCGGCCTCCGCGAGGGTGGGGAAGTACGGCGCGCACAGAGCCTTGAGTTCCTGGACCCTGCGCAGGGTCTGGCCGAACCGCTCGCCGCGGAACAGCCATGCTGGCACCGAGTCCTCGGGCCAGGTGGCGTACGTGTCCTCGGTCCAGTGGCCGATCAGCGAGCCGGAGTCGAACGGGACACGCGCGATGAACGCGGATCCGCTCTCGGCGCCGGCCGGGAAGAGCGCCTGGCGGGGACGCTGCTCGAAGATGTTGAACACGACCTGCAGGGAATCGACCAGGCCGAACCTGGCCAGGTCGACCCCGTCCTCGGGCCGGTAGTCGCGGATGGAGACACCGATCTTGTCGATCTTGCCTTCCTGCCGCAGGGCGTTGAGCACTTCGAGCCAGTCGAGGCTGGTGATGCCGTCGCGGATCCAGGCGTGCAGCTGGAACAGGTCCAGGCGCTCCACACCGAGGCGCCCCAGCGCCTGCTCGACGCTCTGGCGGAGATACCACTCGGGGTAGCGTCCGGCCATCTGCGGGTCGTCCTCGGCCGGGTCCGGCCACCGGATCGGCTGGACCTTGGTGGCGACGTACACCTTGTCGCCGTTCCAGCGCCGCAGTGCCTCGCCGATCACTTCCTCGCTATGGCCGTCGCCGTAGAGCTCGGCAGTGTCCACGAAGTTCACACCACGCTCGAACGCGTGGAGCAGGGTGGCGATGGAGGCCTCGTCGTCGACCTTGCCCCACTGTCCGCCGAGTTGCCAGCCGCCGAAGGCGATTTCGCTGACCTTCCAGCCGGTACGGCCGAAGTTCCGGTACTTCATCGTGCTCCTTTCCGTGTGGTGTTTGCGTGGTGCGCTGTCAGAGGTCCAGGACCAGGCGCTTGGTGCAGGAGCGGGAGACGCAGATCATCATGCGGTCACCCGCCTCCCGGGCCGCGCTGTCCAACACCGAGTCGCGGTGGTCCGGTTCGCCTTCCAGAACGGTCGTCTCGCAGGTGCCGCACGTGCCTTCCTGGCAGGACGAGAGGACCCCGATCCCGGCCTCCTCCACGGCGGCGAGGATGGACCTGTCCGGGGACACGCTCAGGGTGAGGTCGCTCTGGGCGAGGTGGACTTCGAAGGCCTCGTTCAGGACCGGTTCGGACAGCGGCTTGGCCACGAACCGTTCGACGTGCAGTGCCTCTCGTGGCCAGGCCGCGCACTTCTGCTCGACAGCGGCCAGCAGCGGCTCGGGCCCGCAGCAGTAGACCTTGGTGTCCGGCTGCGGCACGCCGAGCAGGCCGTCGAGGTCGATGAACCCCTTCTCGTCCTGCGGCCAGACGGTGACGCGGTCGCCGTAGCCCGCGAGTTCGTCGAGGAAGGCCATCGACACGCGCTGCCGACCGCCGTAGACGAGCTGCCAGCCCGCGCCCGCGGCCTCGGCGGCGCGGAGCATGGCCAGGATCGGGGTGATGCCGATGCCGCCCGCGATGAACAGGTAGCGCTCCGCCTCGACCAGCGGGAAGTTGTTGCGCGGTCCGCGGATCCGGACCGTGTCGCCTTCCTTGAGCTGATCGTGGACATGGAGGGAGCCGCCGCTGCCGTTCGGGTCGCGCAGGACCCCGAGCCGGAAGGTGTGGCGGTCCGCGGGGTCGCCGCACAGCGAGTACTGCCGGGTGGCGGCGCTGCCCAGAATCAGGTCGACGTGTGCCCCGGGTTCCCAGGCCGGCAGCGGCTGTCCGTCCGCTGCATGGAGGGTCAGGGCGACGACGCCGTCGGCGGCCGTCTCCTTGGCGCCGACGCGTACGTCGGTCTCGAACTCGCGGGTGTCCAACGTCAGTTGGGTCGTACGCTGACGGGTCCGCTCGATATGGACCTCGGGCACCAGCTCGGTCCGGGCGGCCTGCTCCTGCCCGGCGGTGAGGAACTGCACCGGCAGCGAGGCGAAGCCGCGCACCATCTGCTTGGCCCAGCGCTGCGGGGTTCCGACGACACGCAGCTCTGCCCCGTCCAGGCAGGCGATGAGCTCCTCCACGGCGATCCGGGCGGTCATCCGTGCGATCGGGGCGCCCATGCAGGAGTGGATGCCCTCGCCGAAGGTGAGGATCTTGTTGCCCGCGTCGAAGGTGCGCAGCAGGTCGAAGGTGTCCGGGTCGGGATAGACACGCTCGTCCCGGCTGGCCGAACCCATCAGGACCATCACCCGGGAATCCGCGGGTATGGCGATCCCGTGGAGCGTGATGTCGGCCGTGGTCTGGCGGCACAGGTTCTTGGCCGGGCCGTCGTAGCGCAGGGTCTCCTCGACGAAGTTCTGGACGAGGTCCGGATGGTCGTGCAGGTGGCCCTGGAGACCCGGGAACTTGTCCAGTACGGCGATGCAGTTGGTGAGCAGGGCCGCGGGCGCGTCGATCGACGCCGACAGGACGAGGTGGGCGAGCCCGATCTGTTCTTGCTCGTCGAGGGTGCCGTCGGCGACGGCGAGCAGGACCTGGGTGATGACGTCGGGTGTGTCGCCCGGTGCTCCGGCCTCGATGTCGAGTCTGCGCCGGCGCACGAACTCGGCGAGGTGTTCCTCCGTCTCGTGGTTGGAGTGGGCGGCGTCCTCGGGGACACCGAACCGGCCGACGGTGCGGGCCATCGAGCGCAGCAGGTGCTCCTGCCAGAACGGGCTGTCCGACTGCGGCATGCCCATGAGCCGCATGGAGGCACCGATGACCAGGGGCAGGGCGACGTCCGTCGCGAAGTCCCCGCCGCCGCGCTCGCGGAGCCCGGCCAGCAGTTCACGGGCGAGGCCGCGGATGTGAGCCTCCATGGCGAGGATCTCGCGGGCCGCGAACGACGGGCGGACCACGTTGCGCAGCACCGTGTGGTGCGGCTGGTCCTGGGCGATCAGGTTGCCCGCGCCGTAGGAGGCGTGGGTGCCGTCCATGTCGTTGCCCAGCGCGTTGACCATCTGCTCGTGGTTGCGCAGACACGCCTTGACGTCCTCGTACCGCGACACCACCCACAGGTCGCGGCGCGCGTTGTAGTACACCGGCGCGTGGTCGCGCAACTGTCGGTACACCTCGTAGGGATGGTCGTAGGCCGCGTAGGAGAGCGGGTCGTAGAAGACGTGCAGACCTTCCCTCACGGGATTCAAAGAGGTGGATGTCATCGGGTCTCACATTCAGTGGAGCGGGCCGGTCGGGATGCGGGCGAGGTTCATTCGTCGACTTTGACGGCGAGAACGGGGACGGGGCTCCGGAGCAGAAGTCGCTGGCTGACGCTGCCGAGAATCGCCTTGCCGACGGGGGTGCGCCGCCTGACTCCGATGACGAGCCGGATTGCGCCGCGGTGGGTGATCTCGTCGAGTACGGCGTCGACGGGGTCGCGATCGTCTTTGCCTTTGCGGTCGACGACGGTGAGCTTGACGTCAGTGTCGACGGAGGCCGTGTCGAGTGGCCGAAGGCCGAGATTGCAGACGACCAAGTCGGTGCCGAGTTGCTGCGCTTCGGTGGCGGCGGCCGACAGTGCGCGAGCGCCTTCGATGCTGTCGGGGACCGCGACGATGATGGTCATGAGTCTCCTCCGTTTGGTCTGGGGACTTCGGTTTTCGCGCTGCGCGGTTGACCTGAGGGTTACGGAGCGGAAAGCGCGGCGGACGGCGGGCTGACGTGCCTCCCCGGGCGAACCGGTCGAGGGTGGTGCCGGCCCGCCGGGCACGCGGGTGGATCAGCGGAAGTCGCCCTGCATGAACGACTCCTCGAGTTCCTCCAGCGAGCGTCCGCTGGTGTTCGGCAGCGTCTTCCAGGTGAGGAAGGAGAAGATGGCGCCGAGCACGAAGAACGTCCCGTAGGTTCCGGTGATACCGCCGATGGAGACCAGCGTCGGGAAGGACTGCGCCACCAGCGCGTTCGCCAGCCACAGCACGAGCACGCTGACTCCCATCCCGAAGCCGCGCATCCGCAGCGGGAAGAGCTCGGAGAGGCAGACCCAGACAGGGACGTTCAGGGTGATCTGAATGACCAGGACGAGCAACGCGACCAAGGCGAGGATCGTGGAGGCCCGGAACTTGCCGTCCGGAAGCAGAGCGGAGGCGAGCACGATGAGCCCGTGGCAGAGCGTGGTTCCGACCAGGCCCGTGATGATGATCTTGCGCCGTGGGATGCGGTCGATCAGGACGAACAGGCAGATCGATCCGCCGATCACGGCCATGACACCCAGTGAGACGTTGGCGATCGGTGCCGCGTTGTCGCTGAAGCCGGCGATCTGGAGCAGCTCGGTGCCGTAGTACATCACCGAGTTGATCCCGGTGAACTGCTGTGCGACGGCGATGATGACGGCGGCGAGCATGATGCGGCGGACCCACGGGATGGCGAGATCGGTGATCCCTCCCGTCTGCGCCTCCACCTCTTCCTCGGCGAGGTGCTCGACCTCTGCCATCTCCGCGCGAGCGCGGTCCTTGGTGCGCACCTGCATCAGCACAGCGAGTGCCTCGTCGTGGCGGCCCTTCGAGATCAGCCAACGCGGAGTCTCCGGCATCCGCAGCATGCCCAGGAACAGCGCGATGGCCGGGAGTGCGCAGACCGCCAGCATGTACCGCCACACGCCCTCGTGGTGCCCCCAGAGGCCGGCGATCACGGCGTTGAACACGAAGGCCAGCATCTGGCCGACGACGATGGCGAGCTCGTTGCGGCCGCCCAACGTCCCTCGTCGCTCGGTCGGCGCCAACTCGGAGAGGTACACCGGGACCGCGACGGACGCCCCGCCCACGGCGAAGCCGAGAACCAGCCGCGCCGGGATCATGATGCCGAGGGTCGGGGCGAAGACGGTTCCGAGGGTGCCGACCAGGAAGATGGTGGCGAGGATCGTCAGGGTCTTCTTCCGGCCCAGGCTGTCGCTCATCCGGCCGACGACGAGCGATCCGATGGCGGCACCGATGAGCAGAGAGCTGACGACCAGGCCCTCGGTGACGCTGTTGAGTGCGAGGTCTTGCTTCATCGGCTCCAGGGCACCGTTGAGAACACCCGTGTCGTAACCGAAGAGAAGGCCGCCGAAGGTGGCGACGACGGCCACCACGTCCATGCGCCTCTGATGTGGCCCGGGTCGCAGTGGCGGCAAAGTGACGCCGCTCTTCGAGGCTTTCGATGTGCTGTGGGGCATAGCGACTCCTATCTGCCCGTGAGCGTCAGTCGACGATGACGTCGCGCGACGGTCCCCGGAGAAACCCGGTGGCGTACCGTCCTTCCGCGTCCCGCGCGGGTCAGGCGCGCCGCGTCGGCTTCCCGCGCCGGCTCTCCATGGCGACAGGGCATGCCGGCCTTTGCCAGGGCGGACTTAGATCGATCTAAATCGCGTGCGGGCTCCATGATCTGCCGTCTGGATCGCGGCGTCAAGAACTTTGTTTAGATTGATCTAAGTCGCCGTGAGGCGCCTCCGCAGCAGCCGAGGCACGGACGCGGACACGGACCCGGACGCGCCCCAGAAGAGCGCACCGGTCAGGGCAGGAGCGGCTTGATGAACCGGGCGGCGTCGGTGACGCCCTCGACCGCGTCCTGGACGGGATCCTCGTTCTCGATGCTGACGACGTCGTCGTAGCCGACCTCGGCCAACGCGTCGATGAAGGGGGCCCAGAACTCGGTGCCGTGCCCGTGGCCGACGGTGCGGAAGGTCCAGGCCCGCTCCTCGGGGGTGCTGTAGGGCCGGTTGTCGAGGACGCCGGCCAGTGCCAGCTGGTCGGTGCGGTACTCGACGTCCTTGAGGTGGACGTGATGGACCGCATCTCCGAGCGTGCGCACTACCGCGGCCGGGTCCATCCGCTGCCAGAACATGTGGCTGGGATCGACGTTGGCGCCGATGATCGGGCCGACCGCCTCGCGCAGCCGCAGCAGCGTGGGCACGTTGTAGACCATGTGCAGCGGGTGCAGTTCAAGCGCGATCTGCTCGACGCCGTGGTCGGCGGCGAAGGGAGCGAACTTCTGCCAGAAGGCGATGGTCTCGTCCCACTGGCGGTGGAGCAGTTCGATGTTCTCCGGCGGCCAGGGATAGAAGATCCAGTTGGTCAGCTGGGCGTCGGGGGACTCGCCCGGGTTGCCGGTCATCGTCACGATCTTCCTGACGCCGAGTTGTTCGGCGAGCCGTACCGCCGCCTTCATGATCTCGACGTGGCGTGCGCCGACCTTCGGGTGCATCGGCCAGGCCGAGCAGTTCATCGCGCCCATGCGCAGGCCCCGGGAGGCGAGCGCGTCGGCGAACTTCCCGCGTTCTGCGGCGTCGTTGACGAGGGTGAAGACGTCCATGTGCGGGGCGCTGGACTGTCCGCCCGCGGCTATCTCGACGGCGGTGCCGCCGAGGCGGACGGTGAGGTCGAGGGCCTCCTCGAGGGTGAGGTCGGGCACCGAGTCGGTGTAGAGGCACAGGTCCATGGGGTCAGCTCCCGTCGGTGGGCAGATCGGTGGAAGAGGAGTCGGCAGCGAGTCCGAACAGGCCGCTGGCGCGGACGCTCGATGCGGCGGGCACGTCGAGTTCGGCCAGTCCGATCACGCCGCGGCGGTGTACGGGTCCGTCGACGGGCAGCGGGATGCCGACGCTCTCGCCGAGGGCGGCGGAGGTGTAGGCGGCGACGGTGGCCTCCAGCGTGTGCAGGGCGGCACGTCCCGGGGCGACGGGTGCCCGCCCCGTGGTGACGGCGTCGGCGAAGTCGGCGACCGTGGCCTGCAGCGCGGTCGCGACCAGGGGCACCAGTTCCTGTCCCGGGGGCAGATCGAGGATCTCGGTGCCGGCTTCGGTGGTCAGGCTCAGCGACTCGAACGGGGCCCAGGGGATGGTGCCCTCGTCGCGGTAGCGCAGCACGATGCGCCCCTTGCTGCCGTTGATCCGGATGCCTCCAGGGCCGAATCCCCAGCCGATGTTGACCAGCGCGGCGCGGCAGGAGCTTTCGAGGCGGCACAGGGCCAGGCCCTCGACCGCGTCACCCGGGGTCGCGGCGTCGACGTATGCCGATACCCGCTCCACTGGTTCGCCGAGGAGATGTTCGCCGAGGTAGACCCCATGGAGCATGTCCATCAGCACGCCGCCCCCGGCCGCGGCGGGGTCGTGGCGCCACTGCGGGCGGTAGCCGGCGGCGCCGGGCGAGTCGACGACACCGAGCATGTCGACGGTGACGGTGCGGACCTCTCCGATCGCGCCGTCGTCGATCAGCGTGCGGGCGGCGACGATCTCGGGGAAGAAGAGGTAGTTGTGGACGACGCCGAGCACAACCTGGGCCTGCTCCGCGGCCTTGACCATGGCCGCGGCGTCGGCGGGGGCGGCGGCCAGCGGCTTCTCGCACAGGATGTGCTTGCCCGCGGCTGCCGCGGCGACCGCGAGGTCACGGTGCAGGTGCTGCGGGGTGCACACGTCGACGACGTCGACGTCGTCGCGGGCGATGAGCGCGAGCGCGTCGCTGTGGACCTGGTCGGGGCTCAGGCCCGTGGTGCTCCGGCCGAGTTCGAGCCGTTCGGGGGTAGGGTCGGCGAGGGCGGTGATGGTGAAGCGGTCCGGCTCCGCCTGGTAGGCGGGTACGTGGAAGTTCAGCGCGACGTTGCCGCATCCGACGATGCCGACGCGCAGGGGTGCGGTCATGAAGGGGCTCCTTGAGGGCCTACGGGAGACTCGGGCGGTGGGCGGCGACGGAGGCCGGCGGTTCGACGGGGCGGCCGAGGGCGGCGGCCTGTCGGACGGCGTCCAAGACGGCGGCCTGGTCGACGGCGTCGGCGCGGCCGAACGCCGGCGGCGTGCCGTGCGCGATAGCGTGCGAGGCGGCCTCGAACTCGATCCGGTAGGCATCGGTGTTGTCCGGATCGTGGGCGGAGGTCAGCCCGTAAACCCCGTCGGGGTCGGCGGGCAGACGGCGCGTGCTGCCCTCCCGCTCCAGCTCGATGTATCCGCGGCGGCACAGCCACGGATCCGGGACGGTGATCTTGCCCTCGGTTCCGATGACCTCCAGTTCGTCGCGTCTGGGGAAGTCCAGCGCGACGTCGAACTGGGCCAGCACGCCGTCGGCCATCTCCAGCGTCGCGGCCAGCCGCAGGTCCGCGCCCTCCGCGCCCTCGGCCCGGTCGAGGACGCGCGCGGCGTGCACGCGCTCGGGATGCCCAGCCAGCATCCGGATCGCGCTCACGCAGTAGCAGCCCAGGTCCAGCGAGGCGCCGCCACCGAGGGCGGCTGTACGCCGGATGTCGCCGGGCGGGACGGACACCGTCAACGCGGCACGGACGTGCGCCAGGCGGCCGATCGCGCCGTCGGCGACGAGCTTGCGGACGAGCTGGGTCTGCGGGTGGTGCCGGTACATCAGGCCCTCGATGCACAGCCGCCCGGCGGCCTCGGCGACGTCGAAGCAGCGCGCCGCGTCGGCGGCGTGGAGGACGAACGGCTTCTCGCACAGCACGTGCTTGCCGGCCTCGAGGGCCTTGATCGTCCACTCGGTGTGCATCGAGATGGGCAGCGGGACGTATACGGCGTCGATGTCGGCGCAGGCGAGCAGCTCGTCGTAGGAGCCGAAGCTCACCGCCGCTTGGATGTCGTCGGCGTAGCGCCGGGCGCGTTCGGCGTCGCGTCCGCCGACGGCGACCAGTTCCGCGTGCGGCGAGGACTTCAGAGCGGCGGCCACCACCCGCCCGATCCCCGCGGTCGACAGCATGCCCCAGCGGACCGCCGTCATCGCTGCCCCTCGGCCGCCGCCGGGTCCAGCTTTACGACGCGTCCGGTGCGCAGGCTCTCCTCCGCCGCGTCGGCGAGCACAAGAGCGGCACGACCGTCGTCGAAGCCGGGCTCGGGCGCCGTCCCGTTCCCGATCGCCTCGATGAAGTGATCGAGTTCGGCGCGGTAGGCGGGCGTGTAGCGGTCGAGGAAGAAGTCCAGGTACGTCGACGCGCCCTCGGTGCCCTGCACCCCGTACGCACGGACACCGTCGGGGCGCAGGTTGTCCACGGACAACATGCCGAGCGAACCGAAGGCCTCCAGCCGCTGGTCGTAACCGAAAGTGCAGCGCCGGCTGTTGGTGATGTGGCACAGCGTGCCGTCCGCGCCGCGCAACGTCACCACCGCGCCGTCGATGTCGCCGAGCTCCGCGATGTAGTCGGCGACCAGGTTGCTGCCCATCGCCGAGACCTCGACGACCTCGCTGAGGAAGAAGCGCGCCATGTCGAAGTCGTGGATGGTCATGTCTCGGAACAGACCGCCGGACGTCGCGATGTACTCCGCCGGGGACGGGGCGGGATCCCGGCTGACGATGATCAGCTGCTCCAGCCGCCCGACCTCGCCGGCCGCGACGCGCTCGCGTACCGCCCGGAACGAGGGGTCGAAGCGCCGGTTGAATCCGACCATGACCCGGGAGGCCGAGCTGCCGATGGCCGCCCGGCAGTCGTCGACCTGCTTCAGATCGAGATCGATCGGCTTCTCGCACATCACGGCCTTGCCGGCCGTAACCGCGCGGGTGAGGAGGTCGACGTGGGTAGGGGTCGGCGAGGCGATGACCACCGCGTCGACATTCGGGTCGCCGAGCACCGCGTCCACATCGGAGCCGGGGGTGCCGCCGAACCGCTCGGCGACCTCCCGCGCGGCGGCCTCGACGGCATCGCAGACCCGGACGAGTTCGGCCTTCGGGTGCAGCGCGATGGACTCGGCGTGCACCCGCCCGATGCGCCCGCATCCGATGAGCGCGATGTGCATGAGCACTCCTTTTAGATCGATCTAAACATCATGTAGGTCGAATGATGTGGGGCACACATCTCCGCGTCAAGCATGAACGTAGATCGATCTATAATGCCGACGAGACGGTCCAGCCTGAAGCCCTGCCGCAGTCGAGGTCCCGGAGGTCGTATGTCCACCCCGAAGGCGTCCCGTACCTCTGGCGCAAAGGGCGACCCATCGGCGGCAGGCGCGGGGCGACGGCCCACCCTGATGGACGTCGCACGCCGTGCGGGCGTGTCGCGGGCGACGGCCTCGCTGGTCATACGAGATGCGCCCGGCCCGAGCAGCGAAACCCGCGAGCGCGTACGCCAGGCCGCCGACGAGCTCGGCTACCGCCCCGATCAGACCGCGCAACTGCTCCGGCGCCGCAACAGCCGCCTGATCGGCGTCATGTTCAGCGCCCAGGAACCCTTCCACGCCGATCTCATCGAGAACATCTACGCCGCCACCGAAGAGATCGGCTACGACGTGGTGCTCAGCGCCGTGGCCCCGAGCCGGGGCGAGCGCCGCGCCGTCGAGGCACTCATCACCTCCCGCTGCGAAGCGGTGATCCTGATCGGCGCACGCGAGGCGTACACCACCGACTTCGGCAGCCGGCTCCCAGTGGTGGAGATCGGCCGCCCGCCGAACGGGACAGTGTTCGACGCGGTACACACCGCCGACGACGAAGGCGCCGGCCTCGCGGTGGACCACCTCGTCTCACTGGGACATCGCGACATCGTCCACGTCGACGGCGGCGAACGGCCCGGTGCCGCCGAGCGGAGGGCGGGCTATCTGGACGCGATGCGCCGCCACGGACTGCACGACCGGGCACGCGTGCTGCCCGGCGACTACACCGAGCTGTCCGGCTCCGAGGCGGCACGCACCCTGCTCGACGGCGGCGAACTGCCCACGGCCGTCGTGGCGGGCACCGACCAGTGCGCCATCGGACTGCTCATCGAGCTTCGCCAAGCCGGAGTCGACGTCCCTGGTCAGATCTCCATCGTGGGATACGACGACATCCGGTCCGCACGCCTTGCCCACATCGACCTCACCACCGTGCGCCAGGACGCGCAGCAACTGGCCCGGCTCGCCGTCCAGGCCGCCGTCGAACGGCTCGAGGGTGGCCTGGACGGCGAGACCCGGGAGTTCAGCCTCGTCCCGCAGTTGGTGGTCCGCGGATCGACCGGGCCGGTGCGCTGACGGACGTGGCCGGGACATCCTGGCAGCTCCGCCAGCGGCTCGCAGGCAACTGCGCAGCAGAGGTCGTAGCTGCAGGCGGCGTCGAAGCACACGTTCGACAGGGGGCGGCGCGTTGTCGGCGTTCCCAGGGCTGACGAGGACCCTCGGCTGACTCGGGTGCAGCGGCGGTGGCGCTGCAGCGCCGAGAGGCGGCCGGGGCGTAGCCCTTTCGCGCTCGGTGCATGCTGCGGTTCGGCAGAGCCGTGCGCCTTGATACTCGTTCTGGCCTGTAGAGCGGGGGAGAGCTGAAACTCGAAAGTTCCGTAGTTCTGTGGAGGTAAGGAAGCAGCTGTTTTCGCGTGCCGGCAGGAGGCATTGACCATCATCGGGAGCTCACAAGCACAGATACCAAGTCCCGTGCGGGCAAGCGCACCGTGTACCTGCCTGACTTCCTGCTCCCGGAACTGCGTCGCCACCTCCAGTGGTTCGCCGAGAAGGAACGGGACGGCCTGATCTTCGTCGGAGAGAAGGGAGCCCCCTACCGCCGGTCGACCTTCAGCCGCAAGTGGCGCAAGGCCCGGACGAAGGTCGGCATGCCGGACAACTTCCGCTTCTACGACCTCCGCCACACCGGCAACACCCTCGCCGCCGACACCGGCGCCAAGCTGAAGGACCTCATGGTCCGCGCCGGCCAGTCCTCGGAGCGCGCCCAGCTGATCTACCAGCACTCAACGGCGAAGCACCAGCGCAAACTGGCTCGAGGCATTGATGCCGAGGTCCGGGAGCAGCTGGGCGGGACGGCCGCCGGCCTGCGCCGCCCCCGGCTGGCGTGACGGCGTCTTCGACCGCGGGCCCGGCCGAACACCCTTTCTAGCCGGGCCGGGACGGGCCACGTCAGCGTCCTCCGCCGACGCCTCCTGCCTCTCGTGAGGTCACTTCCAAGTGGTCAGGTATTCGCTGATCTTTTCCCGCATGAACAAGGATGACTCCTTGGCCTTCTCCTCCCAGGCGAACACACAGGCGGTGAGGGTGCCGTCGAAGCCGCTCTCCCCCAGTGCGCGGAAGAGCTCGTCGAAGTCGACCTCGCCCTCACCCATGTTCAGATGCTGGTGGATGCGGGCCGGGGTGCCGGGCGGATTGAGGATGTAGCGGTTTCCGGACGACGCCGTGTGGTCGAAGCCGTCGGCCAGGTGAACGTGGGTGAGGAGGTCGCCCGCGTACTCGATGATGCCGGGGGCGTCGTTGCCGATGTGGAAGGTGTGCGGGGCGCAGTAGAGGAACGACACGTTGGGGTGGTTGATGCCGCGGATGAAGTTGATCGCGTCGTAGCCGTTCTCGATGAAGTCGTCGGGGTGCGGCTCCAGTGCGAGGTGGATGCCCTCGCGTTCGAACAGCGGCAGCAGTTCGTCCATCGACTTCCAGAACTGGGCCTCGCTGCGGTCGGCGTCCTCCGGGCGGCCGTTGAACTCGGAGATCATGCTGGTGACGCCGAGCTCCGCGGCGATCTGGATGGCGCGCTTCCAGTACCGTACGGCGGCCTGGCGGGCGTCCTCGTCCGGGCCGGACCAGCGGAACAGCGGCAGGACGGAGGAGATGCCGACCCCTGCGGCATCCAGGGACTTGCGGAACTTCGCCAAGGTGGCGTCGTCGACGCGGGGTGGCGGAAGAACGGGATGAAGTCCTCGCGCGACGACAGCTCGATCACTCGTAACCCAACTCGGCTACCACAGCAGGCAGTTCGAGCAGCGGGATGTTGCGGATCATGTATGGGTCGAGGGCAATCTTCACGGTGCTTCTTCTTGGCGTTTGCCGATCTCGGGCGGCTCGATCGAGGGGTGCCGGAGACCGATCCCCTTTCCCCGGGGGTCTCGGGTGCCGTTGCCGACGTCGCGGCTTCGGCGCTTTCTTCTACGTAGAGGTGGACGTCGCTTCCATGGGACGAGGTGTTCCACTGGAGGCACTGGTGCCGCCTTCGACGGGGATCACGGCCCCCGTGATGTATCCGGCATCCGGGCCGGCGAGGAACAGCACGGCACGCGCGATGTCCTCCGGCTGGGCGACTCGGTCGAGTGCGACTCGGTCGAGGAGCCGCCTGGCGAACTCAGCGTCTTCGAGGCGTTCGTGAGTGAGCCGGGACATGGTGAAGGCAGGTGCGATGGCGTTCACCCGCACTCCGTCGGCGCCGAGGTCGAGGGCCAGGCTCTGCACGAGGGCGTTGACCGCCGCCTTGGTGGCGTTGTACGCGAACTGACCCCAGTCGCCAGGCAGGCCGGCGATGGAGGAGATCGCCACGACGTTGCCGCGCGTGGCACGCAGCAAGGGCACGGTCAGCCGGGCGAGGCCGATGACCGAGGCCAGGTTCACCGACCGCAGGCGCTCCCATGCGGCGTCGTCGAAGGTGTCGATGCGGCTGGGCTCGCTGGTACCGGCGTTGGCGACGACGACGTCGAGGCGGCCGAAGCGCTCGGTGATCGCAGCCACTGCTCGCTGCAGGGCGTCGGTGTCCGTCACATCGGCGGCCAGTATCAGGACGCGCTCGGCGTCGAAGCCGGCCACCGTCTCCCGCAGCGGCTCCTCCCGGCGGCCGAGGACCGCCACGCTCGCTCCCTGTTCCAGGAACGCGCGTGCGATCGCTCGGCCGATGCCGGTGCCGGCCCCTGTGACGAGGACGACTTGGCGCTCATAGGGGTAGCTGGCCCAGGCGATCACGACCGCAGAGTTTCCAGTGACTCCTGCAGTGCCGCGTCGGCTGCCTTGAGCACCTCGGCGGCCACGGCGACGCCCTCGACACGGCCGAGTTCGGTGTCCTCGTGCTCGATGTTGACGAGCATGTCCGGGTCGACCTCGTGGAGGGCGCGCAGGAACTCGGTCCAGTAGACGACGTCGTGTCCCTTGCCGAGGGCGACGAAGTCCCAGGCGGACGCCTTGGGCCACTCGTTGGCCCACTCGTCGCCGCCGAGGTTGGTGCGCGGCTCGTCGGGCGACAGACGCCGGAAGCTGTTGTCGAGCACGCCGTTGAGGGCGGCGTGCTCGCGGTTGACCCGGACGTCCTTGGCAGCGGCGTGGAAGACGAGTTCGCCGAGGTGGCGTACGACCGCGACGGGGTCCATCTGCTGCCAGAACAGGTGCGAGGCGTCCAGCTCGACGCCGACGTGGGTCGCGCCGGTGAGGTCGATGAGCTTGTGAACGTCGGCGGAGTTGAACACGACGTTCTGCGGGTGCAGTTCGAGGGCGACCTTGACGTCGTGATCGCGGGCGAGCCGGTCGGTCTCGCGCCAGAAGTCCGCGACGATCTTCCACTGGTGGTCCAGCACGTCCAGGGCCGCGGAGTTCCACGCGTTGACGATCCAGTTCGGACGGGACGCGCCCGGCTCGCCGCCGGGCAGGCCGGACATGGTCACGACACGGTGCTGTCCGAGCCGCTCGGCCAGCCGGATGGAGCGGCGGATGTCCTCGGCGTGCTTCTCGCCGATGGCGGGGTTGGGGTGCAGCGGGTTGCCGTTGGCGTTCAGGCCGGCGATGGAGACGCCGGTCCCCTCGAAGAGGCCGAGGAAGTCGTCGCGGGCGGTGTCGCTGACGAGGATGTCGTCGAAGGTCGGCACATGCACGGCCGGCAGGAAACCGCCGGTGTTGATCTCAATGCCGGTCAGACCGAGATCAGCGACGACTTTGATGGCTTCGGGCAGCGGCCGGTCGTGCAGGATCGCGTTGTAGAGGCCCAGCTTCATCTTGATTCCTCAGTCTTTCTCGGGGTGACGGTGGGGGCGCCCCTGCGGGGGCACACCCTGTGGTGTGGGCCTCGGTTCACTGAACAGTGACGGCCTTGCCGCCGGCGTCGGCGGAGGCGACGATCGCGTCGATGACACGCAGGTTGTGCAGCCCGTCGGCGAGGGTGGGGCAGGGTGGCAGCCGGTCCAGGCCGGCGATCTGCTCCAGGAAGGCCCGGGCCTGCCAGACGAAGAACTCGTGCTGGCCGTGGCCCACGCTCGGGAAGTCCATCGGGAGGCCCCCCGCGACGTAGGGGTGGCCGGGGCCGACCACCACCCGCCGGTAACCGTTCACGGGGTCGGAGGCGGCCGAGTCGGCGATGGTGAACTCCGCCGGACGCGACAGTTCGAAGGTCGCCGCGCCGCCCTTCGTGAACACCTCAAAACCAAGGGAGTTGGCCAGTCCGCGGGCGATGCGCGATACGGAGAAGGTGCCGACGGCTCCGGAGGCGAACGTCGCGGTGAAGGTGGCGATGTCGTCGTTCTCGACGGGCGCGCGGTCCTCGCTCACCTGAACGTCCGCCGAGTGGCCCACCGCGGTGCCCAGCGGCACCGGCCGCGTCGGCACCTGGGTGGACAGCACGGCGCCCTGCACGCTCTGCACCGGACCGCAGAAGTACTCGCCGAGATCGATGAGGTGGCTGCCGATGTCGGACAGCGCGCCCGAGCCGGGGCCACCGAGGTAGCGCCAGCTGATGGGGGCGTCCGGGTTGTGTCCGTAGTCGCACCAGTAGTGCCCGTTGAAGTGCTGTACCGGCCCGAGTGAGCCCTCCCGCGCCTGCTGCCGGATCGCGTTGATCGCGGGGGAGCGGCGGAAGGTGAAGCCGGTGGCCGCCACCAGGCCAGTACCCTCGGCCGCAGCCACCATGGCCTGCGCGTCGGCCACGGACGGCGCCAGCGGCTTCTCGCACAGCACGTGCTTGCCCGCCGCCAGCAGGGCCTCGACGATCTCCCGGTGCAGATGGTTGGCGACCACGACGCTGACCGCGTCGATGTCGTCGGCCTCGACGATCGCACGCCAGTCGGTCTCGGCGCGCTCGAAGCCGTAACGGCGGGCGGCGTCCCGGGCGAAGGGCTCGTGAGCATCGGCTACGGCGACCAGGCGCACCTCGGGAAGCCCGGCGCCGTACAGGGACGTGGCCTGTCGGTAGCCGTTGAGGTGGGCTCTGCCCGCCATTCCGGCCCCGATGACCGCCACCCCGATCGGCCTTGCGCTCATGACGTTTCCTCTCCGGCGCGCCGCGGCGCCGTGACTAGGGGGATGTGGGGCCGAGAGTCATGGGGTCTCCTGGTTCGTCCCGGGGCAGTCGGCCAAGACCTCGATTAAAGCGCTTTAAGTGCTGGTACTATCAGCGGCGTCACAGGCAGATGTCAAGGGTGTTGCCGCAAATCCCCGGGAGGCCGTGTGAACGAGTTCGATTCCGCTGCCACCGCGGGTGGCAACGGAGCGACTCCGCGTCCCCGGCTGGAGGATGTCGCCGCGCGCGTCGGCCTTTCCACCGCGTCGGTGTCGCTGGTGCTGCGGGGCGTGCCCGGCCCCAGCGAGCGCACCCGGCAGCGCGTCCTGAAGGCCGCCGCCGACCTCGGCTACCGCCCGGACCGCACCGCCAGTGCCCTGGCCAGCAAGCGCAGCCGGCTGCTCGGCGTGATGATCGACATCCACAGCGCCTTCCAGGCCGAACTGGTCGAGCATCTGCATACGGCCGCCGAGGAGGTCGGCTACGACCTCGTCCTGAGCACCCAGACCCGAACCCGCGACGAGAGCACCGCTGTCGAGACCCTCCTGGCCTTCCGCTGCGAGGCGCTGATCCTGATCGGTCCGGTGGCCCCCGCTTCCGTCCTCGCCGACCTCGACCGCCAGGCCCCCGTCGTCTCGCTGGGTCGCCGGATCAGCGGAGCCGGCCTCGACGTCGTGCGCAGCGCCGACGACGACGGGCTCAGCCAGGTGATCGACCATCTGGTGAGCCTCGGGCACCGCGCCATCGCCTACGTCGACGGCGGCAAGGGCGTCATCGCCACCGACCGGCGCCGCGGCTACCGCAGCGCCATGCGCCGCCACGGTCTCGACGAGCAGATCAGCATCCTCCACGGGGACCTCACCGAGGAAGCCGGCGACAAGGTCGGCCGACAGCTGCTCGACGACGACGACCTGCCGACCGCCGTCGTGACCTTCAACGACCGCAGTGCCATCGGCCTGCTCACCGCCCTGCGGCGAGCCGGGGTCGACGTGCCCGGCGATGTCTCCGTCGTGGGCTATGACGACGACACCCTGTCCCGGCTGGCCTGCTTCGACCTGACCACGGTCAGCCAGGAGGCCGAGGAGCTGGCCCGCCAGGCCGTCCTGGCCGTCGTCGAACGCCTCGATCAGGGCCGTACCGCGTCCCGCGAGATCGTCCTCGCTCCCTCCCTCGTCGTTCGCGGAACCACCGCCCCGCCACGCTGATCCTGCCGAACCGCTCCACGCCGGGGGTTCGAGGTGCGCCTCGCCCGGCGGCGTCGTGCAGTCGCACCGACGGGAATTACGTGGCCGGTGCGGCTTTCATGGGCGGATAACGGAACGGTGTGCATTTCGTGAGCACCGTCTTGACACCTTTCGGAAACACAAGCATGCTCTGGCCACCGCTTAGATCGATTTAAAAGATCGCGAAGCCGTTATCCAACACTGAGTCCGGCGTTGCCGTCATCGGTGTCGGGACACCCCCCCGTGAAGAGCCGTTCCACTCATCGCCGACACCGCTGCGCCCCCTCCGAGCGGAACCTGGTTTCTCGACAGTGCCGGGCTTCCCCACCCATTCGTGGGGCCCCGGTTCGCACACACCACCACATCCGAGACCCGCCCGGCCCCGCTCACGCACCCGCCCGGCAGCACACGAAGGAGCACCCCAGCACATGGAACGCACACAGACCCGGCGGCCGACCGATCGTCGTCTCTCCAGAAGGGGCCTGACCGCGCTGAGCCTGCTCGCCCTGACGGCCACCGCGCTGACCGGGTGCGCCAGCGGCAAGGCCACCGGCGGCGACACGGGCCAGGCGACCGCCTCGTCCGGCGGCGGTACGACCACGGCGAAGACCGGCAAGGTGTCCATCGTCGTCATCGGCGGCAAGTCCGACGACCCGTTCTTCTCCACGGTCAAGCGCGGCGTCGAGGACGCGACGAAGCTGGTCAAGGCCGGCGGCGGAACGGTCACCTATCTCGGCCCGGCCAACTACGACAACCTCGGCCCGGACGTCGCCAAGCTGACGCAGACCGCCATCTCGCAGAACCCGACGGCGATCCTGGTCCCGGACTGGGTGCCCGAGAACCAGGACTCCGCGATCAAGCAGGCCATCGCCAAGGGCATCACGGTCTTCATCTACAACTCCGGCGGCATCGAGGCGGCCAACAAGGTCGGCGCCGTGAAGTACATCGGCTCGGACGACTACCAGGCGGGCAAGGCGGGCGGCGTCAAGTTCGCCGAAGAGGGCGCCAAGAACATCCTGTGCGTCAACACCGTGCCCGGCGCGGCCAACTCGGAAGCCCGTTGCAAGGGCATCAAGGACGGCGCCACCAGCAAGGGCTCCTCGTCCAAGCAACTCCCGCTGCCCTCCTCGAACTTCGGCAACCCGTCCGCCGTCACGCAGGCGATCAAGGGCGCGCTGCTTCAGGACAGCAGCATCGACGCCGTGGTGACGATCGGTGTCGGGGACGCGGACAGCGCCGCCTCCGCGATCAAGCAGGCGAACGTCGGCAGCAAGGTGAAGCTGGGCACCTTCGACCTCTCGCAGAGCCAGCTCGATCGGATCAAGGCCGGCACCCAACTGTTCGCCATCGACCAGCAGCCGTACTTGCAGGGCTTCTACGTCGTGTCGATGGCCAACCAGTACCTGTCCTACGGCGTTCTCCCGCCGCAGAACCCGATCCTGACCGGCCCGCTGCTGGTCACCAAGGACAACGTCGACAAGGCGATCGCAGGCGCCAAGGCAGGCGTGCGCTGACCCACCTCCCGGCGCCGGGCCTCTCCCCGGGCCCGGCGCCTTCTCCCCGAACCTGCCTCGCGGCACCATCAGATTCACGAAGGTGATTCACTCCGATGACAACCTCACTTCCTGACACGACGGCGGAGAAAGAGACCACCGCCGCCCCACCGAAGCAGTCCGAGAGCGTACTGGGGCAGTTGCGGCACCGTCCCGAGGCGGGCGCGCTCATCGGCACGATCACCGTCTTCGTCTTCTTCGCGATCTTCGGCGGCGACAAGTTCCTGGCCCCCGCGGGCGCCGCGAGCTGGCTGAACATCGCTGCCGAGCTCGGCATCATCGCCATCCCGGTCGGGCTGCTGATGATCGCCGGCGAGCTGGACGTGTCCGTCGGCTCGGTGCTGGCGGGCAGCTCGATGACGCTGGCCATCGTCTCCGGCCACTGGGGTGCGCCGATGATCGTCGGCATCCTGCTGGCGCTCGGCCTCGGCCTGCTGACCGGCCTCGTCAACGGCGTCCTCGTCACCCGCACCAACGTCCCCTCCCTGGTCATCACGCTGGCCACCCTCTCCGGCATGGCCGGCCTCACCCTCGGCCTGTCCCGTATCACCACCGGCACCACCAGCGTCCCGGTCAGCCCGGACCCGCTCTCCAAGTCGCTGTTCGGCACGCTCATCGCCGGCCAGTTCGAGGTCGCGATCTTCTGGTGGCTGGGCATCGCGGTCGTGGTCACCGTGCTGCTGCAGATGATGAAGTACGGCAACTGGATCTTCGCGATCGGCGGTGACAAGGAGAGCGCCCGCGCCACCGGCATCCCCGTCGACCGGGTGAAGATCGCCCTCTACATGGCGAGCGGGTTCGGCGCCGCCCTCGTGGGCGTGATCCAGACCATCCTCTACAACGGCGCCCAGGTCGCCAACGGCCAGTCCTTCGTCTTCAACTCCATCATCGCGGTGGTCGTCGGCGGTGTGCTGCTGACCGGTGGTTACGGCTCCGTCTTCGGCGTCGTGCTGGGCACGTTGACGTTTGCCATCGTCAACCAGGGCATCTACTACACCGGTTGGAACTCCGACTGGGCCAGCCTGATCCTCGGCATCCTCATCCTGGCTGCGGTGCTGATGAACAACACGTTCCGCCGACTCGCCCTCTCCTACAAGCCCCGCACCGCGAAGAAGGCATGACCATGACCACACCCCTTCTGCGCCTGACCGACGTCAACAAGTCGTTCCTCGGAACTCACGCGCTGCAGGACATCTCCCTGGAGGTGGACGCCGGAAAGGTGCTGTGCCTGCTGGGTGACAACGGCGCCGGCAAGTCCACTCTCATCAAGATCCTCTCCGGGTTCCACAAGCCGACCTCCGGCACCATCGAGATCAACGGCGAGCCGGTCGAATTCGACAGCCCTCGCGACGCCAGCACCCGGGGCATCGCCACCGTGCACCAGTTCGGCGGCACCTTCCCGCTGATGGGCGTCGGCCGCTGCTTCTTCGTCGGCGCCGAACCCACCAAGGGCTTCGGTCCGTTCAAGCTGTTCGACAAGAAGCTTGCCGGTGAGATCGCGGTCCGGGAGATGCAGTCGCTGGGCATCACCCGTGTCACCGACGGCAACCGGCTGGTCGGCAGCCTCTCCGGTGGCGAGCGGCAGGCCCTGGCCATCGCCCGCGCGGTCTACTTCGGCGCCAACGTCCTCATCCTCGACGAGCCCACCGCCGCGCTCGGTGTCAAGGAAGCCGCGCACGTCCTGCGGATCGTCATGCAGGCGCGTGCCAAGGGCGTCGCGGTCATCCTCGTCACCCACAACGTGCGCCACGCCATGATGGTCGGCGACCACTTCGCCGTTCTCATCCGCGGCCAGAAGGCCGACGACTTCCGCAAGGGAGAACGTACGCGTGAAGAGATCACCGATCTGATGGCCGGCGGTGAGGCCATGGCCCACCTTGAGGCCGAACTGGCCCAGCTCCAGGCGGACGCCGACGTCTGAGCGCGTGAGGCGCGGTAGTGGATCGTGCCTCACGCTGCGTCTTCCTTGAACCGGCAAGCTGCGAGCTGCTCAGGGCTGAACCGCCCTGAGCGGCTCGTTTGCGTGCGTGCACATAGATGCGGCGCCAGGGCCCAGGAGCCGCAGGCGACGTTCGGCGTCGTCGAGTCCACAGGCAAGCCGGCGCAGGGCACCAGCGGCGTTCCGAGGACGGGTAGTGGACAGGCGGGAGGGGAAGAACCCCTGTCGGCCGGCCCTGACTGCCGATGCAGGAAGACCGTGAGCTGGCCACCCCCACACCTTGCGGGACCGGGCGGAAAGTGGCCCACGGAGGATGCCCGTCGCCCCGATCACCTGGCAAAGGGCGGGCCGCCCGCAAAAGGCGTCGGCCGTCCGCTCTCAGGAGCGGACGGCCGATCGGGTGGCGCTTTGTCAGACGTGCAGGACGCCGGAGCCGAGGGGGGCGGCCCTCACTCGGTGCCGCCGTAGAAGGCGGGCCTGGGCTTCATGTCCGTGGTGACGATGCGGCCCGTCTTCCGTGCCTCGACCGTCGCGTTGGAGATGACGGTCGCGGCGTAGCCGTCCCAGGCGGACGGACCGCTGGGCTCGTTGCCGACGGCGACTTCGGCGATCCACTCGCGGAACTCGGTGTCGAAGGCGTCCACGAAGCGGCCCACCCAGTCCGTGAGCACGGCCGTGTTGTGCTGACCGGCGGTGCGCACGCCCACCGCGGCCGGGTCGGGCAGCCGCACGAGGCCCTCCTCGCCTACGGTCTCGCACTGGATGTCGTAGCCGTACTGGCAGTTGACGAAGACCTCCAGGTCGATGCGGACACCCTTGGCGGTCTCGAAGAGCATGATCTGCGGGTCCTTGAGGTGCGCGAACCGTTTGCTCGTGGAGCGCGGCACAACCACCTGGGCGGAGACGATCTCGTCGTCGAGGAGCCAGCGCAGTACGTCGATCTCGTGGACCGCCGAGTCGAGCGCGGCCATGTCGGTGTGGTACGACTCGGGCACGGTCGGGTTGCGGTGGGCACAGTGCACCACGAGCGGCTCGCCGATACGGCCGGAGTCGATGACCTGCTTCATCTGGCGGTACCCGGCGTCGTAGCGGCGCATGAAGCCGACCTGGACCAGGCGGCGGCCGTGGGCACGCTCGGCCTCGACGATGCGCAGACAGTCCTCCGCGGTCGTCGCGAGGGGTTTCTCGCAGAAGACCGGCTTGGCGGCGGCTATCGCGTTCAGTACGTGCTCGGCGTGGGTGGGGCCCCACGAGGTGACGAGCACCGCGTCGACGTCGTCCGCCGCGACCACGGCAGCGCCGTCGGGCAGGACACGGGCGCCGGCCCTCGCCGCCGCCTCCTCGGCGCGGGTGGGGTCGATGTCGGTGACTGCGGTGACCTGGGCGCCGGTCACGGTCTCGGTGAGCCTGCGGATGTGTTCCTGACCGATCCAGCCGGCCCCGATCACTCCTACGCGTACGGTCATGGGGGTTTCCTGATCCTCGGAAGTGCGGGGGCGGGATGACGTCGGTCGTCAGCTGGAGGTGGGGAAGTTGAACCCGGCTGTGACCTGCTGCTTGGGCTGCGGCCAGCGGCTGGTGACGACCTTGGGCCGGGTGTAGAAGCGGATGCCCTCGGGGCCATGGATCGGGGAATCGCCGATGAGGGAGTCCTTCCAGCCGCCGAAGGAGTAGTACGACATCGGGACGGGCACGGGGACGTTGATGCCGATCATGCCGATCTTGATCTTGCGCTGGAAGCGGCGGGCGGCTTCGCCGGAGGCGGTGAACAGGGCGGTGCCGTTGCCGTAGGGGTTGGCGTTGATGAGGTCGATGGCCTGGTCGAGGGACTCGGCGCGGACGATCGCGAGGACCGGGCCGAACAGCTCCTCCTTGTAGGCGTCCATCTCGGTGGTGACGTGGTCGAGGAGGGAGGGGCCGGTGAAGAAGCCCTCCTCGTGGCCGTCGATCTTCAGGCCGCGGCCGTCGACGACCACTGTCGCGCCCTGCGTGGCGGCAGTGCCGACGGCGTTCTCGACGCGCTCCTGGGCGGCCTTGGTGACCAAGGGACCCATCTCGGTGCCGGGCACATCGCCGGGGCCGACCTGCACATCGTTTGCCTTGCGGGTGAGGATCTCGACCAGGGCGTCGGCCGCGTCACCGACGGCGACGGCCACCGACACGGCCATGCAACGCTCACCGGCGGAGCCGTAGGCGCCGGCAGTGATGTGGTTGGCGGCGAACTCCAGGTCGGCGTCGGGCAGGACGACGGCGTGGTTCTTGGCGCCGCCCAGGGCCTGGACCCGCTTGCCGTGCGAAGTCGCCTGCTCGTGCACGTACTTGGCGATGGGGGTGGAGCCGACGAAGGAGACGGCTTCGACGCCGGGGTGGGTCAGGATGGCGTCGACCGCGTCCTTGCCGCCGTGGACGACGTTGAAGACGCCGTCGGGCAGACCGGCCTTCTTGTACAGCTCGGCGACGAAATTGGCGGCGGAGGGGTCCCGCTCGGAGGGCTTGAGGATGAAGGTGTTGCCGGTGGCGATCGCGACCGGGTGCATCCACAGCGGCACCATCGCCGGGAAGTTGAACGGCGTGATGCCAGCCACCACACCGAGCGGCTGGCGGAAGTCGTGCACGTCCACGCCACGCGAGACCTGGTCGGAGAAGCTGCCCTTGAGGACATCGCCGAGGCCGCAGACGTATTCGACGACCTCGCGGCCGCGGGTGATCTCACCGCGGGCGTCGTCGACGGTCTTGCCGTGCTCGGCGGAGATGATCCGGCCCAGCTCCTCCTCGTGCTCCACGAGCAACTGGCGGAAGGCGAACATCACCTGGACGCGCTGGGAGAGCGAAGAGTCCTGCCACGTCTCGAAGGCGGCACTCGCTGCCTGGACGGCGGCGTCGATGTCCGTGCTGCCGCCGAGGACGACACGGGCCTGCTCAGCGCCGGTGGCCGGGTTGAACACGGGCTGGGTGGCGGTGGCGGCGCCCTGAGTGGGAGAGCCGTTGATCCAGTGCGGGATGGTGGTCATGGGAGGCACGTCCTTACAGGTAGTGGCGCTGGGCCTGCTTGTGGGCGGCGTAGGTCTCATACGCCGTGCGGGTGGTGTCGAGGGCAGAGGTCTGGCTGACGGGGACGTCCCACCAGCCGTGGCCGGGCGGGTTGGGTCCGTAGAGGTCGGTCTCGACGTGCACGACGATGGTGCGGGTGGCCGCCTTCGCCTTGTCCATCGCGGAGCGGAATGCCTCGACGGAGGTGGCGTGCAGGACGTCCGCGCCGAGCGAGGAGGCGTTGGCCGCGAGGTCGACGGGCAGGACGTCGCCGTCGAGCTGGCCGGAACCACCGTCCCGGTAGCGGTACTTGGTGCCGAAGCGCTGTGAGCCGAGCGACTCCGACAGCGAGCCGATCGACGCGAACCCGTGGTTCTGGACCAGGACGATGATCACCTTCAGGCCCTCGGAGACCATGGTCACGATCTCCTGCGCCATCATCAGATACGAGCCGTCACCGACCAGGACGACGACCTCGCGCGAGGGATCGGCCATCTTGGCGCCGACACCGGCGGCGACCTCGTAGCCCATGCAGGAGTACGCGTACTCCACGTGGTATGCCTTCGGGTCTCGGGCCCGCCACAACTGCTGCAGGTCACCCGGCATGGATCCGGCCGCGTTGATGACCACGGCACGGTCGTCCAGGACGTCGTTCAGCGCGCCGAGGATCTGGGTCTGGGCGGGCAGGTCACCGGTGTTGCGTTCCGGGGCGAAGCAGGTCTCCTCGATCTCCCGTGTACGGGCGATCAGTTCACGGGTACGACGGCGGTAGGACTCGGCCACCTCCCAGCCGTCGAGCGCGCCGACGAGGGCCTGGATACCGAGCCGGGCGTCGGCGACCAGGGGCTCCGCCGAGTGCTTGACGGCGTCCAGGCGGGCGACGTTGAGGTTGACGAAGGTGACGTCCGGGTTGCCGAACACGGTGTGGCTGGCGGTCGTGAAGTCCGAGTACCGGGTGCCGACACCGAGAACCACATCGGCCTCGCGAGCCAGCTCGTTCGCCGCGTAGGAGCCCGTCGAGCCGATGCCTCCCACCGCGTAGGGGTGGTCCCACGGCACCGCGCCCTTGCCGGCATGCGTGTCGGCGACCGGGATCCCTGTGGCCTCGGCGAAGGCCCGCAGCACGGTCTCGGCCCCGGAGTACACGGCACCGCCGCCGGCCACGATCAGCGGCTTCTTCGCAGTGCGCAGCAACGCCACCGCCCGCTCGACGGCGGCGGGCTCCGGCACCGGGCGGCCCACATGCCACACCCGGCGCCGGAAGAAGGAGAGCGGCCAGTCGTACGCCTCGGCCTGCACGTCCTGCGGCAGGGCGAGGGTGACCGCACCGGTCTCGACCGGGTCGGTCAGCACCCGCATCGCCGCGAGTGCGGCGGGGACGAGTTGTTCGGGGCGCTGGATGCGGTCGAAGTACTTGGAGACGGCGCGGAAGGCGTCGTTGACGGTGACGTCCCCACCCCGTGTGTCCTCCAGTTGCTGGAGCACCGGGTCGGCGGCGCGGGTGGCGAACATGTCCGAGGGCAGCAGCAGGACCGGGATCCGGTTGGTGGTGGCCAGCGCCGCACCGGTGATCATGTTGGTGGAGCCGGGGCCGGTGGAGGCGGTGCAGGCAAAGGCCGCCAGCCGGTCGCGCATCTTGGCGTAGGCGACCGAGGCGTGGACCATGCCCTGCTCGTTGCGGGCCAGGTAGTAGGGCAGGTCGGCCTCGCCGGTGGTGGCGGCCTGGAGGAGGGCCTGGCCGATGCCGGCGACGTTGCCGTGGCCGAAGATGCCCCACACGCCGGGGATCAGCCGCTGCTCCTGGCCGTCGCGCTCGCTGTACTGGGCGGCCAGGAATCGGACCAGGGCTTGGGCGGTGGTCAGTCGGACGGTGTTCATCGGTCGTTGAGTCCTTCGAAGGGGAGCCGGTCGTCGACGTCCTGGGCGTCCCAGGTGGTGCGCACCCACCCGTGTGCCGGGTCGTCGCAGATCAGCCAGGCGCGGTCCTTCCCGGCACCGGCCATGACGTTGAGGTAGTACAGGTCGTAGCCCGGCGCGGCGATCGACGGACCGTGCCAGCCGTGCGGGATCAGCACCGTGTCGCCGGAGCGGATCTCGGCGAGGACGTCGATGGGGCGCTCGGGAGTGCCGTAGACCCGCTGATAGCCGAAGCCGTTGCCGTCGCCGGAGACCTCGAAGTAGTAGATCTCCTCCAGCTCCGACTCCTGGCCCGGGCGGGCTTCGTCGTGCTTGTGCGGCGGATACGACGACCAGTTCCCGCCGGGCGTCAGTACTTCACACACCAGCAGTTGCTCGGCCTCGAAGGTGCCGGGCAGGCAGTAGTTGTTGACCTGGCGCGAGCACGCCCCGGCGCCGCGGAGCTCCACCGGGACGTCCTCCTTGCGCCCGTACCGAGCCGGTTGACCTCCCCGCTCGGTACGGGCGGAGGGCAGCGCGAACCTTCCCCCGTGCGCGCTGCTGATCAGGGCTTCCGACTCGCGAGGGAGGTACGCGAAGTCGGTGGCGGAGGCGAACACGCCTGTCCGGCCGGCTAGTTCGAAGACCGTGCCGTCCGTGGTGACGGTGCACGAGCCCGTCAGCGGCAGGACCAGGAACTCGGAGTCTCCGGTGGACAGGGCGTGTGCCTCACCGGGCTTCAGGGTCAGGATCCTGAGCCCGGAGTATCCCCAGCCCGCCGATTCCGGCGTGACCAGGAGGTCATAGGGGCCGTCGCCCGAAGTCCCCTTGGGAAGGTGGTACTTGCTCGTCCCGCTCACAGCAAGCTCACCGCCTTGTCCACCGCGCCGGCCACATCACCGTTGGACGGGTAGAGCAGGGAGCGGCCGACGACCAGGCCCTGCGCGGTGGGCTGCTTGAGCGCCTTGCCCCACGACGCGAACGCCGCATCCGCGTCCTTCACCTCACCGCCCAGCAGCAGCGCCGGCAGCGTCGAGGAGGCCAGGACGCGCTCCATGTCCTCGACGACGGGCAGCTTCAGCCAGGTGTAGGCGGTGCGCCGGCCGAGCCCGGAGGCGATGGTGATCGACTTGATGACGGCGTCGGTCGACAGGTCGTTGCGGATCTTGCCGTCCTGCCACACGGACAGGAACGGTTCGACCATCGCGATCAACTGCCGGTCGTTGAGCTCGTTCACGGCCTGGGCCGTGTTCTCCAGGACGGAGGGGGTGGCCGGGTCGCCCAGGGCGATGCGGGTGAGCATCTTGCCGCCGTCGAAGTCCATCTGGGCGATCGTCTCGGCGTCATAGCCGGTGAACCGGTCGTCGATCTCGAACACGGACCCTGCCAGCCCCGCCCGGTTCATCGAGCCGAACACGCTCTTGCCGTCCAGGACGCCGAGCAGCAGCAGGTCCTCCAGGATGTCCGCGGTGGCCAGGACACCCGTCACACCCGGCCGCTCCAGGGCGATGCACATGCGGTCCAGGAGTTCGAAACGGTCGGCCATGGCGTTGGGATCGCCGCCGACACCGTTGGCGCCGCGGGCCGGGTGATCGGCGGCGATGATCATCGCCTTGCCGTGCTCGCCCAGCAGCGAGGTCGCCTTCACACGGCGGGCGGCGGCCGCCTCGACGGCACCGGGGTTCTTCACCCGGTCGTCCACGATCCGGCTCAGCTTCTCAGACGGCACGGGGCACCTCGTCCAGCTTGGCGTTGACTTCGGTCTCGGTCGGCATCGCCTCCGAGCAGGCCAGTCGGCCGGCCACGATGGCCCCGGCGGCATTGGCAAAGGACACCGTGCGCCGGGTGTCCCAGCCGGACAGCAGCCCGTGGCACAAGGCGCCGCCGAAGGCGTCACCGGCACCCAGGCCGTTCACGACGTCCACGCTCACGGGCGGGATCTCCGTGGCCGTGCCGTCCCGATCCATGGCCAGGACGCCTTTGGGGCCCTGCTTGACCACGGCCAGCTCCACACCAGCCGCGAGGAGCGCCTTCGCGGCGGCGTACGGCTCGCGCTCACCGGTGGCGACCTCGCACTCGTCGATGTTTCCGACCGCGACGGTCGTGTGCCTCAGCGCTTCCCTGTAGTACGACCGCGCCTCGGCGGGGTCGGCCGAGGCTGTGCTCTTCCAAAACATCGGCCGCCAGTCCAGGTCGAACACCGTCGTCCCCGCCTTGGCCCGGTGCTGCAGACCGGCAAGCGTCGCCGAGCGGCTCGGCTCCTCGCTCAGCCCGGTCCCGGTCATCCAGAAAACGGAAGCCTCGCGCACCGCTGCCAGGTCCAGTTCGTCGGGCTGGATGTCCAGGTCAGGAGCCTTGGGAAGGCGGTAGAAGTACAGCGGGAAGTCATCCGGCGGGAAGATCTCGCAGAACGTCACTGGAGTCGGCGCGATGTCCGAGGTCCCCACGAAACGCGAGTCCACGCCGTAGCCGTCCAGCGCCTTGCGGACGAAGTCCCCGAACGGGTCCCGGCCGGTCTTCGTGATCACCGCGGCCGAACGGCCGTACCGAGCCGCTGCCACCGCAACGTTCGTGGGGCTGCCACCCAGGTACTTGCCGAACGAGGTGACGTCCGCCAGCCCCACACCCGTCTGGAGCGGATACACGTCCACTCCCACACGGCCAATGGTCAGCACTTCGAATGACATCAGGCTGGCTCCCCTTCGCTCCGGAGCCCCGTCGTGGAGGCCGGCGCAGATGGCGACGGATGGATTTAGAGCGCTTTAAAACTGGCTCTAAGTCCAGAACCATGCCGCCAGGCAAATGTCATGTCAATAGGTTGCTGCAGCGAGGTTTCACCCACCCGCCGACTCGGGCACCGCAGGACTTCTCGACCAGCCCGTCGACTCCCCAGTAGACCGCCGCTCAAATCGCCATTTGCATATGCGTTTGAGCGGCGTTCACCTTGCACGTGACCGGCGTCACTTGAAATGGATCTCACCATTTGAGACGCTTCGGCCTCGCGGTGCCCGACTCCACCCCTTGCGGGCATCTCGACGCGTGTTCGATCTCCACTCAACGCAACCCCGGCACCGAGCATCGCCTACCCTCTGCTATCTTTCAGTTGCACTTGGTGATCATTGAGGGGTTCTCTTGGCCGCCCAAGCAACGCTGCCGGGGGATCCGGCACGGCTGTCACGTTTGGAGCAGGTGTCTCCTGACCTGGCCGACGACTACATGACGATCGAACTGCTGGCAGCGGGTCTGGCGGGGATTCAGGCCAACCAGCAGAAGGCGCTGTGGAGCTCCGCTCAGCCTTCCAGCGACGCCATGGGTTTTCCCCCGGCATGGAAGGCCGGTGTAACACGCCTGCTTTGGCGGGCGTTGGAGGACGGCTGCCGCGAGGTGCGCTCGCATGCGGATGTCTTCCGCTTGTGCCGCGTGCCTCTCGGGCAATGGCCACTTGCTCTGTGGGTCGCTCAGAGCGACTCCGGACTCCTTCTGATCGAGAGCGGTCGACCGTCGGCCTTTGCCGAACAAGCCGCGCGGCTCCTGCTGTCCAAGGACCCCGAAGCGGAGCTGGTCGAGAACCGGTGCTACGAGCTGATGATCACCGTGGCCGACCGTAACGGGGAAACCGAACAGGAGGTCCAGAACAACTACGTTCAGCTCCGGGGCTTTCTGACGAAGCACGCGGTCGCCTCCGACATCGACCTTTTGGGTCTACTACGGGCCTTCCCCGCCAAGGACGCCAACGGGCAGCCGTGGGTGAAGCACTGGTTCAGTCAGTGCTACCGGGCTCAGCCGGCCAGCGGCGCCGTCGTACTCAGCTTCTGCGACGGCTGCGAGAACCCGGTCTCCGGTCAGCGTGGCTGTGGCACGCCGGGCTGCAGGGGCGGTCCGGTTGCCCGAACTGTGGACATCATGTCCGAATACTTCGTGCAGAACAGGGCCGTTCGGCGCCGCCGAGGACCGCGAGGGTGCCGCGCAGGGGCGGCGCGTCGCCGGGGGCGGAAGGTGGCGGCTCCTTCGCTGCTGGTGACCCAGCTCATCTCCAGCGTGTCGATGAACCGTTCGTCCGCGGCGTCCTGGAAGCCGTCTGTCTCCTCGCCGGTGAAGGATGAGGTCTTGTGGAGCACGATGCGGGCGGGCGCGGTGTGGTGTTCGCGCCGGTAGGCGTCCAGTGCCTGGAGCAGGAGGGCGTGCGCGTCGGCGCGCGCCAGGTGGTGGCTGGCGGTCGGTGCGGCTGATCCGTGCCGGTCCTCCGCGCACGATCACTCCGTCCCCGCGTTCGTTGAAGACCTGGGCGACCGAGGTGTTCAGGGCGTTTCCGTCGTCGCTGCGGTAGAACGCGATGCCGACGTAGCAGGTGGTGAGATCGGTGGGGCTGCGCAGGAGGCGCCAGGGGACGCCGCCGGCCTTGTAGTAGAGGGCGACGTGGAGGTTCCAGGCGCGGCTGGCCTCGTCCTGTCGGCTGTGGCCCTCGGGCGGGCGGGTAGCTTCGTCCCAGGTGCTGCGCCGGATGATCTGGATGGGCTGGCGCAGGTTCAGCAGCCGGGCTTTGAGCAGGTCGTGGAAGTTGGCGAACTGGCCCAGCGGCGGATCGTCAGGGGCGTTCTCCGAAGGATCACCGGATGCGTCCGGATGACCGGATGACCGGCCGACCGTCTCGACGAGTTGCTCAGGTCTGGCGACGAGGAGGACATCGACCCGGTTCTCGTCGGCCAGTGCCCTGATCTCTTCCGCGTAGACGCTCACGGCCGTGGTCAGAGCAGCCGGGCCGTCGGCGGTTTCAATGGCGCGGAGGTCCCGGCTACTGATCGCGCGTGTGTTCCGGTCGCTGAAGACCAGGGTGGTGTGCAGACCGCGGTCGGTGTCACATCCGGGGAATTCCGGGAACAGATGCGGGTACTGCTCGTCCTTGGCCGCGATCGGCTCCCGGCAGCGCTCCAGCCACCGGCGCAACCCCTCGAGTTGGTCCGCCGGGCCGACCAGGCCGACACGGATTGCTCGGGGAGCATCAGCCGCGCCAAGATCGGCGGGACCGTAGTTCGTGATGCCGAACCTCGGATCGATGTGCCGGGCCGCGCCGCCGAATTCCAGCTCGGGTTCATCAAGGATCACGGAGTACATCACTGGCCTCGCCTCGCGCTGTTCGTTCCTCCCCGACGGGACGTCCGTCGCCCTGCGGACCTGGCCTTGTTTCCGGGGCTTCTTCGTCGGGGAGCGCCGGCGTCGCCATCACTGTCCCCGTCCTGGAGCAGACTGAGAAGATCCTGGGTGTCCGCGTCCGCAGCGGCTAGCACGGTGTCCAGGCTTTCCTGTCCCCCGGCGGACGGGCCCTGGTCGTCCGCCGGTGCGGCGCCGGACGGAGCCGGCCCCCACCACCGGTCGTCGATTCCCCGGTCCACAGTCATGGTGGCGAGTTCGCCGAACTGTACGGGCCGTGGCTCGGTGAACAGATCGGCGTCCTGGAGGTAGTTGGCCCACACACGGGTCCCCCCCCGGACCGCTGGGTGCCGGTCCAGGCGTTTAATCCCCGCGAGCAGCCGGTCCGCGTACGGGTGCTCGGTGTGACCGTCGGTAGTGAAGCGTACTGCTGGGCCGCCTGTGCCACCTGATCGAGGACGGTCAGCCCATCATCCCCAGCCACCGAATGCATGAGGAGCGCTGTGGCCAAGCGCAGCGGAAGGCGTGCGACACGGGATGGCTGGATGACCGGATCCAACCAGCCGATTTTCTTCATCTAGTCAACGAAATGGGCCGGATCTGTCGCCACTTGACCCATCAGCGGGCCCCAACCCAGCCCTGACGAGCGCACCGTAACGGCGCGAGCCCACGTCACGGTTGCGTAAACCCGGTTTTTTCTTTCTTGACGCACGAAAAAACACGGGACACACTCCCGTCATCCGCAGGTAACCGGTCGAGCCGCACCGACCCTGCTCACGACGGATGGAGCCACTTCATGGTGCGACGTCGCAACCGACTGACGTCACCGCACTCACGCTGGAGGCACCAGGGATGAGCCCCGCCCCGATTCCCTTCTCGGACCTCGTCAGTGAGCAGACCCGCGCGGAGATCTTCGCCACCGTGCTCACCGTCGGCCCGCTCTCGCGCACCCAGCTCGCCCAGCGGCTGGGCCTGGTGCCCTCCAGCGTCACGCGCATGCTGCCCCCGCTGCTGGAGCACGACTACCTGCGCGAGACGGACGCCGTGCCGCAGGGGCGGGGCCGGCCGCAGAAGCTGCTGCACGTCAACCCCGACAAGCACGTCGTGGTGGGCATGAAGATCGGGCCCGGGCAGGTGTCCGGTGTGGTCACCGACATGGCGGCCAATGTGCTGGCCAGGGCCGAGCAGCCGATCGCCGACTGCCGCCCCGAGACCGCGCTGTCCGCCGCCGCGGCCCTGACCTCGGGCCTGCTGGAAGAGGCCCCGCAGGCGGCGGACCGGGTCCTGGGGGTCGGGGTGGGAGTCAGCGGTCACGTCGATCCCGCCGCCGGTGTCTGCCGTTACTCCGCCCTGCTGGGCTGGACGAAGGTTGACGTCGCGGGGCCCCTGGCGGCGGCGACGGGCCTCATGGTCACCGTCAACAACGACGTCAACACCCTGGTTGTCGCCGAGCGTTGGTTCGGTGCGGGCCGGGACGTGGACTCCTTCGCCGTCGTCACCGTCGGGCCCGGCATCGGCTGCGGTCTGCAGCTGGGCGGCAGCCTGTATGCGGGCACCAGCGGCATGGCGGGCGAACTCGGCCACCTGCCGCTGGACCCCGCCGGCCCGATGTGCAGCTGCGGACGCCGGGGCTGCCTGGAAGCGCTGGCCGGCGACCGTGCCGTACTGCGGCACATCCAGGACGGCGGCATCACCGACTGCACCACCATCGCGGACGCCATCGCCCTCGCCCGCGGCGAGCACTCCGCCGCCCGCACCGTGGCCCGCGCCGCCTTCGCCGAGGTCGGCGCCGCGCTCGGACGGGGCCTGGCGGGGCTGTGCAACCTGCTCAACCTGCAGAAGATCATCATCGCTGGGGAAGGGGCCGTGGCCCACGACCTGTTCGGCCCGGCCATGCAGCAGGCGCTCGATGCGCACGCGTTCTCCGACGCGGCGCGCGACTGCCAGATCCACATCGACCCCGTCACCCACGACCTGTGGGCGCGGGGCGCGGCCTGCCTCGTCATTCGCGAGGCCGTCGGCGCCGCCATCTCCTGACGACCGCCCGACTGGTCATCACCCGGCTGACAGCCACTCGACCGACCACCACCCGGCCATCCCCGCTCCCGCTCGCCCTCCCCCCGACACGAGGTTCAACCGTGCCCCTGAACACGCCCGCCGACACCGCCGCCTGGTGGAAGGACGCGGTGGTCTACCAGATCTACCCGCGCTCCTTCGCCGACTCGAACGCGGACGGCATCGGCGACCTGCAGGGGATCACCGGGCGTCTGGACTACCTCGCCCAGCTCGGCGTGGACGTGCTGTGGCTGTCGCCGGTCTACCCCTCCCCCCACGACGACAACGGCTACGACATCAGCGACTTCCAGGGCATCGACCCGCTGTTCGGGACGCTGGCCGACTTCGACCGGCTGCTGGCGGGGGTCCACGAGCGCGGCATGAAGCTGGTCATGGACCTGGTCGTGAACCACACCTCCGACGAGCACGCCTGGTTCACCGCCTCCCGCGACGGCGGCCCGGACGGCCCGCGGCGCGACTGGTACATCTGGCGTCCGGCGCGCGAGGGCATGCAGCCGGGCACGCCGGGTGCGGAGCCGAACAACTGGGGGTCGTGGTTCTCCGGCCCGGCCTGGACGTTCGACGAGGCGAGCGGCGAGTACTACCTGCACACCTTCTCCCGCAAGCAGCCCGACCTGAACTGGGACAACCCCGAGGTACGGCAGGCCGTGCACGCCATGATGCGCTGGTGGCTGGAGCGGGGTGTGGACGGCTTCCGCATGGACGTCATCAACCTCATCTCCAAGGACCCGGCCCTGCCCGACGGGATCGTGCCCGACGGCGGCCGCTACGGCGACGGCACGCCCTTCTACGTCTGCGGGCCACGCATCCACGAGTACCTCGCCGAAATGCACCGCGAGGTGTTCGCCGGCCACCCGCGCAGGCTCCTGACCGTCGGCGAGATGCCCGGCGTCACCATCGACGAGGCCAAGCTCTTCACCGACCCGGCGCGGCGCGAGCTGGACATGGTCTTCCAGTTCGAGCACGTCGCCCTGGACCACGGGCCCAGCAAGTTCGACGCCCGCCCGCTGAAGCTCACCGACCTCAAGGCCAGCCTCGGCCGCTGGCAGATGGGCCTGGCCGAGAGCGGCTGGAACAGCCTGTACTGGAACAACCACGACCAGCCGCGGATCGTCTCCCGCTTCGGCGACGACAGCGACCCCGTCCTGCGCACGCGCTCGGCGACCATGCTGGCCACCGTCCTCCACTTGCACCGCGGCACCCCGTACGTCTACCAGGGCGAGGAACTGGGCATGGCCAACGCCCCGTTCGCGTCGATAGACGACTTCCGCGACATCGAGTCGCTCAACCACTACCGCGAACAGCGCGCCCTCGGCGTGCACGAGGACCGGATCCTGGCCGGGCTGCGCTCCCGCGGCCGCGACAACGCCCGTACGCCGATGCAGTGGGACACCACCGACCACGCCGGGTTCACCGCCGGCCGGCCCTGGATCGCGGTCAACCCCGACCACACCCGCGTCAACGCCGAGGCGCAGCTCGCCGACCCCGACTCCGTCTTCCACCACTACCGGCGTCTGATCGCCCTGCGCCACACCGAACCCGCCCTCGTCGACGGCGACTTCCGGATGCTGCTCCCCGACGACGAGCAGGTCTACGCCTTCACCCGCTCCACCGCCACCACCGAACTCCTCGTCCTGGCCAACTTCACGGGCCTCCCCGTCCCCGTCACCGTCCCCGACGGCTGGCAGAACTCCGAACTCCTCATCGCCAACGYCGCCGCGACCGACCCACTGGCCACCCACCACACCCTGCAGCCGTGGGAGGCACGCGTCCACCGCCGTACCACCGCCACCTGACCACCGTAAGCCC